>CAJXWT010000029.1 GCA_913062595.1 uncultured Fidelibacterota bacterium
TGCTCAGGTATATCTGGTTTGGTATCTACCAGTTCTACCCAACCAAGCATTAAGGCCCATTTTAAAAAAGTATTATTCAAATAACCACGTGGTGGTTCTGGATCTTCACCAGCTAATTCAACACCACAGGATAAAGCCATTAATACCATGACCGAAACGATAAATATTCTATTTTTCATTCTCTAATTGAGTGGTATATAAATTTTAAATGACAATTGCGGCACCGCAGAAATGCCATTATTATTTAATCGATTCTGGTAAGCCAACGCAAAGCCCCTTCCCACTGCCGTTCCTAAGCCCGCGCCGAACAGAACATCACTTAAATAATGTTTATTATCATTGATTCTACTGGCTGCAACCAATGTAGCTAAACAATATGCAGCGATACCCATTTGGTTACCATATAGCTCATTTACAACGGTAGCGATTGTAAAACTATGCGAAGTGTGGCCAGATGGAAATGACTTACAACAACTACCATTTGGACGTTTACGACCAAACCCCCTTTTCATTGTTTCGGTTAAAATTCCATTTGTGACCATAGCCAATGTTGAAAATTCCATTTTTTCAGACAATTTAGCATTTTCCCCATTATCTAATGATGTGGCCAATATTGATGACCATAATAACCAGTGTCCCCAGCGGCCACCATACATATCTCCAAAATGAGAAATATCATCTGATAACAATCCTTTTGTCTGCGCATATGATTTCACTTGGTGATCCACTTTTGTTGCAGCTAACGCTGCCAGGGCAGCTGACCCCAAAATTAATTGGTTAGACTGATTCAATAATATTTTACTGCTAGATTCCGTAAAATAACCCAATACACCATCATCACTTTCCCCATGGATTATACCAAAGATAATAAAAAGGGATATCCATCTGCACTGGTTCATATGCAGTTAAAAAATTAGATAAATGATAATCATGGACCCCATGGCAAATAAGGCAAACGGTCTGAGGTCAATTTCTTTCCCACTTTTCACGTCATCCATAGTTACTTCTGATTTGGGCAAATTGTATACCCAGTATGCAATCGCAAGAAAATAAAGAATGAACAATAATTTTGCTATGGTCAGATCAATGCTCATTAGTATATCTCTCAAGAACTGGCCTGGCCCGCGAAAAAAGTTTGCAATTGTATCCGCAATTGAAACGGATATAGAAAAAGTAATGGTTAGGATCTTAATCATACCTGTATACAAGACCTTTTAATTTTTCATCTGGTTCCTGTTTAGTACACAAACTGACAACAATTGTGAGCATTAATGAAAGCATAAATGACCACAGCGCAACATAGAGAAATGGTTCTGAAACTTGGAATAAGGGTATTGTCGCATTATTGTTTACCCACATCAATAAACTCGAGAAAGCAACGCCGCCAATCAAACCAGCTAAGGCCCCCGGGCCAGTAGCCCGTTTCCAAAGAACGCCCAAAACTATAATAGCAAGACTTGGTCCCTGGAAAAATGAAAGTAATGTTTGTGCCAGGTCATATATGCTTTCAAATCGTGTTGCAAAACGGGCAACATAAATTGCGACCAGAATAAACACAACTGTGAAAAGCCTGCCAATAAATAGATAATGGGTATCATCTGCCACTGGGCGAATGAATTTTTTATATAGGTCGGTTGTCCATACAGTTGCCGCTGAGTTGAGGTATGTATCAACACTGGACATCAATCCTGCGAGAAATGCCGCAAAGAATATTCCCAGTAGACCCGTAGGCATAATAGTTTTTATTAACGTTGCCATGGCTTTATCAGCATCGGCGATGGCAGGATTATGTGCCAAAGCAACAATCCCCGGTATAACCATAGCGAAAGGAATTAATATTTTCAATAAGGCGCCAAAAATATAGGATGCTTTGGCATCGGCCATGGAACGAGCACCCAAAGAACGCTGTACGATGGCCTGGTTACCAAGCCAGTACGCATTTGCCAGAACAATACCCAGCCCAAAGAGTATCCCTGACCAGGGGTGAGGTGTTTTTGTATCTACTGGTAGTACCAGAGAAAAATGGTCTTTCGTTCGTTCTCCCATGGCACCTATTATATCGACAAATTCAGTAACACCACCAAGTTTGTAGATACCAAAAAACAAAACAAATAGTGATCCACCCAGCATTACAATGCATTGAATGACATCTGTATATACTACAGCCCGGAGACCACCTAAAAAGGTATATACACCAATAATGAGACCCATTAGCACAATAGAATAAAAAATATTCCAATCTGGTTCACGGGCCCGGTGCATATTTGATTCCCCCCAAGAGGGACTAACTTCTTCCTTTGAAAAATACACAAAAGGAATATTCTGAAATAATTTTTGAAAATCAGCAGATGTGCCTATCCTATTATCAATAAAAATTATAACGGGGTTGCGGTCATTTGCCTTCTGTACTGCATCATCTACTGTGTCAGAATATATGAAATCATATTTTTTTACACTTGTGGCGTGGGCAATGTTTTCAACAATGGCCTTTTCATCACTGACCACTAATATTTTTGGATTGAGATCCAGCAAAACATTCAACATAACTGCAGAAGCATATAATATAATCCCCAGACTGATGGGCATATAAATACCCCAGATCAATGCCGAAGTAGTCTGTACTGATGAATTGTAGCGGGCACCCAGCCATTCGGGAATGGTAGCAACTTTACGTTTCCAAAACATTGGTATAAATAAAAATGCGCCGATTATCATCACCGGAACACTGCCTAACCAATCATAGTTTCCAAGAACAATACCATACAAATATGCAGACCCTGCAATACCTACCATATCTATAGCGCCTATATCGGAGACAACCAACGACATGCCGATGGCCCACCAGGGAAGGGATCTTCCAGCCAGGAAATAATCTTTCCCTGATTTTATTTTACGACCTATGTAGGCACCAAAGGCTACCGTGCCGATCAAGTACACTATAATGATCGTATAATCTATTGGACCAAGAACCATTGTTATAGTAATCTAATAGTAAGAATTATAATTTAATTATCTGTAACTATAATAAAACTAGGTAAAAGGATATAATGATGAAAGCATTGCTATGTAAGGAATTTGCTGCAGTCGATAATCTCACTTGGGAAGATGTGCCAGATCCATCTCCTCAGGATGGTGAAGTTATAATTGAAATCAAAGCAGCCGCTTTGAACTTTCCGGATAACTTAATTGTTCAGGGACTGTATCAATTCAAACCGCCCCTGCCTTTTTCTCCCGGGTCTGAAGGTGCCGGTACAATCAGTGCTGTCGGAAAAAACGTAACAGACTATAAAGTTGGCGATAGGGTTTCATTTATGAGCGGCTGGGGTGCTTTTTGTGAAAAAATCGCTGTAAATAAAAAACAAGTTATCAAAATGCCCGATACAATTACATTTGAACTAGCCGCTGCAACGCAAATGGCTTATGGTACTAGTTACCACGCATTGATTCAAAGAGGTAATTTGACAGAGAATAACGAAATCCTAATTCTAGGAGCTTCAGGCGGTGTTGGTTTGGCAGCCTTAGATATTGCTAAAGCTTTCAATGCCCGGGTTGTTGCAGGTGTTTCATCCGAAGAAAAGGCTGTGGTCTGCAGAAATTACGGTGCCGACGATGTCGTAATATATGGTACAGAAAAATTGGATAAAGAAGGACAAAAAGCCCTTTCCGATCAATTCAAAGAAAAAAGCAAAAAAGGGGGTTATGATATAATTTATGACCCCATTGGAGATTGCTACGCCGAGCCAGCACTTCGTACTATTAATTGGAAAGGTAGATATTTGGTGATCGGGTTTGCCGCAGGTGAAATACCAAGAATTCCCCTTAACCTTGCTTTGCTAAAGGGATGTGCAATTGTCGGCGTATTCTGGGGCTCGTTCACGAGTCATGAACCACAACAAAATGTAAAGAACATCATTGAAATCGGAAAATTAATCGCAATCGGAAAAATCAATCCATTCATTTCAAAATCAATACCAATGAAATCGGCCAAAGATGCCATAAAGATGATCGGAGAACGAAAAATAGTTGGCAAAGTTGTGTTATTTATAGATTGATTATAAATATTAATATGAACCTAAATTAAAATTCCTTCCAGAAATATTGGAAAAACTTTCTGGTATTACCTAACACCGTAGGACTAGAAATACCACATGATCACAAATACAAAACGAAAAGTTGATACAATAGACCCCGAGGTAAAAGACACTGATGTATTAGTCATAGGTGTCGGTTTCTCCGGAGTTTGTGCCGGTATCAAATTATTGGAAAAAGGTATAACCAATTTTCGGATCTATAATAAATCCAAGGGGATTGGCGGTACCTGGTGGGATAACACCTATCCGGGAGCTGTTTGCGATGTACCGTCACATTTATATTGTTATTCATTTGAGCCCAATCCTAACTGGTCAAGGATATACCCAGCACAAGGAGAGATCAAAACATATATTGAACACTGTGTAACAAAGTATGGGCTCACAGCGCATATCCGCCATGGTGAAAAAATTGTCAAATTGATGTTTGATGAAATTGCTGGCCTATGGAATGTAATATTTGAGGATGGTAATACTGTGAAGGCACGTGATGTTATTAATGGCAGCGGAGGTTTGCATGTGCCGTCCATACCAGATTTTCCAGGACGTGAGACCTTCAAAGGTGCTGGGATGCACACTGCAAGATGGGACCATTCAGTCGATATGCATGGTAAAAGAATTGCTGTCATCGGGGCTGCAGCCAGCGCCATCCAAGTGATACCAGAAATGGCAAAAATTGGAAAAGAAGTTTTTGTATTTCAAAGAACTCCTAACTATGTGGCCCCGCGAAAGGATCGCGAATATACTGCTATGGAGAAAATCATATTTTCAAAGGTTCCCTTTTTAGCCAAGTTATATCGCTGGTTTATTTTTATGCGTATGGAATTACTCCTTTTCCCTGTAACCAAAAAGAATTCTCCGCGGGGAAATAAGATTGGCAACCTGATAAAACAATATATGCGGGCTACAGTAAATGATAAAAATATACATGCCAGTCTAGAACCAGATTATAAGCTAGGGTGTAAACGCATACTTATCTCCGATGAGATTCAAGAAATAAATCCGAATGGTATTTTAACAAATACAGGCCAATTAATTGAAGTCGATGCGATTATATATGCAACAGGATTTGATATTGAAAAACACTTAAGATCAGTTGAGGTAATTGGCCTTAATAAAAAATCATTATTGGAAACATGGGCCGTCAATCAGGAAGTCTATCAGGGTGCTTGTATAGCAGGTTTTCCCAATTTTTATTTAGTAACTGGTCCCAATACAGGAGTGGCGACAACTTCAGTCGTTTTCATGATTGAACAGCAAGTCCATTTTATCATGCAGTTGATTAAAAGAGCTGGCCGAGAAAAACTAATTTCCGTTAAACAAGGAGCCCAGGACCGCTATAATGATGTGATTCATTCAGCTTTGAAGGATACTGTCTGGACCAGTGGATCCAAAAGCTGGTACATTCGTGAAGATGGTAGAATATCTACCCTGTATCCATACAATGGCAGAATGTTCAGGAAACAATCCAAGAATGTGAATTTCAATGATTTTAACATTGTACATAATAATGATGGACAGGTTACTAAATAAGCTAGAGAATCCATTCCTAAACTTTTTATAAACGGCAGCAGCCGTAATAACAAAAATTAACTAATTATAAATAAAACCCCATAAAAATTGATTCATTATTACGATCTAATTCTTGCAACCCATATTTGCAGTAAAATCTAAATGCACGGTCATTGTTAAGACTCAGTTCCAAATGCACGCCGGGAATTTTATTGAACCTTAAATGATCAATAAAGCGATCCATCATCAATTTCCCCTGACCCTTGCCCTGTGCTCGCGACAACAGATCAATATGCAGGTGGGCTGGAAAATCTGGAAATAATCGTTGCGACTCAGGTTGAAATAGAAGATCCGTTATTTTTTCTGTCTCATTCCAGCTATCGGGATCACCAGCAGGCTTCTTGTAATCAACGCGAATTTTAGGCAACCATTCATTATGCATCCATTGGTAATATGTTTGCGAGTCCAATACCCCCATTATGTAACCGCAGGGGCCTTGATCATCTTCCAAAATAAATACAGATCGTGGTTCAAATTCCATGTAGGGACCAACATAGATATGTCCCAATACTAATGGATCAGAAAACAAATGGGTTGCATCTTGACCAGCATTACCGGTTTTTAGACAGATCTCATAAACTGCACTGGTATCGGCAGATTTATAAGATCGAATAGTGAAATCAGACATGCTCCATTGTAAAACCTATTCGATGCTCAATAATTCAAGCTCAAATAAAAGCGTGCTATTTGGTGGTATTTTCCCACCTCTGCCACGTGTACCGTAGCCCAGTATTGAAGGTATAGTCAATTCCCATTTAGATCCGACTTGCATTAATAGCAATGCTTCAGTCCAACCCTTTATCACACCGGAAACATTAAAGGGTGCTGGCTGTCCGGGATCATTAGAACTATCAAAAACGGTTCCATCAATTAGTGCACCCTTGTAATGCACCTTTACTTTATCAGTTTTCAATGGACTGGGGCCATCACCTGGTGTAATAACTTTATATTGCAAGCCACTGGGTAAAGACACAACACCTTCTTTTTTTGCGTTTTCTGCCAGATACGTTTCTTCCGAGACAGCTGCTTCCTGGGCCTTACGTTGTGCAATTTCACGCTGTTTTTGCTGGAACTCTTGACGAAATTTTATCAACGTTGATTGTACTTCCTCTTTGGTTAAGGCGGTTTCTTTATCAGAGAATGCGTCATTCAAACCCCTAGCCATGACATCAGGATCTATGTCCATTTCCTGTAAACGGAATGATTTTCCAATATCAACACCTACGCTATAACTCACAGTGTCCATATAATCTGTCAACTGTGGTGTCTCAACTGCCTTTTCGCTACTTGTACACGATATAGCTATCATTAGCAACGCTATAAAAATACCAATCAGTTTTTTCATTTATTCAGTGGTCCTTTCTGGTTCATTGTTTTCATCAGGTTTAAAACGATATTTTAATACAGTCCATACGATCCAAAAATTAAGCACGGACGTAAGCAAAAAAGCCATGATAGCCTGCACGGAAAAATAACCGCCCGTCTGGGCAAAAAGAAGATAGGCGCCTACAAAAGCAATACCGAACAACAGCCATGATAAAGTACTGACCCCACTTGGATCGTGGGTTTTCCACAGTTTTACCAATTGTATTAAAGCAGCACCAGGCAATACAACTGCAGGCATCCAGGTTAAAAATTCAATCATTATAATTCTCCAACAGTTATTTTAAGGTTGATTGATGAATGTAAAGGTAACCTTATCCGGTGGTTTATTTATTTTGCGCCAGTTTTACAGCAGTACCGTAAACTAATAATTCAGCTGAACCTTGCATTATCATTGATGTTTGAAAGCGTATTCCTACAATCGCATCAGCATTCATTTCTTTAGCGCGATCCAACATGCGCTGCAGTGCCTGTTCCCGGGATTCTGCCATCATACCCGTATACTCGGTGATTTCGCCACCTACCAGACTTCTCAATCCTGCAGAAATATCTTTTCCCAAATGGCGAGCCCTGATAGTATTGCCAATTACGGTACCTAAAGATTCCGTTATGGTGTAGCCTGCTACAGTATCAGTTGTTACTATTTTCATTTATCAATCCCCCGAAATGGCTCGTCTTTTTTCGCTACTCTTTCTTCCTGGATGATACTATACAGTAAAATAAATACACCAATCACTACAGCCATCAGAGCTAGTCCAAGAAGAGGATTATTAAATACCAGTGCCATGATCTTGCCAATAAAGACCAAAATAAACACCACTGCGCCACCAAGGATAAGGTAAATACCTGTCTGTTTCATGATGAACCTCTATGAATAATATTTTTAACTAAAATAGTGCATTTCAACTAATCAGAAGATAAACTATTGCCCAATTAAATCATTTTAAAATATTTACTTATGTTTGACACTGATTTTTCGATTCGTTCTTTTCGCGGCGGGTACGATGATAATTTTACCTACCTGGTTACCTGTATGCAAACTGGTATTCAATTCATGGTTGATGCTGCTGTTCCATTAAAAACTGTAAAATCACATATAAGCAGGCAGTTAGACGCTATTTTAATTACCCACACTCATGGAGATCACACCGCTTATTTGACACAATTCCTCGGTCACTACCCAAAAGCAAAATATATCGGTTACAAGGAATTGATCCATTTGACACCAACTGATCTATATAACCCGGTTGATGACAAGGATAGGCTTATATTGGGGCGTATTAATATTGATGTAATACACACACCTGGTCATTTTCCCGACTCTGTCTGCTACAAAATGGGTAATATTCTTTTCACTGGAGATACACTTTTTGTGGGCCGAACCGGCCGGACTGTTAATGCCTATGCAGATACACGGGAATTATATCATAGTGTATATGATAAGATTTTATCATTACCCGGTGATATACTAATTTATCCCGGTCATGATTATGGTAAACAACCAACCATTAGTATCGATGGAAATGTGCGCATCAGTCCATTGCTCCAGGCAAAGGATGAAGAAGATTTTATAACCCGGATGGCGGATTATGAAGCCAACCGTTAACCTAGATAATAGTGGAGGAATATCAATGAAAAAATATCTCAGTGGATTCATCACCGGCACTCTGGCAACCATATGCATGTTCATGTTTCTGGGTGCTGGCCAAATAGAGGATGACTCCTTAAAAGTCATGCTTGGTCGAATTGATGCTTATCTTAGCGGTGATACAACCATTGGTCCCAGTGGTCGCTACCAGTTGCAGAGTTTTAGTATCGATCGTACGCACTGGCATTACCTACTAGATACAACTACTGGAGAATTGTATCGTATGGAGCCCAGCCGTACTCCTTCTAACGCCAGATGGGTTTTAACCGCTGAACCAAATTTTAAAAAATAATGGCATTGGGGATGAGAGTATTTCTAACAATTATACTTACACTGTCGTTCTTTATGATGGTTACTTGCGAAGATAACCCTGAATGTGCTAGTTGCGGAGGCGGTCTATTGGATGGTTTTTTATTCAAAGAAGTAACCCAGGACGACTTGGCTGAGATTGGAAATATTGAAGGAATGAATATTGGAATTTGTATCAGGTATCAATTGCTAGGACTGACTGAAGAAGAGTTTGATTTAGAAACAATCGCCATTGTAGATGATTGCTGCTGTGAGTAATAATGAACGATGATACTTAACTATCACCAGGAATCAAATAACCCTAATATTGCCATAATCGGGCTTCATGGCTGGACCGGTACAGAACATTCAATGGTACCTGTAGCGAGGGCCATGAGAATTCAATCTGCGAAATGGTATATTCCACGGGCACCCTATAAAGCCAGCGCGGGCCAAGGGCACACTTGGTTTAGCGGTTCGCCTGATAATGGTTGGAAGGTAAAGAAAACTTTTAACTTATTAGATACACTCATTCAACAAGTACAGAATGACGGTTTCGATCCGGAGAATATAATCTTATTCGGGTTTTCCATGGGTGGCAGCCTGTCATTACGCTACGGGTTAGGAATGCAGTGCCAACTGCGCGGTATCATTCCTGTGGCGGCCTGGGTTAGAGAACCAGAAGAACTGATTAACTCTGCTTCACTGGAAAGTAAACAGACCCCCATTCTAATGATTCACGGCAAAGATGATTCTGTGGTAGATCATAAAAAAAGCATCACTGCCGCGGCAGAAATGAAAAATAATGGATTTTCTATACACTTAGAGATTGTCAGCGGGGGACATATAATTGGCGTTTACGCCACCAATTTGATCAAACAGTTTATCAAAACCGGTAAATTAGAGAATTTACATTTAGCATCACAAAAATCGTAGATGGACGAAAATAGTATTCACCCCCTACTGGATGTCAATAAACAGCAGCAGGCAAAAAAATACGAAAAGGAAAAACGGTTAATTGGTATATGCGGGTCCTTGTTATCGTTTGCATTTATTCTAGTTTTTTATTTCAGTGGATTTAGCCATTTCCTCGCTAACCTGAAAATTTCTTTTATCTGGGCATTTCTGTTCTATTTAGTAGTTTTTCTATTTTTGACCACCATAATTGGATTGCCATTAGGTTATTATTCCGGCTATATCCATGAACACAAGTGGGGCTTCTCTAATTACACCCCAAAAACCTGGGCCATTGATCAACTAAAGTCATTTGTCGTGAGCCTAGTGTTATTACCGCTGCTGTTAGGCTTGCTGTTCTGGGTACTTGCTGAATTCCCTGATACATGGTGGCTCGTAGCCGGGCTTGCGACCACTCTGGTTTCAATAGTATTTGTAACCCTGTTTCCAGTAGTCATACTCCCGATCTTCAATAAATATGATCCAATTGAGGATGAAAAATTAACCAGCCAGCTATCTGAGATCTTGAACAAAGCTGGTCTAAGGCCTAGTGGATTTTTCAAGCAAGATATGAGTCGTCAGACAAAAAAAGAGAATGCATTTCTAGCTGGTATGGGTAAAACCAGAAGGGTGGTCATTGCAGATAATTTACTAACGCATATGAGTCTGCCTGAAATAACATCTATCATTGCACACGAAGTTGGCCATTACCGTTATGCTCATTTACCAAAAAATATTGCCATCGGCACCATTCAGCAACTGATCACGTTCTATTTGCTCAATATAATTATGAAAACACTCTTTCCTGAGTTTCTCACCTCCAATGCGGCAAATCTTACTCTTTTCCCCATATTTGGCCTGATCATGGGCCTACTATCAGGTTTGCTGTTTGGGCCATTGAATAATTTATTATCTCGTTTTTTTGAACGGCAGGCAGATCAAACATCGCTGGAACTATATCCAGATAAAGATGCTTTCCAAAAAGCAATGGCTGGTCTGGCAAACAGGAATTTGTCCAACGCCTATCCCGAATGGTGGGTCAAATTGTTATATTATTCTCACCCGCCTATTGGCGAGCGCCTGGCCTTTGCAGAAAACTATACGCTGTCAGAAACCAATTAATTATACTATCTGGACCGTTTGACTATTAACCCGGCCGTACGTTGATGGCCTTATCTCCCTTGTGGTCGTAATCCACATCAAAGGCCACTTGCTGTCCTGCCCGTAAACCAAATTTCTGCAACTTTGGCCCTAAACCAGATACATGAACAAAATAATCATCACCATCATCGCCAGTTATAAATCCAAATCCACGATCCCGATCATATTCTTTAACAGTACCAGTCACACATACGCTCGTTTTATCATATGTCTAATTTCGTAAAAATTCCTACCACAAGCACTTGCTTATAGCGTAAATTATTTACGAGTAATTTACTAGTTACGAATAAGGACGTATACAATGAGAGCATATTTATCACCAAAAAAACAACGGTTTGTTGACTTTATACAAACCTTTACCTATACCCATGGTTGCCCACCGACCTTCGCCGAGATAATGGATGGGTTACATATCAAATCCCCTGGTACAGTAAACTGGTACGTGAAAGAACTGGAACGGGCTGGTGTGCTAGAACGGAGCAAAGGTTACTCTGGGAAAAGGGCTTTGATCATAAATCCTGTGATCATAAGCGATGACATAACTATACCCTTTTTTGAATCCAGTGTAGCGGCAGGTATCCCCGCTTTGGCAGATGACCATGTGGCCATGCGCTTGAATCTAAACCAGCATTTAGTCAAGAATCCTACTACCACCTTTTCCGTCCGCGTCAAGGGAGATTCCATGATGGATGCTGCTATCTATGATGGCGATCTGTTGATTGTAGATCGATCTCTAGCTCCAAAAGACAGCGATATTGCGATCTGTATTGTTGATGGTGAATTCACTGTCAAACGACTGCAATTACAAAATGGCACTGTTTTACTTCTACCAGAAAATCCAGATTATCCGCCAATAGTAGTAGACGAAAGTAATGATTTTCAGATCTGGGGCATTGTAACCTATGTCATTCACCAATCTCGATAATCAAATCCACAAATTATGGAACGCTCCGTTTTTCATATCCGGCTGCAAAACTTTGAAATACAAGCTGAGCGTATCTTGGATGCCAGTCTGCGCACCCGGCCCATTGCTGTAATATCCTCACACCATCAAAACGGCACGATTATAGCCTTATCAACAGAAGCGAAGGCAGAAGGCCTATGCCAAGGAATGAAAGTGTCTTTGGCGCGCAAGATCAGTCACAGTGCACTACTCATGCCTTATAATAGTACACTGTATGCCCGGATGCACCATTATGTTACACGAATTGTCACCAACTATTCACCGCTGGTAGAGCCAACTGTACTTGGCCAATATTATCTGGACATGAGTGGCATGGAAGCGATCCACCGTAGCAAAACGCAGGCTGGTTACCATATATCCAATGATATCCATGGCAAAGCGGGACTAGACGGGCAAATTGGTATCAGTGCCAATAAACTGGTCAGCCATATTGCTACAACGGTGACCCCAGAAAAGATTCACAAGATCAACACCGGAGATGAGCCAAAATTCCTGGCACCACTTACAGCAGAGGTACTTCCTACAGTCCAGGAGCAGTCAGTACAAAGACTGGTCCGCTTCTTACACTTGAAAGAAGTGCAACATATTCAGACTATCGTAGCTAATGAGGCTGCTAGTTTAGTTTTATTTCGGAAATATCATGTAAAACTGGCTATGGAAGCCTGGGGCAAAGATACATCTATGGTAACACCACCTGCACAAAAAGATCATATTGTGGAACAGACCATTTTGAAGCAGGACAGCAATGATGAAGTGCTGTTACGAGCGGTGACAAAACACCTGGCAGAACAAATAGCTTTTCGCCTGCGATACAAACAACAGGTCGCGCGATCTATAACCGTAGCAGTGCATTACACAGATGGATACAAGTTTAATAAAACAGGATCAGCTGCGCAGAATGATAACTATACAGTAAGCGCACTTTGCCTGGATCTGCTGCAGCGGGCTAACCGGCGGCGGAACCGCATCCGCGCTGTTGTTATCGATGTTACTGATATGAAACCGATCGCAAACCAATTAATGTTGTTCAGGGACACAGGTGTAAAAGATCAATCACTGGCTAGTGCTGTGGACACTGTGCGCACCAAATATGGGTTTGGCATTATTCAATCAGCATCCCACTTGAACATCGTCAGATAAAGATCAACAATCATGTTCGCCCACCTAAACACACATTCGATCTATTCGAAGATGCGCGGTACTATTCCATTAATGAAACTAATTACCAGGACCAAAAGACTACATATGAGCCATATAGCACTGACAGAGGTAAATGGTCTTTGGGGCTTTATTCGTTTTGTACAGTTGGCCAAGGAACAGGGTATAAAAGCTATTGCCGGCACCAATTTGATCACGGAAATGGATAATGTTATCCTGCTTGCAGAGAATCAAACTGGTTACGAAAACATGTGCCGGATCATTTCTTCTATTCACGATGACCCAGATGCATCAATCCCAAACCTACTTGTGCTATTTCACAGTGGACTATTCATCTTAGCGCATCAGGACAGTGTTCTAGTATCATTAGCTACATTCATACCCAACAGCCATTTATTTGTGGAATTACGGCCCAGTATTTCGGAAGCGAAAGCACAGGCGCTGGCTAACACATATCAATTAGAGATCATTACCACTGGCGATGTGTACTTTCTCAGTAAAGAAGATTATCATACCCACCGTATACTGCGGGCAATCGACCTCAATACCACCTTGTCGCAGTTACCCCCTAACGAAACCAAAGACCAAAGGCACTTTTTTCGATCGGAAAAAGAAATGATTGATCTATTCCCCAGCAGTATGGCAGCTATCAATAACAGTCAATATTTAGCTGAGCGTTGTAAAACGGATTGGACCTACACCAATACAATCTTCCCAGACCTGTCATTGAAAAATACCCATCGCGCGAACAAGGCACTGCGCAGTCTGGTAACAACTGGTGCCCAGGAACGCTACGGTAAAATTAATGGATTACTAAAAAAACGTATTAACTATGAATTATCCCTGATCACACAAAAAGGATTCGCGCCTTATTTCCTTATCGTGAGAGATATTGTTCGACAAACTGAATCCACCATTGGCCGCGGATCTGGTGCTGCATCTGTCGTAAGCTACTGTTTGTACATCACACAAGTAGACCCCCTACGCTACAACCTGCAATTCGAACGCTTTATTCACCCAGAACGAATGAATATGCCGGATATTGATATTGATTTCCCCTGGGATGAACGGGATAAAATTCTGGATTATATTTTCAATAAATACAGTACCGAACGAAGCGCTATGGTCTCCAGCCAGGTATTCTTGCAGCCTCGATCATCAATCCGCGAAGTAAGTAAGGTCTATGGCCTGGCAGAAGAAGAAATCAAAGCCATAACCAAACGGATCGGTTATTACAGTCGCCGGGCTGAACTGGTAAAATGGGTGCGAAACGATAGACGATTCAAGAATCTGGATCTAGACGACACACTCATGGAAATACTGAAATATAGTGAAAAAGTTATGGGTGCTTTTCGAGTGTCTTCAGTGCACCCTGGCGGTGTGATTATTGTTCCAGATGAAATACGCAAATATGTACCTGTCCTTACGGCGCCCAAGGGTGTTCAAATCGTAGAATGGGAAAAAGATCAAGTCGAAGATTCCGGATTATTGAAAATTGATATTCTGGGTAACCGATCTTTGGCAGTAGTGCGTGATACTCTAAAACAAGTCGGTCTCTACCGCAATGAATACATGGATTACCATAAAATTCAGCCAGTAGGTGACCTCAGGACCGAGGATTTAATGAAAGCGGGCCGCACCATGGGTGTTTTTTACATTGAGAGTCCTGCCACCCGGCAATTATTAGCGAAAGCAGGTAAAGTGGATTTTGAGCATGTAGTAATTTATTCATCGATCATTCGACCGGCAGCAAACCGTTATACCAACTTGATGCTGGATCGAATTCACGGGCAGTCCTGGAAACTTTTACACCAGGATCTGGAATGTCTAGCGGAAAGCTACGGTATCATGGTTTATGAAGAGCAAGTATCCATGGTAGCGCGAAAAATCGCCGGGTTCAGTTATGCCGAATCGGATTATCTACGTAAAGTCATTTCCAAACCGGCATTAGAACATGCAATTCCCCGCTGGAAAAGAAAATTTATATCCGGCGCAGTCAATCGCGGATATACCGCAAAACTAGCGCAAACATTATGGCAGATGATCCAATCTTTTTCCGGATATTCATTCTGCAAACCTCATTCCGCATCTTACGCCATGTTATCTTTCACCTGCGCTTACTTAAAAGCCTATTTCCCGGCAGAATTCCTGGCAGCGGTAATTGCAAACCAGGGTGGTTTCTATAGTCCCTATGCCTATCTGAGTGAGGCAAGAAGGTTCGGTATTCGCATTATGCCGCCGCATATCAATCGTAGTTTTCGAGAATATAGAGGTCGAAAAGATCGTATCCGCATGGGGTTCATGGCCATTCGCAACCTGCAAGCCAAAGCTATCGATGCAATACTTAATGAACGAAAAAGCGGCGATTTCGCATCTCTTGCTGATTTTCTCGCTCGGGTAGATATCGATCTATCTGATGCCATGGTCCTGACCAACGCCGGTTGTTTTGTAGAACTGGAACCAGAAATTACACACAAAGACATTGCTTTTCGTACGGCCCACTTTTATCTGCAAAATGAAAACAGAGAACCGCTTACAGTGCCTACACTTACGGGCAATTTATCCCGTCAAGAGAAACGAAAACTGGAAATAGATACGTTTGGATTCCCCATATCAGAGCATCCGCTACTAAATTATTTACCGTATTTGGGAAAGCGTATAAAAAAAGCAAAGGATATCCATCTTTACATAGGGAAGACCATTGCGCTGGCCGGTATAGCCATTACTCGGAAGATCACAGCTACCCGCAATCGTCAACCTATGGAATTCGTGACCTTCGAAGATGAGACAGACTTATACGAATGCGTTATGTTTCCTGAAGCATATGAAACATTTGGGGATTTATTAAACTGGGAAACACTTTTCCTAATTCAGGGCAAGGTGGAAAAAGCATACAGTGTGTACACTGTGACAATAGAAAAACTGATTAGTTTAACGCAAATGATAAAGAAAATAAAAGAAACAAAAACTGTATTAACTGAAAGCCTGTCGCAATAATTCCAAACTCTTGGGAACACCTGTATTGGCATCCTCTTTGCCTTCAAACTCTAGTGAGATATAACCTTGATAGTTGGCTTTTTTCAGAATTTGCGCAATACGCGGATAATCCAGGTCCAATGTATACCATTCCCCTCCACCATAATAAGTTTTAGCCTGGACAAATACAGCCTGCGCTGCAATCTGCTCCAGTTTATCATAGGGATCCTCTAGAAAATTACCTGTATCCATCAATACGCCAAGCCAGGGAGAATCAATAGCATTTACGATCCGCAATAGGCCTTCCGGAGTACGAGTGAGTCCCCAGTGATTTTCCAGCGCCAAAACAACGCTGGCTTTTTCCGCAGCTGGCAAACATTCCATGATTGAATCAATACACCAATTGAAACCATCATCTTCAGTAAACCCGGGGAGAACTGGTTCTATACCACGCTTGGCCATTAGTTCATCAAATGACTTTATTGTATTCCAGCGTCCAGAATTAAGCCGGATATAAGAAATACCTAATTCATAGGCAATATCAATACAGCGCAAGGTGTGTTCAATATTTCGATCTCGCACTGCCTCGTCAGGATCAACAAAATCCTGATGAATCGATAAACAGATTAATTCTACGCCGTTGTTTTCAGCCCGCTGTCGAAGAGATTTTAAATACTCTGGTGTTTCATTATCCATTTGGACATGCAGTACGTCCACTCCATGAGCCCCAAGATTAGCTGCATGATCAATCACCTCCTGCACAGTGACTTTTGGTTCACGAAAATGCCAGTACGAATAGGTAGCAATTGCAAATTTATATTTAGATCTCATAATACTATTCCCACAGGATTGTAAAAAGTATCCGGCAATTGGTGCCAGTGCTGCTGTACTGAGAAATTTTCTACGGTCCATTAATTTTTCTGGTCAGCAAAACGGTAGTCATTCTCACCAAATATTTCTTGACAATTAATAATTTCACCATCCTCCCGCGTATAACACTTTTCTGAAATCAGCTCACCATTTCTGAAATCAACTTCACTCATAACATTGCCTTGCTCTCCTACTGCGCCCCTATTCATATAATACCATATCCATGGGCCATCTTTTTTATCATTATTATATAAACCCTTGAATGCTATCTCATCCTTACGATAATAATCAACCCATTCACCAACTCGTAAGCCTTTGGAAAACTCACGCACACCACTGATTTCACCATCAGGGAAATAACGAAACCACTTGCCATGTTTCATTCTATTTTTATAGCTGGGTTCTTCCTTTAACTGGCCATTCTCATAATATTCATATTCAAAAGTATCATATAATACACCCATACGCCATTCTTCGAAACGCTGATAACCCCTTTCGTCCCAAAAAGCCCATAAAAGATGTTTTTTACCTTCTTCATAATAACCCTCCACCTTCTTCCGTTCATCAATATACCATTCTCTATGATCACCGTGTTTCAAATTATTTTCATAATTTGTTTCAGTTACAGCCTCAAATGTTGAGTCATAATAAACATACCAGGTACCTGTTTTATCCCCGGCATCATATACAGATATAGTGGAATCTTGGCCTTCTTCGAAATAGGTATACCATTTTTGGTCACGCTTACCATTCTCTAAGAAAACTGCGTCAGCTTTCTTTTTATCATTGTCATAATATTCATAAATGAAACCATCGATAATTGAATCAGCATCATACACTTCATATTTTATTACTGAATCGTTGCGTACATAAGTCCACAAAGCAGACAACAAATCATTTTCATAGTATCCCCTTTGAACAAGGTCTTTTTTAATCGTCCACTCTTCGTATAAACCATATTTTTTACCTAATGAATAGGTAGTGAGGTATTGCAGACGTTCATTATCAAAAAGCTGCCGCCATTCACCATCACGGTAATATTCAGTAAATGCAGGTTCTTCCATTACATTGCCGTTATCATAGTATTTATAAAAATACTTTAATTTTGCAATTCCCATATCATAATACTCATATGATTCTTGGCGATCCAAATCAGGGTCAAATGTTATCCATACACCATGTTTGAGGTCATCTGAATATTCACCCTCTTTAATGATTCTGCCTATCTCATCCCAAAGGGTATAAGGTCCATTTGCTTTACCAGAAAAATAACTTGACCTTTCTTTCTTTTTCCCACTGGGGTACCAGGTCAACCAATCACCTGCTTTTAGCCCCATTTCATATTCACCTTTAGTAACTTTTCGTCCTAAACTATCGTAGGACATAAAACCCCCATCAAGCTTACCCTCCTTATAGGCTGTCTTTACCTTTACCTCTCCATTTAGATACCATTCCTTAGATGGCCCATCAAGTAAACCATTCATATACCCCTGCTTGCGAAGTATCTGACCAGACTCTGTATAATCTGCGAATTTACCATCCAGTTTATCGTCTTTGTATGTTCGTATATGTTTGGTCTGGCCATTTTCATAATATCCAGTGAATTTTCCGTTTTTACGCCCGTCTTTATATGAAATCTTCTCAATTAGCTGACCATTGGGATAATGTAAGTCAGCGTATTCTGATACGAGTGAATCCATATCCCAAAACTGATAATATACATCGCCATTTTTTTCATAGGTAATCCATTCATCATTCTTTTCCCCCGTCTCATATATTTCAATTTTTTTAGTCGTTCCATCTTCCCTTACAAATTTCCATTTACCCATGGGCTTATCCTCTTCATACCGTTTAACATATTCTACTTTACCGGAAGGATAATAACCGGTGAATTTCCCATCCTTCAACCCCTCTTTATATGAAATCTTTTCAATCAGCTGACCGTTAGAATAATGTAGATCAGCGTATTCTGATACGAGCGAATCTTGGTCCCAGTACTGGTAGTATGTGTCACCCTTTTTATCGATCCGATACCATTCCTCATTCCGCTTGCCTTCTACATAGATCTGTACAGCATTTTTCTTACCAGCCTCTGTATAATATTCCCATTTTCCATCAGGCTGGTCTGCTGTATATCTTTTTTTATATTTCACCTTTCCATTCTCGTAATAACCAGTGAATTTCCCGTCTTTTAATCCCTCCTTATATGAAATTTTTTCAATCAGCTGACCGTTGGGGTAATGCAGATCAGCGTATTCTGATATAAGCGAATCCATATCCCAATACTGGTAGTAGGTGTCACCACTTTCATCGAGCCGAAACCATTCTTCATTGCGTTTACCTTCCACATAGATCTCTTCGGCATTGGTTTTACCTGCCATTGTATAATACTGCCACTTGCCTTCGGGCTTATCATTCTCGAAGCGCTTCACATATTTCTTGGCCCCATTTTGAAAATAACCAGTGAATTTCCCATTTTTCAATCCCTCCTTGTAAGAAATCTTTTCAATCAGCTGGCCATTGGGGTAATGTAAATCAGCATATTCTGATATAAGTGAATCCATGTCCCAGAATTGGTAGTAGATATCCGTTTCTTCTCCTTTTTTATACCATTCACCATTTCGCTTGTCATTTTCATATAATTCAAAGGTATGGACATCTCCACCCTCAGTGAAGAACTGCCATTTACCTTGTTTTTTCCCATCTTCAAATCGTTTTACATGTTTGGTCTCACCATCTTTATAATAGCCGATCCATTTCCCATGAGGCAAACTATCTTTATAAGCATACTTTTCCTTCAGTTGATAATTGGGATAGTAGTGTTCTGTATACCGAACAATGAATTTATCATCCCGGTATTCCTCGTAGTGAATATCTCTGGTGTCCAGGTCCTTTGTATACCACAGTCCATTTTTTAAATCATCTTCATAAATCTCGACATGCACAAGTTCTACATCATCATTATAAAAATTCCATTCACCATCCTTTAGTCCACTTTTAAACCTTTTCTCCGAGTCTTTTTTCCCAGTAGAATCATAATCTATACTTACTCCATGAAGATTATCGCCCTTGTAGGCGTGCTCAAGTTTTAGTGTATTATCTAGATACCATTCTTTCCATATTCCGGCCAATTTATCTTTTTTGTACATTTTTTCGATCACTTTTTGACCGCTGGCAGAATCATGAATAGCATACGATCCATCCAAAAGATCTTTTTTATAATGATAAACTTTTTTTACTGTTTCATTAACATACCACTCGGTCCACTCGCCCTCTTTTCTACCTTTTTCATAATAATGACTGAACTTTTTATTGGCATCTGCGGGAATGACAATCTTTTTAAATCCGAAGAGGCCATCGTAAAAGATACTGTCAATCTGACTGCCCTGAACCACATACAACTCCTCTTTCGGTCCAGCGTCCGCAAATTTGTATACATCTGCAAAATTCCTGAAAATATCAATCTCTTGTTTGGTGAGGCGATCTGCAATTTTATTCATAGCCATTTTGGTAGTATCGATTTGGAATGGATAAAATGCATAATAGGTTACGGAAACTGTGTCCTCTTTATTAATAATACCTTCTGATATTTTACGATTAAATCGGTCCAGACCAATAAATGGTTCCTTCTTGCCAAATAATCCAGCAGGAATAGCTAACAATACAATTAGCAGCAAGTAAATTGCTGACCTTGTATCGAAGATTTTTTGTGAAAATGGGTTCATGTTACCTGTTAAATCATTTCTGAATTGAAAGATTGCTCACCGATAGTAGAAATTACGATGCTATAGGAATTTATATATGTCCTTAATTCTTCGCTAGCAACTGTAGCTGAAACGATATTGCTGCATCAACAATTCGGTCCACGACCAGTGGGCCAAGTGTTGGTCCATAAAAACTGAGGCTCGCTTCATAGCCACCTTTTTCATATTCTTCTTTTGATAGTATGTAACTGATCCATTCATCAGCAAGTCCACCAATGGTTACATAAATAGCATCAGTTTGACCTAGGACTTTTCTTTTTATTTCTTGACCTAAACCAGCCGTCAATTCGCCGGGGACGCCAATAATCATTAAGTCGCCAATATTGACCGCTGTACTTGAAGTTGTCCTAGAAAATAATAGGTTAATTACATAAGCAGCAGTTTCTTCATTAAGACCGTATTCTGCACCACCAGTCTGCATAAATTCGGGGTGCCAAGTAAGCTCAGGTAATGAAATGCTGGTAGTATAATGGTGGACTTCGTACACCGGTTTAGTCTGAATATTCTGCGCTAATTTCCATGATAGGATTCCTAATTCACGACCATAAGATTCGGCCTGTTCCCAATTACTGCCATATTCTATCTGGGGAACAGGACTTTGATCTCCCTCAGCCCCATTATAATAAAAGACAGTCACTTGAGAATCAAATAATGCTTCCATGGTACGCTGCAGATGCCCCGGCCAACCACCGGAAAATTCCATATCCTCTGGACCCATGAACGTCGGATGTGCGGTCCAATTCACCAATACAGCCAACGGTTCATTGTTCAGACGATCAAAGCGCGTAATCGTTAGGTCCGGGTCTATTGTAAGATTTCCCTCCCTGCGGTTTCGATTCCACCCTACCAACTCCTTCCTGATTGTTCCAACCTTAACTGGCTGCATATTTGCCTGCGCATTTAATATTGCCTTTTTCAAATTCTCAATGGTTAAAACCAGTACATCTTTGTTAAAAATACCGATCTGGGGAATATTCAGATTGTTTTTTATGTGGACAGACATCATTTCAATACTGGAATGGGAGTGACTGGGTAAAAGCATAATTTCCTTCCCATCCCAACCTTCTTCCGCCAGTGCTTTAACAAGCTCTGCTTTAAAATATGGCGGAAAGGACTGCATATCGGCCGTAATTAAGGCAAAAGAATTTCCCTGGTCTTTGAGGACCAACGCCTTGGCAAAAATCCGATCATGAACTCCTTCTGCTGGTTTGCTCATTCGATCGCCATAACCACCAAGTATTGGTTGTAATTCTAATGGTGGTGTTATATCAACTACCGCTACGCCGGCACGTATGCTTTGTTTATTTTCTACACATCCCAGTGCTGATAGAATTAATAAACCCAGCAGTGCTGTGGTTCTGAAATGTCGCAATGGTAATTACCCCATTTACCAGGGCATAAAACCCATTTGTTTTTTCCCGAGATCGGTAAGGTCATCTAATGTGGCCCGGCCATTATAATTAATTTCATAGTCTTCCGCAGAAAAATCCGGGGCACTTTCACCGGACAAAAATCGCTCACCCTGAATCTTCAGATAGTCACTATTTTTTTTGCATAATGGTGATGCACCGATGTACATCACATTACTAAAGTTATTTCCCGCATGGTGACCTTCTACAGCATGAGTCAGGTCGGGATGCCACCAGATTGTGTCGCCGGGGTAAAGGAGCGGTATAGAGACCAGTGCTCTTAGGGGCAGATCATGCCATTCTGGATTGGTATCCAAGGCTCTACCTGGCGATGCGCCACAAAGCGAATTTTCCGGAACATCATCCAACAGGGCACGATATAATGTATATACTATATTGCGAACGATCGGAATCAGTTTTAACGTTCCATCATTAGGCCCTTGCTCAGTTAGGGCTGTCCAACCCTGAAAAGTCCTAAAAACATGACTGACAGCTGGTGATGGGATTTCGCTTATTTCTGTGCGATATTTTACGTCAAATGGATCGTAGTCACGCCAATTTCCAGAGAACACATGTCGATATACTTTTTGGTATTCTTTATCAATCCAACGTTCTATGGATCCAGCATCGGTATGGGGCGATAACCCAAATGTGTTATCACCCGGTTCACGCCGCCTGATCCTATCTGCATAAGTACATTCTCTATCCGGATCAATGCCTAATGATCCATTATCTTTCGTGCCCCAAAGATTATTAAGCCAGGCTTTTGTCTTGGCCATGCGTTCATCCTGACGTGCTAACATCTGAGGTCGCGACCAATAAATACCGAAAACCTGTGGTTTACCTGACTGTAACGTACTGAAGTATTGATCCAAGTGTGCTTTTCCCTGACACTGTTCATAATAGCCATTCGCAGTGATGTATTCTACCAGTTCATCATTCCACTCCTCTACCTGGGATTTGGGAAATACGCTCCTGATAACTGCACAACCACGATTTTTAATAGATACAATGATGGTTTCATCAACTTTTTCGTTTTCGATGGTCTCATAATTGATTTCCGGTATAACTGGTTTCCCTTCCCTGGCCAAATCTTCGATTTGGGATACTTCTTGCTTAATGTATTTTTCAAGATCTTGAAAAATACCTTTTAGCTCAGGCAGGTTTGTTTTCAACTGTTTTTTTGTATCAACAATTGCTTGTTCAATATTATTGATTAGAAGATCCATTATATTATTCGAATCAGTTAATTACAGTGAAAAATAATTATACTGCTATCTCGCTGCCAGTTTTATCAGATTTAACAAATGGATAATAAAGATGGGATCGCCAGCTATCGTCAGGGTCATCAGGTATGCCGTATACTTCGGGATATTTTCTGGTAATACGGGCTGTACCAAAAATTACATCCCATAGGAAGAACATATTGCTATAATTCCCATTGGGGTTACTAATCCCATCCTCAGGACTTTTCCCATGATGGGCAAAATGTGTGGCTGGTGTAGATATAAAGCGCTCGATCACCCATGCCAGCGGGCTCAACGTTTTGTATTTATATAAAAATGCATCCCATCTTGCTTCACTATGGGCACCGGTCACTATTAACTGTTTCAATATGAGTGCGATGATCATTTCACGATATAAACCAAAGTATGTAACCATACCCAACCACCATATATTGGGCATTAAAACGTAATACAATACTGCATTCCTGTAGGACACCAGCACTCCCATTTCTCTGGAAGAATGATGAGGGCGGTGCAATTTCCATAACCAGGGCCACTTATGGGCCTTGCGGTGATACCAGTACTGCAGTAAATCATCACCAATTAATACGAATAATGCAGAGGCCCACAATGTCAATCCTGAAAAGGCATTCCGATATTGCGGTAACAGCTTTATCAGTAATAATGTCGTTGTGAGAAATATGATTGGCTTAATGAAAATGAAAAGTTGAAAAGTACTAACTAATTCCACATACCAGTCATTTCTGGATCGTATAGAATTCTTGCCATAAAGACCACCAAGGGCCTCTATAGCACCAAATATGATCAATATTGAAAATACTGCATAGACATCCAGATATTTTATATCCAGTATTGCCATTATACCTCCGAATAGAACGTGAGGTAAATCTAATCCATTTTTTATAAAAATTATAGTGCTGAAAAAAAGCCCCGCTAGTGGGCGGGGTTTAATGTTTGGCTGTATAGTTTAGCCCAACATGTTTTGTAATTTCATTGCTACGCCCATATCACCCGAAACCTTCATTTTACCACCCATAAAAGCGGCCATTGGATTAAGGCTTCCTGATAGCATGGATTCAAAATCGTCTAGGCTGATATCTACAGTACAAGCAGCTTCTGAGTCTTCCGAGGATACGGTGTTTGCATCCCCTGTTCCATCGATAACGATTTGTGAACCTCCAAAGTTTAATTTAAGCGTGGATCCAAGTGGTCCGGCATTGTTTGCCATTTCTATTACTGTTGCCAGTGTGTTTTCTATGCTCATGTTTTCTTTGCCTTCTTAGATGTAAGCAATATTACACTCCACCAGCACTAAATGTCTATAAACAAAAAACCCCGCTACTGGGCGGGGCTTGATATTTACCTAATTAAAGAATCTATTTCAATAGTACCATTTTCTTGGTTTGAACAAAATCGCTAGCCTGAATCTTATACAGATAAACACCAGCACTAACTGGCTTGCCGTAATCATTCGTAGAATCCCAAACAACCGATTTACGACCTGTATCTTGGGTTTGGTTGATAAGGGTTTTTACCTTCCTGCCCAGCATGTCGTATATGGTGATGTTGACAAGACTGTTTTCTGGTAGGTCGTACCGTAGTGTTGTGATTGGGTTGAAGGGGTTCGGGTAGTTCTGATGGATAGCATATTCAGTTGGCAAACTTGTTTCATCTATAGATAATGGATGAATCGTAATAAGAACAGTTGCAGTATCACATAAAGAATAATCGCAAACAGTGAATGTAAAAGAATCGCTTCCACTAAAGTCTGTCCTAGGTGAGTAAACGTATGACCCCTCTACTGACACGGTTACATTGCCACTTGATGGACTGCTTAAAAGATAAAATGAATATTCCACGTCATCCACATCTGAAGCAATTAGTGCACCTACAAAATCTGTATTATGATCAACCATTATTGTATCATCATATGCAACTGGGGCATCATTTACTGCATTAACAGTTAATGTAAAACCTGTCGTATCAAAGAGTTCATTTTCATCGGTCGCAATAACGGTTATAACCGAGCTCCCAAACCAGTTTAGTGATGGAGTGGCAGTGAGGTTAGTATCTTCTAAAGATACTTCCACATCGGATGTGTCACTGGTTGCATTAAAACTCATTGAATAACCCAAAATTGATGTGGCACTAACTCCAATTGTTAATACACTATCCTCCACTATTTGCTGATCTTCAATAGTTGTTAATACGGGTGCAAGATTAATTGCCTCACACCCAACTCCAAACGCACCCATATCGGCAATTGTGCCATCAGGGTCTAAGGGCGAGTTGGGGTCTCCTGCATCTATGCAGGGTGAGTTTTCTGCTAAGGTGTAGTCGCCGCTGCCATTATTACAAAAAAACGGATTAGCATCAATATTCCCTTCACCTTCATAACCACCTGCTATATCTGAATAAGTTGCAGTCACTGAACCATAAATCTCCTGCGGTGAATCATTCCACAGGATACAATTCACCAAACTCAGACTCGACATAGTAGAATAAATCCCGCCTGCTTCACCGCCAGAAGTATTACCTGTTATAGTAACATTCTCCAAGCTTAGGTTAGAATTATTATTGCAAAAAATCCCAGCACCCCACGATCCACCACCCGTATTGCCACTGATCGTTACATTAACCAAACTGGATATGGATTCAGAGAACCAAATTCCGCCAGCGTGATTAGAAGCAGTATTGCCACTGATCATCACATTTGTAAGGGTTGGACTGGATGACGAAAAGAAATAACCCCCACCACCATTAACATTAGCAAAATTCCCACTGATCGTTACATTAACCAAATTCGGGTTAGAAGATATTTGGCAATAAATCCCAGCACCACGATCAGCAGAATTACTATTTATTATCAAATTCTCGAAACTTGGGCTTGAATTATTATTACAATAAATCCCGCCACCATATTCAGATGAACCGTTTGTAATCGTAAAACCACTTAAGACCGCGGTAGAATCTTCACCATTATTAAATATGACCACAGTGCCAACACTATCCCCATCAACGATAGTGGTTTCTCTATCTTCACCAATAACAGAAATATTCTTACCATTATAATTAATGTTCTCTACGTAAGTACCAGCCGCTACTAATACTGTTTCACCATCACTTGCCGAATCAATTCCAGTTTGAATGGTGGCAAATGGATTAGTGTCAGTACCATTACCCGTTGCATCTGAACCTGTGGTAGCTACGTACCACAGGGGTCCAATATGTATGGATCCACAGCCTACTCCAAAAG
>CAJXWT010000030.1 GCA_913062595.1 uncultured Fidelibacterota bacterium
GGATTGGACTTTTTATCGTGTTGATGAAGAATATTTAAATTTAACTGGTCTGGCCACCATTGCTGGTTTGCTGTTGACCCGAGTGTATGTTGGCTATTCGACCCGTGTGAAACGGGGCATTTTCCATTTTCTTCCATAATAAATCCTATATTAAGTGTGTTTATGACATGTGCCGATAATGGTCATTTCCACATCATCGACTTTAAATTTATATTTTTTCAACACTGTTTCGCGGATGTTATCATCAAATAATTGTACATCAATCAGGTCCCCGCAAACCTTGCATTTCAGATGGTCATGGGGATCCTTGTTCCAATCGTACCGCACGATATTTCCATCATAAATGGTGTTTATTTCACCTTCTTCTTCCAAGCGCTTTAGATTTCTATAAACTGTTCCCAGGCTAATATTAGGAATAATTTTTTTAGTCTGGTTAAAAATCCAATCTGCTGTAGGATGGCAATTAGTACATTGAACAATCTTTTTAATTCCCTCTCTTTGATGACTATAACGCATAATTAAAATTATCTATATATAGTAATAATTCCTATTACTATGTATTTTTTACATTAAAAAATAAAAACTGGTGTAAATTAAACGGAGAATTTTTCATAAAATAAAAAGGAATAAATAATGGTTGATTATAAATGTGAAACTTGTGGAATGGGTGTGACTGGCATGTCTTGCGCCAAGTGCGGCGAAGCACTAGTCCATGATCATATTACCAAAGATGATGGTACTCAAGTCGCTGTTTCTAAATGTCCAGATGGACATGGTCATATCAAATCCCCCATGTGCTGCGGGCACGATATGAGTTGTAGCATTTAATGAAATTTTAGGCTGTTGGGTAAGGAAATAATTCAGACAGTCCTTTTACCTTTATTATCTCCATCAAACATATACTGTCTCAATTCCGGACCAACCATTTCAAATACATATCGTACACGACCAAGTAAGGGGAAATTGCGCAAAACAGAATGTTTTTTTGATTCTTATCTTTAAAATACAGCAATAGCATCACAAAGGGTGGTATCGTAAAAACAGTCACAAAAGGAATAAGTAAAATGGTAATTGTAACTTCTAGAAACATAATCTATTCTACCTCATTTTCATCATTTAACGATTAATATAGGACACTTACAAGTTTCCATAACATTCAACGGTTTGCTTCCCTTGAAGAACTTCAATAATGGATTTTGTGTCGATGAGCCCATTACAATGATATGATTATCACCAGCTACTTCATAAATCACCTGTACAGGATCTCCTACTAAATATTGATGTCCAAACGAAATATTTGATCGACGTAAAAATTTCTTGGCCCAATTGGCCGCATTAGTATAGCCATCACCAAATTCATCTTTTTTACTGACTGTAATCATTTCTACCGGAACGTTGAAAGCTTGAGATACACGGGTACCATATTTTACTGCTTTGCGCGTATTAGGAGAATCATCAACTGCAATCAAAATTTTGTATTTTTGGTTTAAATCATATTTATTCACCACAAAAATAGAGCTATCAATATATTGGATCAGATCATGGGCCATCCGCCGTATTTGACTACCGCCAATTATGGTAACATCATAATGATGTTTTTGAACTTCATCTTTGAGCTCCGCAATAATATCACCGTTTCTAAGTATTAGACTGACATTATCACAGACAGTCCCTTTTAAATAAACCTCGCAGCGGTTTCCACCAGTATCAACCAAAGTGTTTTTTGGAAAACCAGCTTCAATATCACTACTTTCGATAAACTCTTTATCGGCAAGATAATCAAAAGCCCATTCTAATACATCCACGCCTGGTCGATCAAAATCCCAAGACTCTATCCGCTCGTGGGCCATACCGACGTCTTTAGTGCTGAATTCATTGATTTTTTCACCTACATCGACAATTGTAGTAGGCGCCTTAAAAGCACGAGAAACATTCATCCCAACGCTTAGCGTTGGGCCAGAATATTCTTTACTACTAACTGCAATTAGAATTTTCATCTTAGCAACGGCCAATAAAAATATGAAACCAGGAACAGCAGTACAATAGATATGAGGAACAGTTTCCAACCTGCTTTCAAAAAATCGCTGGAAGTGACCAGACCGGTAGAATGTATAATCATACAGGTAGGTGAAGCCACAATTGTTAAATAGGCAAAAGCGGAAGCAATCGAGGTTGAAATACCGATAATTAAAGGATCACCACCCATGTCCAATACAATTGGGCCCAGAACTGCAATTGTAGCAGCGTTGCTCAGCAGATTTGTTAGAATACCAGTAAGGACAACGGAAACAAACCAACGAACTATAGTCACATCTTGGAAAATTAACTCTAAAGTAATCAGTGTTTTTTCGGCAACCCATAGAGCAGCACCTGTTTCCTTCATTTGGATTCCCAGTGAAATCGCCGCACCAAACAATAAAATGACACCCCAATTGGTGTTACGGTTGATCTCTTTCCATTCAATGAGTCCAAAGGCAAGATAAAAGAACACACCAGTCAACGCAACAATTCCAAGACCGATTATAGGGCTCAAGAAAACCCAGCCTAAAAAAACCAGAAAAAATACGAGAATAGCCATGATCTGGTTTCCCGTTAATTTACCGGTCTTGGCCACATGGACTTTTAGTTTACGAACAGCAGAATCCATGATCTTTTGCGTGGGAGTAAAAGTGAACCAAAGGACCAATACCGCAAGGGGTATTTCTAATAAGAGCAAAGGATAAGCGAATATCATCCATTCTACGTAGGATATATTCACCAAACCAAATTCCCTTAAGTAACCGATCATAATTACATTTCTACCTCCACCTGAAGGTGTACCAATGGATCCTATGGCACAGCCATAAGCGATTGAAAAAAGTAATAGCGTGGATAAAGGTGTCGCCTTGTTCGTTTCCAGTCCTGCATTGCGAATAAGGGAAAGAGCTACAGGGAGCATCATTGCCGCCACTGTATGTTCTCCGATAAAGGAGGAAAGAAATGCCGATACAGCTACAAATCCAAGTACAATTCTCCACGTTTTATTGCCAGTTATATTAATTATACCGAGAGCCAATCTTTTATCTAATCCCTGGTGCACAATAGACACTGCAAGCATCAGTGAACCCATGATGAAAAATACGGCATCATTCATAAAGGACGAAGCCACTCCATCTGCGGTATCCACTCCAAGGATCACCTCCATAATCAAGATCAGGATAGCTACGGCAGGAAGTGGAATTGATTCACTAATAATCAGTATTAACACTGTTAAAACAATGATCAGTGTCCGGTGACCTTCTGGCAGCAATCCTTCAGGAGATGGTAAATAAAATAAAATAATGCTCAGGAGAAAGGAAATAACGAGCCACTTTTTTCGAGTGACCCAATAAAGTACTTCAGTAATTACCTTATTGGAAAGAAGAGGCATTCCTTACAGATAATAATTTTCTATTTGCGGGTGTAAGGGTCGAGCCATCCAAAGCGGTCGACGCAAGCCGTTGGGGTGTGTTTCCCGTGCTTTGGCCCATTCATTCCATTTTTTGAAATGCTCGAAAGACTTATTGGTGTCCACAAAAATGTCTCCGTATTTCTCTTCCGGTTCCGGCTTGGAAATGCTCACTTTCTGCAGCCAGCAATGGGCTCCTGAAATGGGATCCGGGTTGGTCGGATGGGTAATATTTTGATGGACACCACCGTCCCGCCACCAAACGCGGTTCGTATCAGGGTCGTCTGTTTTCCATGGTTCCACACCGCTAACTGTTTCCATCTTCCACTTACCATCACCCAGATTTTTGATGTTGACTGTATTTGTCATAAAGCGGTTACCTTCGTCATTTTGACGGCGCCATCGACCGATATGGTGCGAGCAGGCCACAACCCCCGGCTTAATGGCCTCCGTTACCCAAACTTTGTCTACGAACCAACCGATCGCGGTTGTGATTTTAAGTAAATCTTCATTATTTACACCAAGTCGTTCCGCATCTTTGGTATGAATCCAGATGGGATTCCGATGAGCAATTTCCGTGAGCCATTTCGCATTGGCAGAACGAGAATGGATATGGGTAGGTAATCGAAAATTGGGCAACAGCACAAATTCATTTTTACTGTGATCCATTTCGTCCAAATGAACATGGCTTTTTATTCTATATCCAGGTGTGGCATGTTCCGGATAACCAAAATCCACCATGGTTTGTGAATATATCTCTTGTCGTTTGGATGGGGTTGGGAATCCGCTATAATGTTTTCCGCCCACCTTCACACCAACCACTTTGCCATCTTTCTCGATCTGTCCATTTGGTTTCACAATTCCATTGGAATTATTTAACTCTTTTTCATTGTTCCGGTACACTTCATCATCCACGAGAAAAGCGCCATACTTCCGCATGTATTCCAGCGGTGTCAGCCCTTCCTTTCCTGCCGCTGCGGGAAGGCCATTTGTATTTTCAAAAATGTACTGGTAATATTCATCAATGTTGATTTTTTCGCCATGGCGATAAGGACTTATAAAATGTTTACGAATTCCCAGATCTCCATCTTTATCAATTCGCCAGGAAAGTTCGATCCAAAATTCATCCTCTTCCCAAACCTCACCAGGGTTTACTTCATAGGTGAACTCCACTTCCTGCCCATCGCGACGGGCTTTCTCCCGCAGGACCGGCTGGCGAAAGGCAATCCATACTCCCGCCTGGGTCTCATACGAATTGATGTCATGACGCTCGGACGCGTGCCCCATAGGCAATACATAATCAGCGAAAAAGGCCGTTTCATTCCAGGTTGGCGTTAGTGCGACATGACAGCCGACTTTTTCTTCATCCGACAGCATTTCGATCCAGGTGAAGCCATCCGGGTACGTCCAGACCGGGTTGAACACACGTGTGAAATATACATCCAAGGATCCGCGGTTGTCCTTCAGCAGGTGGGGCAGGATTTCGCTCATTTCATAATGCGACAAGGTGTATTCCTTTGGCCAGTTTAATTCATTCCATGCATCCGGGCCCGGGGGTGAATCAAAAAAGGTGGGATGAAATTTATTCCAGGCACTTGGTGAAGTTCCCCCTACAGTGCCCACAGAACCGGTTAGAACATTGAGTAAATGCAGTGTCCGGGCCACTTGCCATCCACCGAGATTTCCAATGGAAGCCCCGCGCCAGACATGGCTGGACAGTTTACTTCCAGCCTTTCCAACTAATTGTGCAACACGAACAATTTGTTCAGGATCGATTTGGGCTTCTTGCGCCGCAAATTCCGGTGTGTACTCCGCCCACTCTTCACTCAAACGTTTGATGAATTGGTCAAACTCCACTGGATCTTCCGGATGAAGATTCTTGAGATACTCGTCCCAGTTCACCCAATTTTCAATATAATATCGGTCGTATAACCCATCATCTAAAATAATCTTAGCTATGGCCAGGAATACGGCTGTTTCACTTCCGGGATAGGTGGGCATCCATTCATCTGCCATGGATGCAGTATTAGATAGGCGCGGATCCACAACGATCAGCTTGGCACCTTTCATCATCCCTTCCATAATCCGTTGAGCATGGGGATTAAAGTAATGTCCTGTTTCCAAATGAGAAGACGCCAGCAAAATCACTTCCGCGTTGGTGTGGTCCGGACTGGGACGATCATACTTTTGCCAAAGTGCATACCCAGTCCGGGCACCAGAAGAGCAAATATTGGTATGAGAATTGTGACCATCCACCCCCCATGCTTTCAGCACACGTTCTGCATAGCCTTCATGACCGGGTCGACCCACATGGTACACCACGCCATCTTTACGTTTGCGAATGGATGCAGCAATTTTTTCGGAAATCTCATCCAATACCTGGTCCCAAGTAATTCGATCCCATTGGCCCGATCCTCGTTCTCCTTTTCGTTTTAACGGATAAAGAATCCGTTCCGTATCATTGATCTGGTTGATCGTTGCCGGACCCTTGGCACAATTTCGTCCGCGGCTGCCCGGATGGTGAGGATTCCCTTCAAACTTCCGGACTTCATTGGAATCTTTATCAATATAGGCCAGCAAACCGCAGGCCGATTCACAATTGAAGCAAGTGGTTGGGATGATTGAATAATGGCGTTCCTTTTTTTCCGGCCAGGCCAGTGAATCCAATTCCATAAAATCGTTCCATTCGCTTGGGTCTGGGTATTTGTACAATTTCCTTGGTCCTTCCATGATAAATTCTTCGGACCAATCCGGTCGATCTGATATTTTGGGTATAAGCCTTAATGATTCTGAAAATGTTTCAATCCAACTACGTTTCATTTTTCTAACTCAATGGTATCATTTGCGGCACGCGTATTCGTACAAATTCTGTTAAAAATATACCCACCAGTGCCATTCCCCCAGCGATAAGAGTCATGGTATCAGCATACGTATTTATCATTACGATTGGAGTAATGCTTCCAAAAACAATCCCAGCCCAGAAATACTTGGAATAGTATCCTTTTGTCATGAGATGAATTGCTTTCCTGGTGTCGGGTGTATCATGGGGCATCAAAATTTCTTTTGCTATAATGCACAAATTCAGAATAATTCCCCAAAGAAGAACATTCGCCATCCATGCAGATGTTTCTGGCGCAATCACCATCATGGCAACAGAGCCAGCCATAACCGCATGAACCAGCATGTGCACCGCAGAAAGTACAGTTGATTGCCATAAGTCTCGACCCCTTGCCTGGCCAAAAAGGAATGCTGTGTAGACCGCACCCAATATAGCCAGCATAGACCCAGGAATCATCAGCCAGGAGAATCCCCACCCAAAATAAGAATCGAATAGTTTAATTGTAATCAAACCGCTAAACCCCATAATGATATAGGCGCCGCGGACCAGCCACGATTTCCATTGGGGACGTAATATTACATAAAGGAATCGGTCCGGTCTGTCTAAATCTTTGACTAACAATGCGCCAGTGATACCCATAAATACCAGCGATGTGAGCAGACCATTCATTTCCGATGCTGCATTAATCCCGCCGTTCAGCCAGATCCATACAGCCATCATGAGAAAGGTCCCAGTAGCAATGGCTTTAGTCCAGACATAGGCTGTAACTTCCCAACCCCAGAGCACACCTTTGCTTGGAACGTCATACACACGGCGGGCTTCCTGCGTGTCTATATCCTGTTTAATTTCTTGCGCTACATTATCAATGGCTCGCTGATCAATGGGTTTCCCAGTCCGGGCTGAAGTTTCCATTGCTAACTGAATAAGTAGGTTTTCTGAGTCTGAATCAGCGACACGTTGCTCAGCATATTTTGCGAAATGCCCCACACCCGATGATTGTTCTGACCATAAATATTTTTCTTCCTGGTTTGTAGCGTTTGGATCCAGCATTTCTGCAGAACCTTTTACATAATACAAATTGGGGGTAGTTAACTTTTCCGGTTTTCGAGTAATGGTCTCTTCATTTGCCACCAATTGGGAAATCTTGGACTCCTGATCATCAAGATCGCCGGATACAATGGCTTCAGTAGGGCAGACAATTACGCAGGCCGGTTCATATCCACCGTCAAGACGATGGGCACAGTAATTACACTTTGCTGCCGTATGTGTATCGGGGTCAATATAAAGGGCATCATAGGGACAAGCCTGCATACAGGATTTACACCCAATGCAACGGTCACTATCAAAATCCACGATACCATCTGCGCGGGTGTAAAGTGCAGTGGTAGGGCAAATTTCCACACAAGGTGCATCGGCACAATGATTACAACGATGAACAGAAAATTCCCGAGTGTTATTGGGAAATTCACCTTTTTCAATGTATTTCACATGGGTACGATTCACACCGATTGGGATATCGTGCTCGCTTTTACAGGCCACAGTACAGGCATGGCAGCCGATGCACAATCGATTATCTATAACAAACCCGTAATTCATGTAATTTTATCCGAAGGCATATGGAAAAGTAATAAATCAAACTGTAAATTTTTTACTTTTCTATTATCAAAAATTATATTTTAGTAGATTTTAGCGATCAAGCTGAATAGTTTTTGAATATAAATACATTGAAAAATCTAAAAATAACCAAAGAAATAATAATATAAATAAGAAGTAGCCACTGTTAAAAATACCCTAAAAATTAAAAAATAATGGAATCACTGATAAAAAATATACAAATGTTTGCAAAACAGAATTTCCCAGTTGCGGAAATTTCTTCCTATCTAATTGACTTAGATATTCCCCAGGAAAAGTTGGAAAAATATTGTCATTTTAATAACGGGTTCTATACGCGAAACCTTGTGCATAAGGAACGGGACTTCGAAATATTAGTTGTTTGCTGGCCTGCAGGGCAAACGGCACCTATTCATGGTCACGAAGGTGAAAAATGCTGGGCTAGAGTTCAAAGTGGTACGCTTCAAATTTGTAATTATGAACAAAAGTCTTTAAATCCGCTCTTGCTTGAAAGAGTAGAAAAAGTATTGGGCGGACCTAACTATTTGGATGGACCAGCAGATATTCATTCTGTAGAAAATCTTTCCAGTGACTCTGCAATTAGCTTACATATCTATGCCAGACCATTCGACAGCTGTGATGTTTACAATTTAAAAGATAACAAGATAGATCGTTTAAAAATGCAGTATTATAGCAAGTTTGGATATCTGTGTTGACGCGTGCAGCAATGAAAGGTAATCTGATCAATTCATCAGGATTACCCAGATAATTAAAATCCTTTCTGCTTGTTTTTTACTAAAGATCTAACTTTTCAATTCGCCGCTGGTGGCGGCCACCTGCAAATGGCTCATGAAGCCACAAATCGATAACATCATAAATTTCTGTAGCTGTCATAAAGCGCGCTCCAAGAGATAGGACATTAGCATTGTTGTGTTCCCGGGATAGTTTCACAATTTTTTCAGGTCCATTATAAAATACTGCAGCGCGAACACCTTTAATTCTATTTGCTGCCATTGCCTCTCCCTGACCAGAACCCCCAAGTATTATGCCGCGGCTATCATCTTCTGCGGCTACAGCTTTAGCACAGGGAAAAATAAAATCGGGGTAGTCATCCAACGGATCGTGATCATGAGTTCCGTGATCTATAACATCATATCCTTTATCAATGAGATAAGTCTTGATTGAATTTTTCAGTTCAAGTCCAGCGTGGTCTGTGGCCAGATGTATTCTCATAACAATGCTGCTAAATGATCTCTGATTTTTTTCTCAACCTGAGCAGCGGTAAAGCCAAATTCCTTGGCCAAATCTTTGTACGGAGCCGATGCGCCAAAATGATCAATACCAACGGCTAACCCGTTTGAACCGATGTATTTTTCCCAGCCGTGGGTTATACCGGCCTCCATTGAAATCTTCATGCAACCTCGCTCAGGTATTATTTGGGTTTTATATTCAGGCGATTGCTGGTCAAATATTTCTAGGCAGGGCATACTTACTACCCGGATACGTTTATCATTCATTAAATCCGCCACTTCCAGCGCAAGACTCACCTCAGAACCAGTAGCAAGAAAAATCAATTCCGGATGGTCGGCACTATCTTTGACAATGTAGCCCCCTTTTTGCACTCCGGCTACTATTGCGTCAATATGCATTTCACTCACAGGTACACCTTGCCTTGTAAGGAGCAAAGCACTTGGTGTTTTTTTTGTTTGCAAGGCTAGTTGAAAGCAAGCGGCAGTTTCCTGTGCATCAGCAGGTCGAAGTACGTGAAAATTAGGTATGGTCCGCAGGGCCATCGCATGCTCGATAGGCTGGTGCGTAGGACCATCTTCACCAAGGTAAAAAGAATCATGGGTAAATTCGTGAATTACTTGTAAATGCTGAATTGCCGCCAAACGTAGCGCAGGGCGTTCATAATCAGCAAACACAAGGAAAGTACCGCCAAATGGTATTAAACCGCCATGCAGCGCAATACCATTTATTATGGCTGCCATGGGAAACTCGCGAACTCCAAAAGCAAAATTTCTTCCACGACGATTCTCCTTAAGAAAATCTCCATAATTTGCCGCAAAATTTCCCGTATAGTTTGATGGTTCTAAATCCGCTGAACCACCAACCAGATTAGGCAACTGCGGTGCAAAAAAGTCCAATGTAGCACCAAAAGCCTTGCGTGTCGCCAATACTGTACCTTTTTCAAATTCAGGCAATGCCAGATCTGGTATTTCTTGTGCTATACATAAGCGCCATAGTTTATCAACATCTTCATTGAGCCTTGCGGTTTCGACATTTTTTGCCCAAGCCTCAACTTCATTCCTTAACGTATCAAAACGGTATTTAAAATGGTTAATTACTTCCGCAGGTAAATAGAATTTTTCATTTGGTAAACCTAATTTTTCTTTCGTCGCATCAATTTCTTCCTGCGGCAGGGGCGCCCCATGAGTTTCATGATTACCTTCCATTTCAGCCGCCCCATGGGCCATAGTTGTTTCACCAATTATAATGCTTGGTCGGTTCACTACCTGTGCTTTTTCAATAGCTGACTTGATTTGTTTATGGTCATGACCATTGATACGCTGAACATGCCAACGGTACCCTTCAAAAATGGTTCCATAATCAGCAGAATCAGACCGCTGTGTATTTCCAGAAATTTGTGCTTTATTAGAATCGTAAAATATTATAACCCTGGATAATCCCCAATGTCCAGCCAAGGCAGCCGCACCCGTAGAAATCGGTTCCTGCAAATCGCCATCACTGACCAGGATATAATTAAAATGACCAATAATATCATCAGCTTCATCAGTATATTGTGTAAACATTTCACGTAATTTTGATTCCGCAACTGCCATGCCAATTCCCATACCCATACCTTGTCCAAGCGGTCCGGTAGTGGCTTCAACACCATTTATTTCAACTTCCGGATGACCTGGCGTTTTACTGTGCAATTGTCTGAATCTTCGCAGGTCGTCAATATTGAGCCAACCAATCAGGGTTAATAACACATAAAGCAATGCTGATTCATGACCTGCTGAAAGAACAAAGCGGTCACGCTTGAACCAGTCCGAATCATTTGGATCAAAATTCAAATATTCCGCAAATAAAATATAGGCGAAATCCGCAGAGGACATTGGACCACCAGTATGGCCTGAGTTTGCATTCCGAACTGTATCCATTATCAGGCCTTTAATCACTGCCAAAGAAAATTGATCTTTATCATCCTTTGACCAATCGGAAAAAGAGCTTATATCTTTATAGGTCGGCACAATTAAACCAAATACTAAATTGCATAGAAATCTTTTATTGTTTTTGTGGGGTCTTGCGTACCAAAAACTGCTGAACCAGCCACCAGCACATCACCACCAGCAGTAACTATTTTTCTGGCATTATTCAATTTTACACCACCATCTACTTCAATAATAACCCCGTCAAGACAAAGCTCATTCAGCCTGGCTTTTAGTTCCGCGATCCTATCTGTGGATCCCGGGAGATAACCTTGCCCGCCGAAGCCCGGATCCACGCTCATGATAAGGACCAAATCAACTTGATCAAGGTATGGTTCTATTGCACTGAGTGGTGTCCCTGGTTTTAGCGAGATACCAACTTGTTTGCCAGTTGATCTAATTAAATTAATAACTGCAGGCGGATCATCCGTTGCCTCAACATGAAAGGTAATTCCATCCGCGCCAGCGCGAGCGAATGGTTCTACAAGTTTCTCCGGTTCAATAACCATCATATGCACATCCAAGAACTTATCCGTATAAGGTCTTAAAGATTGTACAACAGGGGGACCTATTGTAAGGTTAGGCACGAACTGATTATCCATCACATCAATGTGAATCCAATGCGCGCCACCATCTTTACAATAATCCAATGCAGTACGTAAATCACCAAAGTCAGCAGATAAAATTGATGGTGCTAGTTTGAATGAATTGGAAGTCATTTAGAGGTTGAGTTTAACAAATGGCAATAGCTTGAACAAATTAGAATACGATGGTATTAATAAAATAATCAATAGATTATGGCTTAATCAGTTGCGATTCAGTCTTCTGCCGGATCCGGAGACGAATTATTAATTAATGATGATTTCTTATTCATACCAATTACCCAACCACCTGTCGAAAGACACGTTTAAAGTTTTCTCCCAGTATTTTTTTAATATTTTCTTCTGTATATCCTCTTTCAAACAATCTCTTGGTAATAGCAGGTGTTTTTGAACAGTCCTCAATTCCCCGTGGTAATACCTCTATACCATCAAAATCAGAACCAAGACCCACATGATCAGGTCCAAGCAAGTTCACAATATAATCGATGTGATCAATTAATTGGTCCAATGATGGTGCAACTGCAGCAAGATCTTTATCAAGAATATCCTGACTCTTATACCAGTAATCATCACTTTCTTCACCATATAAAACCTTTAAGGAGTCCAGCGCATGTTTATGTTTTTCCCGGACTCGATTAGCACGTTTCTCAAATGTACTATCAATATAAGCAGGATAATAATTAACGAATACGACACCACCATTTTCTTTGATGGCCAATAGTTGTGCATCATTTAAATTTCGAAAATGGGGACAAATATTATATACTGAAGAGTGGGATGCTATGATGGGATGTGCAGTAGTTTCAAGAATGTCATAAAATGTTTTTTCGCCGCAATGGGATACATCGATAATTACGCCAAGTTCATCGCATTTCTTGATAACATCTTTTCCAAATTCTGTCAGACCTTGAAATGGTAATAATTTTTCCGATGTCTCATCTTCTGCTGATGTTGCCCAGTCAGTTGAATTATTCCAGGTGATCCCTAAATAACGCATCCCACGATCGTAGAAATGCTGCAATTTATCCAGGCTATTTTCTAGGGGGTGTCCGCCCTCTACGCCTATCATTGCAGATATTTTTCCTTGGGATTCATTTACTAATAAATCATTAAATGTCATTGGTATGGCTATTTTGTCAGTTGCGCGGGTACATATATTTTCTAGCGCATCAATCATTTTATTCGCTTGATCATAAGAACCAACTGGTACATACTCATCGGGGTTAACCCAGATGACAAATACTTCTAAATCAATACCCCCCTCTTGTAAACGGGGCAAATCTGTATGGCCTTTATCCGATCTAATTAAAATATCATCGCCGTTAAGAACACGACCCAGGACATCATTATGGGCATCGGCCACATACGATTCGTAATGAAAGGCCATTTGATCATGCTGACAGGAAAAAACAATGAAAACACCAATGATTAATATTCTGTAATTATTCAAGCGTATTAGTTATCTATTCAAGTCTATAGTGATTGTGTCCGTCCACCATCAACAGGTAGGTTAATACCATTAATGTAAGCTGCTTGGGTAGCAGCTAAGAAAACAACGGCAGCTGCGGTTTCATCAGGATCAGCAAATCTACCTGCTGGGACAGAATCTTCCATTGCCTGGGTAACTTCAGCGATGGATTGGCCTTTCTTTTCCGCAATATTTTTTATCAAAGACCGTAATCGAGCGGTATCAGTAAAACCAGGTAAAATATTATTTACAGTTATTCCAAATCTACCCACTTCAGCTGCCAGAGTTTTTGCCCAACTGGCTACAGCACCGCGAATTGTATTTGAAACGCCCAAATCAGGGATCGGCTGTTTAACGGAAGTGGAAATAATATTGATTATACGACCATAAGATACTGCTTTCATTCCTGGGATTAATGCCTTTGCCAAATTGTGGTTATTGATTAAATGTCTTTTGAAGCCTTCTATATATTCTTCAGGAACAGCATCCAAAACCGGACCTGGGGCTGGACCACCTGTATTATTTACCAAAATGTGAATTGGACTGTTTTCATTTACGAAATCTGTTACTTTATGAATAAGAACATCCGAGGAATCAAAATCTGCGCAAATAAAACTATGAGCTTGTTTATCATTGGCTTCTAATTCACTAAAAACCAATTGTAAACTATCCTCATTCCTCGCAGCTAATGTTACGGAAGCACCGCACGCAGCTAATCGTAAAGCAGTTGCTTTACCAATACCTTGCGTACTACCACATACAAGAGCCCTTTTTCCTTTTAAGTCTATGTTCATTTCTTAACCACCTGTAGTTATTCTAGTCCCATTCAAAGCCGTTTACTTTTTTTGAAGTAATATCTATTTCCACAGAATTATAATCATCGAGCGATTTAATAAAATAATATAATACCTTGTATTTTTGAGAATCAGCTACCCAAACAGAATCAGGCAATCCTAAGATTCCAAATACTTCCGTTTCTTTTGGTTCTTCTTTTAAAAATTCCCATACATCGTATTGTGTAAGCATTCCCCTTGATAGTGGGGATGAAACATCCAGAGTCGGATGAGATAATTTTGTTGGAGTGGGTGGAAGTGGTGCTGGCGGTTTCGTGCAGGATATTATTATCATAAGAAGAAGAATATAATAGATTCGCATAGCATAAAATACAGTTTGGATTAGGTTGAATCAACTGCAGGAATAGTTACGTTTTGCGATTATTGATGTTATTTCGTCTGTAAATTGGGTGAAAAAAGGATACAAATGAATAAAGACAGATTTTATACCGATAATGATTTATTAAATAGTCCGGATGGCAGAACTATCAGAATTCTCTCAGAATACTTTGGCCCTTTTCAACGCTTAAGAAAGAATAATATCAAGGATACCATCGTATTTTTTGGTTCTGCTAGATTAAAGTCAAGATCCCAAGCAAAAAATGCCCTTACCAACAAGTCGAAAAATATTACTGCTTCTAAACTAGCTGGGTTGAAACGTGACCTGGAAATGAGCAATTATTATGAAGCAGCGCGGGAATTAGCATTCAAACTAACGAAATGGAGTAAAGGATTAAAAAACCAGAAAAGACGATATATCGTCACCTCGGGAGGTGGACCTGGAATAATGGAGGCTGCCAACAGGGGCGCTAAGGAAGCAAAAGGACTCACTCTTGGTCTAGGCATAACCTTGCCCAAAGAACAACAACTGAATCAGTATATACCAAATGATCTAGGTCTCATGTTTCATTATTTCTTCATGCGAAAATTCTGGTTTTTGTATCAAGCAAAGGCCATGGTCATTTGGCCTGGAGGTTACGGCACCATGGATGAATTGATGGAATCACTTACCTTGATTCAAAGCAAAAAGCTGCGAAAAAAGATTCCTATAGTTATGTATGATAGTGATTTTTGGAACAATGTAATTAATTGGAATTATTTGGTTGATAAAGGTGTTATTTCAAAAAGTGATTTGAATCTTTTTCAGTTTTGTGACACTGTGCCAGATGCATTCAATTTCTTGACAGATAAAATAACCAAAACACACATTCAGGGTCCTAATTTTTAGGTTATTAATATAAATTTAATCTTCTCTTTCCGGGACTGGATCGTAACCAAAAGCACCCCAGGGATGACATTGACTGATGCGCTTTATTCCAAGCCACAAACCTCTAAATGGTCCCCAAATTTTTAGTGCTTTAATCGTATAATGGGAGCATGTTGGATCAAAACGGCAAGATACTGGAAATAATGGTGATATTACAATCTGATATATTTTAATCGGTAAGATCAGAATGAACGTTATTATAGTACGGCATATATCAAGCATTTTCACATCCTGATTTATTTATCGCCATCGGTAAATCATAAAATATCCCGTTAAATAACAATAAAATACAACTATTTGCAAATCATCCGTTACAATAACCGGCCATTTATTTACTTGCCAAAACACGGTATATAAATTAAACTAGACTGACCGGTCGGTCTAGTTTATGGATGTTAGAAGACAAGATCTAAGAAAAAATCAAATATTGGACGCTGCCATGGAAGTTATCACCCAGTACGGATATGAAAACAGCCGTATGGATGATGTGGTGAAATCTTCAAAAATGAGTAAGGGAGCTATCTATTGGTATTACAATAGTAAAAAAGATATTTATCTCGATCTTGTAAACTATTGGGTACTGCGCTATAGCGATATGGTCAGTAAAATTCTCGAAAAAGACCAAAAAGCATCCCTCCAGCTGAAAAAAATATTTACCTATTTTATTGACGAATATGAAAAAGACCCTGAGCCATTTAAAGCGTTGACTGAATTCTGGTCTATGGCACAAAAAGATAAGGATTTTCATAAAAAACTACAAAAAGTATATAGCGCCTTTTTGGAAGTTATCGAATCAATAATTTCCAATGGAAAAAAATCAGGTGAATTCAAAAACCTAGACACCCGCATTGCCGCTCTATCCATTATGATGAATATTGAAACAATCAATTGGTTTACTCTTTTTGATGAGCACGGTATCAGCGCCAGAGAATATTTTAACACGCTAACAGACTTCATTCTTTCAGGACTATTAAAAAAACATTAAGGAGAATTAGGATATGGAAAAACCAATATCAACTATAGAAACTGGCGGTAGATTTTTAGTTACGCCTATCACCGATACAAATATTTTTACCCGGGAAGATTTCTCCGAAGAACAACGTGAAATCCAAGAAATGGTCCAGGGTTTTTGTACCGAACACATCGCTCCTTTTAAGGAAGAATTAGAAAAAAAAGATAAAGAACTGACCTTTAGTTTATTGCAAAAAATCGCTGAACTTGGGTTGCTTGGTATTGATGTTCCAGAAGAATATGGCGGAATGGAATTAGATAAAATAACAGCAGCAATAGTTGCTGAAGAATCCTCTCATTCTGAATGCGCATCTTTTGTAGTTACCTGGTCAACAAATTTAGGTATTGGATCCTTGCCAATTGTATGGTTTGGTACTCCTGCGCAAAAAGAAAAATATTTACCAAGATTAATTGACGGTACATGTCTTGGTGCTTACGGTTTAACTGAACCATCGGCTGGATCAGATGCGCTCGCGGCTAAAACGACTGCTGTACTTTCTGAAGATGGGAAGCACTACATTTTAAATGGAGAAAAGGTCTTTATTACTAATGGGGGCTGGGCTGATGTCTATACTGTGTTTGCGAAAGTAGATGGCGAAAAATTCACTGCCTTTATTGTTGAAAGAGATACGCCGGGCTTTACACAGGGTCCGGAGTACGATAAAATGGGGATGAGAGGTTCATCAACAACGCCATTGATTTTTCAAAACGCTAAAGTACCGGTTGAAAACCTCCTTTACGAGGTGGGCAAAGGACACCACATCGCCTTTAATGTACTCAATATGGGTCGTTTTAAGATGTCTGCCTCATTGCTCGGCGGTTCAAAGTTAACCACGACTGCCTCTATTGAATACATTTTGGAACGGCGTCAATTTGGTAAAGCAATTGCACACTTTGATACTACTATTGGTAAAGTAGCCGATATGGTCGTACATACATTTTCCGCTGACTGTATGACCTATAGAACAGTCGGCATGATCCAGAATGCAATTGATGGGCTTGATAATACAGACACCAACTATTATATCAAGATGGGGGAGGCCATGGAAAAATATGCTATTGAAAGCTCCATGGCCAAGGTGTATTGTAGTGAACTAAATGGGAAGGTCATTGATAGCGGATTGCAAATGATGGGTGGCTATGGATTTATAGAAGAATACACCATGGCAAGACAATATCGTGATTGTCGGATCGATCGTATTTGGGAGGGTACAAATGAAATAAATCGACAGATTATCACCGGCTACATGATGAAAAAGGCGTTGATGGAAGAACTGCCCATTCAAGGCGCAATTAGGGAAATTGAACAATATATGAAAAATGGGGAACTCGAGGCTGAAAGCGAAATACTGCTTGCTGAAAGCAATGTAGTTGAGACAAGCAAAAGACTCGCCCTATACTTACTGAATGAAGGTATCTGCGAATTCGGCCAAGATCTAAAGCACCAGCAGCAGATTGCGGATATTCTGGCCAATATTTTCATGGATATCTATGTAGCTGAAAGTACGGTGTTACGAGCAAAGAAAATGCTCGGGAATCCAACAAGTCACCCAAGTGTTGAAGGTGTTGCAAAAATATTTGTGGCAGAAATGGCCCAGCAAATGGTGCAGCTCGCTGAAACAGCATTAAAAGGTATCTACAATGGTGATTTATCACCGCTGATGCATGAAAACCTTAATGCATTTCGTTCACGGTTGTATTTGCCAACCAATACTATTGGGCTAAAAAGAGAAATTGCAGCATATGCCTATTCCAAAAAATGCTATCCATATTAGGTGAAAAATATGAGTAATAAATCAGTAATTATTGATTGTGTCCGATCACCGATTGGTTCGAAAAATGGCGAAATGATTGGCATGCGCCCTGATGATATTGCAGCGCAAGTTATCAAAGGCCTATTAGTTAGAAATAAAGAAATAAAGGATGAAGAGGTGGAAGATGTAGTCCTCGGCTGCGCTTTTCCTGAAGGTCCTCAGGGTATGCTGATTGGTCGTAGTGTTGCCATGTTAGCTGGTTTACCAGTATCAACAGCGGGAAAAGTTGTTAATAGGTTCTGTGGCTCTTCCATGGATGCGCTGCATCAAATCTCTACCGCCATCGAAAGTGGTGATATTGACGTTGGTATTGCCGCCGGTGTAGAAGATATGTTCTCTGTACCTCAAGGTGGCTTCGCTCCTGATTTCCATCCTGAACTTGCAGAACAGGAATACTACATTGGTATGGGCGAAGGCGCTGAGATATTGGCCGAGAAGGGAAATATTTCCCGGGAAGACCAGGAAGAATTTGCCATTAATTCCCATAAAAAAGCTTTGGCCGCAATTGCAGATGGGAAGTTTGATAATGAATTGATCTCTATCGATAAATATGGTGAATGTACTATTGATACAGATGAAGGACCCCGAGAGCCAGATGTTGATAAGATCAAGAGCTTAAATCCAGCATTTATTGAAAATGGTACTGTAACAGCTGCTACAAGTAGTCCATTTTCAATTGGCGCAGCGGCTCTATTGGTTACAAGTGATTCTTTTGCTGAAAAGCGCGGGCTCAAACCACGAGCAGAAATTGTAAGTCGAGCTGTAGTTGGTGTCGATTGGCGATTATTTGGTATGGGTCCAATTCCAGCAACGGAAAAAGCCCTGAATAAGGCGGGCGTAACCATTAATGATGTAGAAACCATCGAATTAAATGAAGCATTCGCGGCCCAGTCACTTTATTGCATCAATGAAGGCAATTGGGATATTGAAAAGATTAATCTAAACGGTGGTGCAATTGCCCTAGGACACCCTCTAGGCTGTTCAGGAGCGCGTATTACAACGACCCTGATCAATGTAATGGAACAGCTAGGTACACATCTGGGTCTGGCAACTATGTGTATTGGTACTGGTCAGGGAATTGCCACAATCATTGAAAGATGACTTGGTATGAAAATTAAAGAACCATTCAGTGCTGTTTCCCATGCTATCGGTGCAGTACTTGCTATATTGGCCTTGATCCTGTTGATTCGTGAATCTATTGACCCCATTAAACCCTGGCATATTGCAGCGTTTTCTGTTTTCGGCTCTGGAATGTTTCTATTATATACAGCAAGTGCAATTTACCACTGGCTTCCTGTTGAACCGAAATATGTAAAATGGCTGCAAACAATGGATCACGCAATGATCCATGTGCTCATCGCTTCAACTTATACTCCTGTATGTCTTATTCCTTTACGAGGAGTTTGGGGTTGGAGTTTATTTGGTGTGATCTGGAGCTTGACCATCTTTGGCATTCTACTCAAGATCTTTTGGAAAAATCTGCCGGACTGGTTCTCATTAACATTTTATATTTTTATGGGTTGGCTATCAGTAATCGCTATTTTTCCCATGATCCAAACTCTGCAGGTAGGTGCGTTGGTCTGGATTTTTATCGGCGGATTTTTCTATACTTTTGGGGCAATCATCCACGGCCTAAAAAAACCCAATCCAATACCGAACGTTGTTGGCGCACACGAAATATTCCATTTATTTGTATTGCTTGGCAGCGCATCACACTTCTGGGTCATGTACAACTATATCACAAAATTTTGTTAATATTAATCCGAGGATAATCAATGAGTAATAATATTGAAAAAGTGGCGGTTTTAGGAGCGGGCACTATGGGCGCTCAAATTGCCGGGCATCTGGCTAATGCTGGTATATCATCTTATTTATTTGATATATCACAGGAACTCGCTGAAAAAGGTGTAGGAATCCTTACATCACTTAAACCAGCACCTTTATATAAACCAAAAAATATAGGGTTAATCGAAGCATGCAATTATGATCAACATCTTGAAAAAATAAAAGAGGTCGATTGGGTATTAGAAGCAGTTGCCGAGAATCTTGAAATAAAGCACAAAGTATATAACAATATAATGGACTTTATAAAAGATACGACAATAGTAAGCTCAAATACTTCAGGTATACCATTAGCAGATCTGACAGAAGTTATGCCAGATGATGTAAAGAAAAGATTTCTTATCACCCACTTTTTCAACCCGCCCCGATATATGCGTTTGTTAGAACTAGTTAAGGGACCAAATACGTCCGATGATATTTATAACAGCATGGCTGTATTTGGTGAAGATGTGCTTGGTAAAGGGATTGTACACGCTAAGGATACGCCAAATTTTGTTGGTAACCGTATTGGTGTCCATGGGGGCAATAATGCGGTTAGGCTCGCAATAGAAATGGGCCTCACGTGTGAGGAAGTTGATAAACTGACCGGGACAATTGTTGGCCGCCCTAAAAGTGGAGTTTTCCGCACGACTGATATTGTCGGCTTAGATGTCCATGCCAGCGTCTCAGCTACCAGTTATAATAATCTACCAGATGATGAAGCACGGGATATACTGCAAGCTCCTGAAATCCTAAAAATATTAATTGATTCTGGCCGGCTTGGCCAAAAAACAAAAGCGGGCTTTTATAAAAAGACAGAAGATGGTATTCTATCTGTAGATCTCAAGACAGGCGAATACGGACCACAGAAACGAGTGAGATTCGACGGATTTCGTCTGGCCAAGGATCGTCAAAGTGTAGGTGAACGCTTAAAAGCGTTAACCTCAAGCGATGATAAAGCAGGGAAATATTTTTGGGAAATAACATCAGACTCACTCATCTATGCAGCAAATCGTATTCCTGAGATCAGTGATGATATTGTCAATGTAGACAATGCCATGAAATGGGGTTATGGCTGGGAACTTGGTCCTTTTGAAGCATGGGATGCTATTGGTGTAGAATCATCTGTGGAACGCATGACCGCATCTGGAAAGAAAGTACCGCAATGGGTATCTGATATGCTGGATTCAGGTCAAAAAACCTTCCACTCAGTAGGCAATGGAACAAGGTCTTATTTTGAAGTTGGCAGCAAATCTATGCAACCAGCACGGCAAAAAGAGAAATCGCTTAACCTGGTGCTGCAAAAATCTGCCGGCTACCTTGTAAAGCGCGGCTGGAGTGCCAGTTTAGTCGATTTGGGTGACAGTGTTTTGTGCTGTGAATTTCACTCTGTGCTACAATCAACATTGAACCCAATAGATGGATCCTTGGTGCAAACCTTTGTAGATGGTTTAGATCTTGTTGAAGCAGGAAAATACAAGGCCATGGTTGTTGGACACCAGGGATTAAACTTCTGCGCCGGAGCGAACTTAAACGGCATAATACAATATTGTGAAAACAATGATTATGATACCATTGCTACCAGAACCAAAATACTACAAGATGTAACCCAGCGAGTCCGGTTTTTCGAGGCACCTATTGTAGCGGCGCCATTTCATCTAGCGCTGGGTGGCGGCTTTGAACTTGTAGCACCAGCTGCACACAGGGTTGCCCTTGGTGAATTATATATTGGTGCTGTAGAAGTTGGCGTCGGTTTGATTCCTGGTGCGGGTGGGAATTTGCGCCTGCTACTTAATCTGATCGAGAATTCTGGGACAGGTGGGCGAATCAACACATTCCAAATTACTCAGAAAGCATTTGAAACAATCGGGTTCGCCAAAGTGGCAACGAGCGCTGAAGAAGCAAAACACTTGGGTTATCTATTAAAAACAGATACGATAATACTTAATAACGATCACCGTATTTGGGCCGCCAAACAAAAAGCTCTTGAACTGGTTGATAACTATAAACCACCTAAATATAGAGATGATCTAAAACTCCCTGGCGCCGGTGGCAGAACCGCAATGGCTGCGGCTCTAAAAGGATTTAAAGTTCAGGGAAAAATATCGGATTATGACGAATTTATTGCAAATAAATTAGCTTACGTACTTACGGGCGGAGATAAAGCAGGGCTCACAAAAGCAGTCGATGAACAATACCTCCTAGATATTGAAAGAGAAGCCTTTGTCTCACTGGCCGGGGAAAAACTTTCGCAGGACCGGATTCGTTATATGCTCAAAACGGGTAAACCTCTGCGCAACTAAACATGGTTAACCGTCGCCATTTTCTTAAACAATTTGGTGCCTTTTCTTTAGCATTTACAGGGTTTGGTCATGCTTTAGGAAACGCAGTAAATTTAAGCGACATCCTCGCACAATCTAGCGGTCAAGGATATGGTCCACTATTAAAAGACCCAAAAGGTATTCTTGATTTACCAAAAGGATTTTCTTATACCATATTTTCAGAATATGGTGAGAAAATGGATGATGGCCTGCTTGTACCCGCAGCCCATGATGGCATGTCTATTTTTAATGGCTCAGATGGTAACCTTATAATTATTCGTAACCACGAACTAGGTGGCGAAGCACATCTTGAAGGCGGTCCTTTTGGCCAAAATCTTGAGTTGTTGAATAAAGTTGACCAAGATCTTCTTTATGACACTGGTCAAAATGGCATTCCGGGACAAGGAGGCACTACCACAATTATTTATGACCCAAGACGGCAACAGGTCGTCCGTCAATTCCTTAGCTTGGCGGGCACAACTATAAACTGCAGTGGTGGACCTACACCATGGAAAAGTTGGATAAGCTGTGAAGAAACTGAAATCCAGACCGGAGAAGATTGGAAGAAAGACCATGGCTATAATTTTGAAGTACCGGTAACTGAAAAGCCTGGTCTGGCAGAGCCGTTACCCATCAAAGACATGGGCCGTTTCACCCATGAGGCAGTAGCAATTGATCCAAGAACTAGTATTGCTTACCAAACAGAAGATGAAGGCAATGGTCTTATTTACCGCTACATACCAAATGTACCAGGCGAACTACATAAAGGCGGAGTACTGCAGGCCCTAGGTTTTAAGTCCAAACCATCGATGGATACGAGAAATTGGGAGGAAACCACTGTTTTGAAAAGAGAATTAAATTATATTGAATGGATTACTCTACTAGACACACAAAGTCCCGAGAATGATCTGAGATTTAGAGGCCATGCGGCCGGGGCAGCTATTTTTGCTCGTGGTGAAGGTATGTGGTATGATAATGGTAAAGTATATATTACCTGCACTACCGGTGGAAAAAAGAAACTGGGACAGCTATTTGTTTATCACCCCAGCCCTTTTGAAGGCCAATCGGAAGAAAAAGACAAGCCCGGTAAGCTTGAACTCTTTTTAGAACCACAGGATAGTAATATTATGGATATGTGTGATAACCTGACTGTTGCACCATGGGGTGATTTGATTATATGTGAAGACGGCCGCGGCACCGATTACCTGCTTGGTGTTAAACCGGATGGTGCACCATATAAACTGGCCAGGAACGCCTTAAATAGTAATGAATTTGCCGGTTCTGTTTTTTCACCAGATGGTTCTATCCTTTTTGTTAATATTCAATTACCAGGGTTAACCCTAGCAATCACCGGCCCCTGGCAAAGTTAATCTGCCTGTTCAAGCTACTTTGTTTATAATTTACTTATTGTGAGCGGAATCTTTGAAAACCACCTGGTTATTACTTTCTTCTTTTGGAATCATGTTTGCTATCTTATAATAGTTTAAGGAAACCAATTTAATCCCCAACAATTTAAGTTTTTATAAAGGACTTTTTGCTTTAATATTGTGATTAATCCTTTTTTTGCGGTTCCAAATAGTAATGATTAGATAATGGAAACACCACTAATAATATATAACCACACCGAATACAAAGATCTTCCGTCAGAATTATATACGAAGGAAAAGTATAGGCTGCAGGTGGAATTACTAAAGATGCAGGAATGGATGATTAAAGAAAAGAAAAAAGTGGCCGTCGTTCTTGAAGGCCGTGATGCTGCTGGTAAAGGTTCCACTATTAGGCGATTTATTCAACATATGATGCCTAAGAATACAAGGGTTGTCGAATTAGGCGTTCCTACAAGTAAACAGAATAGGAATTGGTTTAGTACCTATAAAAACCACTTACCACGTGATGGCCAAATTGTATTCTTTGATCGTTCATGGTATTCCCGCGCTGTTATCCAGCCCACAATGGGTTACTGCTCAAAAAGTCAGTACTATTATTTTATAAATAATGTCAATGATTGGGAAAAAAGATTAATTAATGATGGTTTAATAATATTCAAATTTTATTTGTCTGTATCACAAGAAACACAAAAGTATAGATTTTTCTTAAGACAAAGCAGTGAATTAAAATATTGGAAGGTCACGGATAATGATCTAAAAGCAATGGAACACTGGCACCTGTACACGCGCTACAAGGAACAGATGTTTGAACAAACCTCTACGGAGCATGCTCCTTGGATTCTAATTAACAGCGATAACAAAATGATCGCCCGTTTAAACACCATGCGCTACGTATTGAAAAGAGTAAATTATACGGACAAGAAAAAGGTGAAAGCTAAACGCTATTTTAAAGAACTTGAAGATTACCAGATCACAATAAAAGGTGTCAAATTCGAAAATCTGACTAAAGAACAATACGAATTTCTTTTCAAAATTAAAGCGCACGAATAAAATAATTGCGCATAAATTTTATAATTTCATTATCCTTTTCATATCGATTCTGTTTACAATTTGTTGATTATTAAATATCGGTACTAGTAAATAATATCTTGTAGCAAGTATAGAACTCACATCTAGAATAACTGATTCAATTATTTTAAATAAATATATTTTGTTCGGCCCTTAATAGCAGTTAGCAGCACATAGGTTGTAGATCCGATTGATTTAGCTATCCTTTCTGCTGGCAAATGGTCCAGATCTTTTTTTCCAAAAAATAATACGTCATCCCCAATACGCGGTGTTTCATCTCCAAAGTCTACCATAAGTTGATCCATGCACACTCGGCCAGCAATCTTAAATTGCTGACCTTTGTAACTCACAACACCATCTTCATACCATGACCGGGGAAATCCGTCAGCAAATCCCGTTTGCACTACACCGATGTTTGTTTCTTTATCCGTTGAATAAACTCCGCCATAACTAACCTGTGTCCCTTTGGGAACACGGCGCAACTGTACAATAGAACCACAAAAACTCATAACTGGCTCTACAGGAATATCCATGGTTACTTCGCTGGACGGTGCAACACCGTACAGTAGCATTCCAACTCTTACCATATTAAAATAAGATTGGGGTAGGTTCAAAACTGAACCGCTATTGGAACAGTGTATATATTTAAAGTTAATATTATAGGATTTAGCCATCTTCACTGCAGTTTTGAACTGGGATAACTGATATTCAGCATAAGAAATGTCTCCTTCATCCGCAGTCGCGAAATGGGAATAAACTCCTTCCGGATTTATTCCTTCAATTGAAGCAACATCATCAAAGACGGTTTCAGCGTCAGAAACGTCCACCCCAAGCCGGGTCATGCCAGTATCAAACTTGATATGAAAACGGGGACTTTGACCTGTTCTTGAAATGAATTCTTTCAAATATGTTATATCATCCAAGGAACTCAAATTCAGCGTAAGATCATGTTTAAAGGCTAACTCAACAAATTCCGGTTGCATCCTGCAAAAAATTAATATGTTGTTCTCAATGGAGTTCCTCCTCAGCTCCATCGCTTCATCTAATGAAAAAACAGCGAGATGTACACCTGGCTCATGACAGATGGTTTTCGCTATTGGAACTGCTCCATGTCCATAACCATTAGCTTTGACTACGCACAGAAGTGGACGCTCTCCTATGTGACGACGAATGTTCCATAAATTAGACCGTAAACGGTCGAGATGAATAAATGCTTTAGGGCCGATGGCCTCCATGACCATAATTTTGTTTCAAGACATCTTT
>CAJXWT010000031.1 GCA_913062595.1 uncultured Fidelibacterota bacterium
TGACTATGCCTTTGTTCCCAACCATAGTTCGCTCCAGTTCGGCACGGGTGATTTTTCAGTTTCAGTATGATTTAAGATTGATGCTATCGGGGCCACGCGGCAGATATTTTGTAAACGGGGTGGTAGTGGAAACTATGAGGTCCAGGTAAATTCGGCAGGAAAATTATCAGCTTGGGCACCTGGTGGTTTTTCTGGTTCTACTGTGCTATCAGCAAATACATGGTACAACGTAACTCTAACAAGAGTCAGCAGCTACACCTATATGTATCTAAATGGTGCCCTTGAAGCATCGGCTGGTAACTCAGGGACTCAAAATTCTAGTAATGGTTTGAGCATTGGTCGCGATTCGTATGGTGGTGAAAGGTTTAATGGTAATATCGATGAGTTAGCCATTTGGAACAGCGGGCTGAGCGCTGCTGAAGCATTGGCTAATTACAATGGCAATGCTACAATTGATCTTACCGGAGACTCAGGGGACTACGCATCTTCATCTAATCTAGTACTATACTTGCGTATGAATGAAGGTATTGGTACCGCAGCTATTGATGCGACTGGAAATGGTCATAATGCGGCACTGAATAATGGTGCAACCTGGGTTGAAAGTCAGTTGGGTGGTACAGATGTCAATTATACCAGTGGCTCGGGGACAGATACACTGACTTTCAATTACACAATATTAAACGGAAATTTTAGTAGCGACCTCGATTATACAGATACTACTGCCTTATCGTTGAATGGCGGTACAATCAAGGATGGTGGTGGTAATAATGCTATTTTAACCTTACCTGTACCTGGATCAACAGGATCATTATCTGCAAACAAGGATCTAGTGGTTGATGGGAATGTCCCCACTATCACCAACGTTACTTCCACTAATGCGGATGGCACCTACAGTAGCGGAGATTCCATATCTATTTCTATCACGTACAGCGAAGCAGTGACGGTAACTGGTACGCCCCAGCTTACATTGGAAACCGGCACAACAGATGCATCAGCTAATTATTCCAGTGGAAGTGGTGCCAGCGTTTTGACATTCCTTTATATCGTGGCTGGCGGCGATTCGTCTGCCGATCTTGACTATGCCAGTACGAGCGCTCTTACATTAAATGACGGAACAATTACCGATTCTGGTACCAATAATGCAGCTCTGGCACTACCAGAGCCAGGATCTTTAGGCTCTCTGGGGGCAAATAGAGCGTTGGTCATTGAAGGTATACTTCCTGCTATTACCGCAGTTACGTCTACTTCTAGCAATGGTACGTATAAGGTTGGTGATGTAATTCCTGTTACAGCGACCTTCACTGAAGCGGTAACTGTAACTGGCGATCCATTTGTTCTACTTAATTCAAGTACAGACACAACATCAGGATATAATCTGGGTTTTGATGGTACAGATGATTATTTGGATGTAGGGACCGTAAACACTGATTTCTCTGGGGGTATGACTGTTTCTTCCTGGGTATTTTATAATAGTTTTAATAACTGGTCCCGAATTTTTGATTTTGGTGAAGGTCAAGCAAATGACAATATACTTCTGGCCAATTATGGTACCACGAATAACTTAACATTTGAAGTATATGTTGGTGGTACAAGCGGAGGCAAAGTAACTGCTAATGGTATTTTGGAGACGGGTGTCTGGATGCACTTAGTTGCAGTAATGGATGTTGGTGGTAATGTTGTTTTATATAAAAATGGTGCTCAGATCCAAACTGGTACAACCGGTGTTCCGGCTGCTGTGAATAGAACCTCAAGTTTTATCGGAAAAAGTAATTGGTCATGGGACGGGTATTTTAATGGTTTGATGGACGATATTGCGATATGGAATTCAGCCTTAACTGCAGTAAACGTTAATGCACTTTATAATTCTGGTATTGGCCTGGATGCATCTTCGAATTTGGGGAATTACACAGCATCGGAAAGTCTGGTTGGTTATTGGGCAATGAATGAGGGTACAGGAACTATTGTTGCTGATGGGAGTGTTAATAGTAATACAGGAACACTAACAAATGGTACTTTTTGGGATACAGGACCACGAACCGGTAACTATGCCGGTTATGTAAGTGGTAGCGGCTCATCCACATTAACCTTTAATTATCGTGTAGCCAATGGTAATAGCAGCAGTGACCTCGATTATCGCGATACAACGGCAATGATCTTAAACAGTGGCACAATCACTGACGCAAGTGGTAATAATGCAGATCTGATTCTGCCAGTACCAGGGAACGCTGGATCCTTGGGTGCGAACAAGGCACTGGTGATTGATGGTGTGATTCCAACTGTCAGTTCTGTTACTAGTGTAGCAGCTAACACGGCCTATGGTGCTGGTGATACGCTGTTGCTTACGTTGAACTTTAACAAAGCGGTTACGGTCACTGGTACGCCACAATTAGCCCTGGAAACCGGTACAACTGATGCAGTTATATCTTATACAAGCGGCAGCGGCACGAACGCGTTGAATTTCCAGTACATTGTGGCTACAGGGGATACCAGCAGTGACCTGGATTATACCGGTACAACAGCATTGGCTCTGGGGGATGGAAGTATCGTAGACGCTGTAGGAAATACAGCGAATCTGATTTTACCTGCTGTAGGTGCCGCAGGTTCTCTGAGCGCCTCAAAGACACTGGTGATTGACGGCGTAATGCCGGCTATTAGTACAGTTTCCAGCAATGCTGCGGACAGCACCTATATTATTGGAGATACCTTACTTATTGTAGCCACATTTAGTGAAGCGGTGCTCGTGTCCGGTACACCACAGCTTACATTAGAAACTGGAGCCGCTGACGCAGTTGCTGATTACAGCACCGGTGGTGGTACAGCTTTATTAAGTTTTCAGTATATTGTTGCTCCCGGTGACATCAGTGCAGACCTGGATTATACAATTACAACAGCCTTAGCCTTGAACAGCGGTACAATCACGGATGCTGCGGGAAATGTAGCGGATTTGACTTTGCAGACTCCTGGATCAACGGGATCATTGGGTGCGAGTAAAGCGTTGGTGATCGATGGAATCGCACCAATAGTATACACAGTCTCTTCATCCAGCACGGATGGTATATACAATATTGGCGATACGTTGGCCATTGCGATCACATTCAGTGATACGGTCACAGTAACCGGTACCCCGCAATTAACGTTGGAGACGGGTAGTTCTGATGCGCTCGCAGCATATCATATCGGCAGCGGTACCACGACCTTGAATTTTCGTTATATTGTAGCGAATGGTCACATAGCTAGTGATCTGGATTATGACAGTACAGCGTCGCTGGCCTTAAATGGCGGCACCATAAATGATCGATCAGGGAATGCAGCTACTTTGACGTTACCTGTTCCTGGTTCTTCTGGATCCCTGGGTGCGGAAAAAGCACTGGTTATCGATGGAATTGCCCCTATCGTTAGCGCAGTTTCTTCTTCAGCCACTGATGGTACTTATAGTATCGGTGATACACTGGATATCTCAGTAACCTTCAGCGAAGAGGTTTCCGTTTCGGGAACACCCCAACTGACCTTGGAGACAGGTACAACCGATGCGGTGGTTGATTACACCAGCGGCAGTGGTACATCCACACTTACTTTCAAATTTACAATAGCGCGGGGTAACACAAGCAGTGACCTTGACTATACTGATACCACAGCACTGGCCTTGAATGGGGGATCGATAATGGACGCCGCTGGCAATAGTGCCAATGTAATTTTACCTCTACCGGATTCGACAGGTAGCCTGGGGTACACCAAAGCACTGGTCGTTGATGGCGGTGCACCATTGGTGAGTTCGGTGTCTAGTACAGCTGTTGATTCCAGCTATATAATCGGAGATACATTAGCTATTACCATGGTCTTCACAGAAGCAGTCGCTGTTACTGGTACGCCAAAACTCACATTGGAAACGGGTACCAGCGATGCGGTCATTTATTACGCTGCCGGCAGTGGAACCTCGACCTTGAGTTTTGAATATGTGGTTGCCTCAGGTCATACGTCCTCAGACTTGAATTACGCAGATACGACCTCCCTGACGCTGAATGGCGGTACTGTGCGCGATACTGCTGGTAATGACGCCAGTCTGACCTTACCTGATCCGGACTCCACAGGTGCGCTGGGGGTAAATAAAGCACTGGTAATCGATGGTATCGTTCCCACAGTGAATTCGGTAACCAGTGCCGTAGCTGATGGATTGTTTAAATTAGGTGACACGCTAGCTATAACCATAACATTCAGTGAAGCAATAACAGTAACAGGTACCCCGCAGTTGACCTTGGAGACCGGGAATAATGATGCGGTAGTTGATTATTCCAGTGGCAGCGGTACATCAATATTGACTTTCCAGTATTTGGTCACCGCTGGTGACAGCACCAGCGATTTGGATTACGTGGGAGCCATAGCACTTGGCTTGAATAGCGGTAGTATAAGGGATACCGCTGGAAATAATGCCACACTCATATTGCCAGAGCCGGGCGCCAGTTATTCATTAGGATATAATAAAGCACTGGTAATTGATGGTCTAGTACCTACAATTTTTTCCGTCACATCCCCAGCTGCCGATACAGTTTATAAAATTGATGATTTGATCGCGGTTATAATTACCCTAAGTGAAGCTGTTGTTGTTGACACAACTGGTGGTAAACCGCAAATCATATTAGAAACTGGCGCTACGAATGCCATAGCGGATTATAGCAGCGGTAGTGGTAGTGCAACACTCACTTTTAATTATACCGTAGCCAGCGGTAATTCCAGTAATGACCTTGATTATACCAGCGATAGCGCGCTCACATTGAATGGTGGTACAATCGTGGATGCAGCGGGCAGTTCTGCGGATCTGACTCTGGCTGCACCTGGCGCTGCTGGCTCACTGGCTGCGAATAAGGCCTTATTTATCGATGGTGTATCACCGGTCGGCATATCTGTAAGCTCTAACGCGATAGATACCACCTATAGTATTGCTGACACAATAGGAATTGCGGTTACTTTTAGCGAGGCTGTGACTGTGACCGGCACACCGCAACTCACTATGGAAACCGGAGATTCGGACGCAACGGTCAACTATACGGCCGGTACAGGGACCAATGTGCTTACGTTTAATTATATCGTTGCCAATGGGCATTCTTCTATCGATCTGGATTATGTAAGCACATCTGCATTAGCACTTAACAGTGGGACCATTACGGATGCGGTAGGCAATGCGGCTACCTTGACATTACCAGCACCCGGTTCAGCGGGTTCGCTATCTAATAATAAAACCATTGTTTTGGATGCAGAACCACCAACTGTAACGCAGATGCTATCAACTAATTCCAATGGTAGTTATAAAATGGGTGATACCCTTACTATTGCTATTCTTTTTAATGAAAAAGTTCTGGTTACTGGTACGCCGCAATTGACCTTGGAAACAGGAACGAATGATGCTTTAGCAGATTACCTAAGCGGTAATGATACCACAATGATATCCTTTCGATATGTTGTTGCTGCAGGGCACGTGAACCCAGATCTTGCATATGTCAGCACTACAGCGCTGGCATTGAACAATGGTACGATCATGGATGCTGCTGGTAATAATGCCACCTTGACTTTGCCCGCCCCTGGCGCCAGTTTTTCTCTCAGTTCCAATATGAATCTAAATGTAGAAGGTGTCCTGCCAGCGGTACCGGCTGGTTTAATTACCACACCTGGCAGCGCACAAATACAGTTGGATTGGACGCCCAATGCGGATGCTGACTTGGCTTCATATAAGGTCTATGGTGGCACATCTAGTAACCCGGCAACACTATTGGCCACCATAACAACTGGTACCGAAACCTATACCCAAACAGATCTTACCAATGGTACAATTTATTATTACCGTATTTCTGCAGTGGATAATGTTGGCAATAAAAGTGCTGAAACCAGCGATGTCGCCGCCCTGGCCCATGAATTATCTGTGACCAGCTCACTGGATTTTGATGGTACTGATGATTATGCTGGCGGCAACGCTAGTACTGATTTTGATATAGTAGATGAGTTTACCGTTTCAGCCTGGATCAAAGCTGATGAAATAAAAAATGCTTCAATAATTGATAGACTACCTTATTCTGGAAGCAATGGGTACCGGTTAAATACTCGGGAGAATGGTGAAATATGGGCAACATTTGGCACTGGTGAAACAAATGTGGTGGCCAATACCAGTAGCAATTATTACAGCACTGGAGTCAATTATCTGGTCACCGGTGTATACAAGGATGGATACTACGTGAAACTGTACGTAAATGGGAATCTTATGGAAACAGTTACAACCGAGATTTCATTTAGTACTGATAAATCTTTAGAATTTGGAAGGTGGTATAATACTGTTGGGGATAATGAATATTTTAATGGCCTAATCGATGAGATCGGTATCTGGAACAAAGCACTTTCAGCATCGGAACTATTAACTATGTACACAGAAGTGAGCAATACAGATTTAAGAACAAACAGTGGTGATTATGTTTCTGCAGCGAACCTTAAAGCCTACTGGCGCTTTAGTGAGAGCACTGGATTTACGCTATATGATATCAGCGGTAAAGGTCACCATATTTCGTTTACGGGTGCGGTGTGGAATACGGATGTAATTGATGTAACTGGACCTACTCTTACTGCTGTAAGTGCAGCAGTGGATGATGGTTTGTTCGGTATAGGCGACACAATAGTAGTGAATGTAAGCTTTAATGAAGCTGTTACTGTCACAGGTACCCCCCAATTAACGCTCGAAACAGGTACAACAGATGCGGTGCTTGATTATGCCAGTGGAACTGGAAGTGCCACGTTAAATTTTTCCTATATCATATCGAATGGAGAAAGTAGTGCCGATTTGGATTATGTTGGCACAACATCATTAGTATTAAATGGCGGTACTATTAAAGATGTCGCTACAAATAATGCTGATCTAACGCTGCCAGAACCAGATTCCACAGGATCTTTAGCGGCTACGAAGAATATTATTATTGACGGCAATCCTCCCACAGTCACTGCAGTCTCATCTTCAACACAGGATGGAACCTATAATATCGGTGACCTGGTGGCGATTACTGTTACATTTAATGAAAACGTAGTGGTTACTGGTAGTCCCCAATTAACTTTAGAGACGGGTGCGACTGATGCCATCGCTAGCTATACTAGCGGTACTGGCACAACTACTCTGACGTTCAATTATACTGTGGGACTTGGTCATGAAAACAGTGATCTAGAATATAATAGCACCAATGCGCTGGCATTGAATAGCGGGACGATTGTGGATGCGGCTGGCAACAATGTTACGCTTACCTTGCCAGAAATAGGTGGTACTGGCTCCCTGGCTAATAATAAAGCGTTGATGATTGATGGAGTAGTTCCAACGGTAAACTCTGTTTCAGTAAATACCGTAGACGGATATTATAAAGCTGGTGATACATTGGGATTAACAATTACATTTTCGGAAATTGTAGCTGTTACTGGTGTCCCACAGCTTGTATTAGAAACGGGATCAAATGATGCAGTGATTTATTACAACAGTGGTTCTGGTACTGTCACATTAAATTTCAATTATATAGTTGAATCAGGACATAGTAATAGTGATCTGGATTATGTCAGTACAAGTTCATTATCCTTAAATAATGGTTTAATCAGGGATGCAGCGGGTAACGATGCTACCTTGACGCTACTTGAACCGGGATCTTCTGGTTCTCTGTCTGCGAACAAAGCACTGGTAGTGGATGCCATTATTCCTACAGTTAGTTCCGTTTCTTCTACAACACCGGACAATATCTATAACATTGGAGATACCCTGGTGATCACTGTGAATTTTCCTGAGACAGTGGTGGTGGATACAAGTACAGGGAAACCACAGCTTACGCTTGAAACGGGAGCAGTAAATGCTGTAGTTGATTATACCTCTGGTAGTGGATCAACGGCGCTAAGTTTTCAATATATTATTGTCCAGGATCATACTAGTGAGGACCTTGATTATATCGGTACTGACGCATTATCATTGAATGGTGGAACAATTCGGGATCTTGCCAATAATTACGCAACTTTGACCTTGCCTGCGCCTGGTGCGTCCGAATCACTTAGCGCGAATAAGACGTTGGTTGTAGATGGAGTCATACCTACAATAATCAGTTCCATATCTTCAACGTTGTCTGATGGTACGTACAAAATTGGGGACACACTGGGTATAGCGATAAATTTTTCTGAACTTGTGTATGTGACGGGTACCCCCCAATTAACAATGGAAACGGGAGACCCAGATGGTGTAGCTGATTATGCCAGCGGTAGTGCTACATCTACATTAATTTTCAATTACATTGTTATTGGTGGGCATAATTCCACTGATCTTGATTATGCCAGTGACTCTGCATTAGCGCTTAACATTGGTACAATTATAGACCCTTCCGGGAATAACGCCAATCTTACCCTTCCAATTCCAGGCAGTCCAACATCTTTCAGTGCGAACAAAGCCATTATAGTAGATGGAATTGTACCAACGGTTGATAATGTTTCATCACCGGATAATGATGGAATGTTAATATTTGGTAACACAGCTGGTATTACGATTACTTTTAGTGAGGTGGTTGCTGTTACAGGTACCCCGCAATTAACCATTGAAACCGGTACAAACGATGCTGTATTGGATTACACCAGTGGGTCCGGTAGTGCTACACTTACCTTTAATTACACAGTTGCCGCTGGGCATACAAGTAGTGACTTGGATTATACCAGCAGCAGCGCCCTGGCCTTGAACGGGGGCATAATCAGGGATGGCGCAGGAAATGATGCTACTATCGCTCTGCCCGCACCTGCAGGGACGGGTTCATTGGCAGCAAACAAGGCACTGGTTGTGGATGGTGTGGCCCCGCTTTTAACATCGGTCACATCTGCCGTGGCTGATGGTAATTATATGATCGGCGATACAATTCCTGTTTCGATCGTTTTTGATGATACTGTTTACTCGATAGGCACTCCCCAGATATCATTAGTAACCTCTAGTTCGGGCAACACGCTTGTTAATTATAGTACCGGTTCTGGATCACCGGTATTGATATTTGACTATGTCGTAGAAGGTGGTCACGAGAGTAATGATTTGGATTATACCAATACGTCAGCGTTGACGCTAAATGGGGGCACGATCAAGGATTTTTCCGGTAATAATGCAACCCTGACCTTGATTTTACCTGGTACCACAGGTTCCCTTGGTGACAGTAAGGATTTAGTGGTTGATGGAATAATCGCTGCGGTCAGCGGTGTAACATCAGCAGAAATAGATGGTTATTACAACATTGGGGACACGCTGGACATAACCGTATCTCTGACTGAAACTGTTAATGTCACTGGAACGCCGCAGTTGGATCTTGAGACTGGTAGTGTGGATCATTCAGCGAATTACATCAGCGGCAGCGGAAGTGAAATAATCACATTTCAATATATTGTTCAAGCTGGCGACGCCAGCTTGGATCTTGATTATTTAAGCAACACCGCTTTGGATCTCAATGGTGGTACGATTTATGATGTTGCTGGCAATAGTGCTGAGGTTTCACTGGCGGCACCAGGGGCAGCAGGTTCTTTATCAAGCATTAAATCTTTGATCATTGATGGTGGTGCACCAGTTGTTACCATGGTATCATCACAAACATCTGACGGTACCTATATTATAGGTGATACGTTGAACATCAACATTACCTTTAATGAGAATATTTACGTTTCCGGGTCACCGCAATTAACCTTGGAAACTGGATCAAATGACGCCACTTCCAGCTTTGTAAGTGGAGATAGTTCTACCATAATCAGTTTTCGTTATATTGTAGAGAATGGTCACAATTCTGGTGATTTGGATTATACGTCCACGTCTTCATTGGCATTAAACAGCGGTACCTTACAGGACATTGCCGGGAATGATGTATCACTATCTCTGCCTATTCCGGGACAAAGCAGCTCTTTGTCTGCCAATAAAGCCCTGATCATTGATGGCCTGCAGCCAACGGTAGCGAATGTATCATCGTCGCTGAATGATGGTCTGTACAACATTGGCGATAATATTCCCTTAACAGTAACCTTCAGTGAAAATGTTTTAGTTACTGGAACTCCACAATTGACTGTTGCAACCGGGGATTCCAACACTGTAGTGGATTATGCCAGTGGTAGTGGCACAAATACCCTTACATTTAATTATGTTGTTGCTAACGGTGATTATGCGACGGATCTTGATTATCTGGGCACGAATGCCCTGGCATTGAATAGTGGAGTGATTCAGGATGTAGCCGGGAATGATGCTACAGTAACCTTAGTTGCAGCGGGAGCAGAAGGGTCATTAGGTGCAAATAAGGATATTGTTGTAGATGGTATTGTACCAACCGTGAGCAATGTATCAACTGCGAATGCTGATGGTTTATATATGATTGGTGACAGTATAGTTATTACAGTGACATTTACTGAAGCAGTAGGTGTTACTGGTACGCCGCAAGTAAATCTAAGCACAGGTTCAGCAAATACGCTTATTAACTATGTATTGGGGTCAGGTACTACAACTTTATCTTTTGATTATGTTGTTGAATCTGGTGATAGTGTAGGTGATTTGGGCTATGCCGATACGAGTGCTTTAATACTAAATGGTGGATCGATAAAAGATGTTGCTGGAAATGATGCGACGCTAGATTTCACCACGCCGGGTGCAGATGGATCCCTGGCCGCCAATAAGACATTGGTTATAGATGGGGTATTAGCAGTTGTGAATGCTGTTTCCTCATCCAGTTCCGATGGCACTTATAAAATCGGAGATACTCTCAATATTGCTATCACTTTTAATGAGTCCGTTTTTACCACTGGTGTTCCCCAGCTAACTCTTGAAACGGGTGATGCGGATGCAGTGGTTGATTATAGCATCGGCTCGGGCAGTACTACATTAAATTTTTCATACATAGTATTTGAAGGTCAAAGCACAAATGATCTTGATTATACAACGACAAATTCATTAGTTCTCAATGGTGGTAAGATAAAGGATGCCGCGGGTAATGATGTAATTTTAACACTCCCAGAACCAGCCTCTACCTATTCCTTATCAGACAGCATGGACTTGAATATTGATGGTATTTTACCATTTATTTATTCTGCGACATCTCCTACGGCAGATGGTACCTATCTAGTTGGTGATACTATTGATATTAGTTTTACCTTCAGTGAAGAAGTGAATGTTTCAGGAACACCGCAATTAACACTGGAGACGGGGAACACAGATGCAGTTATCGAATATCTCAGTGGCAATGGATCTACCGAACTGATTTTTCGATTTATTGTTGAAAGTGGCCATAATTCAACCGATCTGGGCTATGCTAGTGATAGTGCCTTGGTCTTGAATGGAGGGACAATCACCGATGTAGCTGGAAATGGGTCATTATTGAATTTACCAGAGCCAGGATCCACTTTTTCTATTAGCGGTAGTAAAGAAATTTATGTTGATGGAGATATACCTGAAAGTCCAACCGGATTGATTGCTACGCCAGGCCTGGGTAAAATAGATCTTAGCTGGCAGCCAAATACAGAAAATGACCTAGCCCATTATAGAATATTCGCGGATACAACATCAAACCCAAGTGTGTTAATAACAACAGTTGCAGTTGGTACAGAAAAATATAGTGATGTTGGCATTACTGATGGTGTCGTCAGGTATTATCGTATTTCCGCTGTCGATCTTGCCGGTAATGAGAGCCAAAATACAAGTACTGCGTTTGCTATGTCGCATGATCCCGGTAACGTGCAGTGTCTGAGTTTTGATGGTGGTGATGATTATATACAAACGCCTCTGGGTGGAAATATGCTGCCCCTCACAATATCAGTCTTGTTTAAACCGGATGTTAATTCCGGCGAACAATCAATCGTGGATAGCGATGTTAGTGGTAGTTATGGACAATCATTAATTCTTGGTTATATGGATAGCGATAATACGGTAGATGTACAATATCATAATGGATATTATGATTCACCATTCACTTACAGTCCTGATAAATGGTATCATGCCGTAGCTGTTTATGATAGTGGTTCCGTATCGCTATACATGAATGCCGAACTGGTTGGTACGGAAACATTCACTCAGGCCGCCCCCGATGGCAGCAATTTTCGAATTGGTCGTCATAATAGCGGTGATCCACAATGGTACGATGGTAAAATTGATGAAGTGATTATCTGGAATGATGCACTTAGTTTAAGCGAGATCCAGGCAATCAAGAGTAATCCACTGGATATAGACCTGAACGCTGATACTGATAACTATCTATCATCTTCCGATGTAATAGGCTATTGGAAATTTGGTGAAAGTTCCGGGTCTGTGGTCTACGATATAAGCGGCAATGGTAACCATGGAACTATAAATGGTGCCAGTTGGGATTCAGAAGGTGTGGATATGGTACCACCAGCAATGCCAGAGAGCCTTTCAGCAACGGCCGGTAATAGACAGATTACTTTATTCTGGAATCAGAATACAGAAACTGATCTCTATCAATATTTAGTCTACGGAGGGACAGATCCGTTCCCTGCTACCATTGTAGCCACAAATTCCAGTATCAGTGATACAACCGTTATAATTAGCAATCTTGAAAATGGCACTACCTATTACTATCGCTTATCTGCCATTGATTATGCCGGTATGGAAAGTGAAAAAACTCTTGATGTTTACAGTATGCCAACCCCACAAAAATACGAAGTGGGCCCTAGCGGTACTGGAGATTTTACTTCGATTCAAAGCGCCATTAATTTTGCCGCAGATGATGACACATTGATTGTTTATAGCAGCACCTATTATGAGAATATTGATTTACTTGGTAAAGCATTGATTATTGGCTCAGAATATTTGACATCGGGAGATACAGCCCATATTACCAGCACGGTTATTGATGGTCAGCTAAATGGTTCTACTCTAACCATAACAGATGTGTCTGGCACAGAAGTAAGATTGGTTGGATTTACCATTCAAAATGGCAGTAGCTCAGATGGAGGAGCCATTTATTCCAGTAATTCCAGTCCAGTGTTGGAAAACCTTGTCGTCACGAGTAGTGCCGCCACAAATAATGGCGGAGGAATTTATTTGAATGGAGGTAATCCGAGGTTATCAAATATTACAATAGCAAATAATACAGCTGCCAATAAAGGCGGTGGTATTTATTTGCAGAATAATTCGAGTGCGACATTAAATAAATTAACGATTGTGAATAATTCCGCTATAAATGGCGGCGGTATTTCTCTGAATTCATCAAACCCGACAATTACCAATATGGTTATTTCCGATAACAGCGCTGATTCAACCGGTGGTGCTGTTGCCATGTACAGTAATTCAAATCCAGGGGTTTATAACGCAGTGATCTATAATAATTATGCCGGTCTATTTGGCGGAGCTATGCAAATATCTAGATCGAATCCAATGATCGGCAATTCTACAATTATTGCTAACCATGGGGAGTTCCACGGCGGCGCTTTGCATCTGACAGATGAATCTGAAGTTGTAGTAACTAATTCAATTCTTTATGAAAATATACCGGAACAATTTTTTATCAATGATCCTGAAGATTCACTAACTGTTTCCTTCTCCGATGTTGAGGGAAATTTCGATGCAGTGGATTATTCCCATGAGTCAGAAAGTGTAAGTACGTCATTGGTTACCTGGGCACAATCAAATATCGATGTGAATCCATTATTCAGCGATGCCAGCAATGACGAATACAGTTTGTCTGATTATTCTATGGCCATCGGTGTGGGGAGCAGTGTGAACAGTTTTAATTCGGATATCAATGGCTGGAATAGACCATCACCTACTGGATCTGATCCCGATATGGGTGCTTATGAAAATCTACGATCTATACCAGATGTATGGCTTACCCTGGTAAATGATCAATTTTTTATAAATGAGGATTCGACATTTTTATTTAATCCCGTCTTGAATGACAGTATAGTAAACATACACCTAGTTGATCTTGCTATCGTTGACTCTGCCAATCACGGTATCTTGCAAATAGCGAGTGATTCGACTATTTCTTATCAGCCAGATCAAAATTATTTTGGGAAGGATACGATATTATACGCCTTTGATAATGCCGAACGTCGCGATTCCGCTTTAACCATCATAACCATTTATATGCTGGAAGACGACCCACCAGTAATAACGTCCTCGGCCACATCCTTTGCGGTTGAGGATGAAACCTATAATTATTTATATGATGGGTATGATCCAGATATTGGCACAAACCGCTGGGAGATTGAGAACGTGCCTACCTGGCTTTCAATGGAAAATGACAGTATCATTGGAATACCGCTGGAAGGCGATCTAGATACCAGTTTTCTGCTTATTTATTCTGATTCGTATTTTTCTGATACACTTGAAATAGGAATTTTTGTCACGCCTGTGAATGATCCGCCCGAGATAAAATCTGCTGATTCCATTCTCGTTGACGAGTCAGAATATTACGTTTATCATGCCTCCGCTGAAGATCCAGAAGATTCTATCCTTACCTGGATCTTTAGCGATTTACCAACGTGGATGAGTACGGCAGGAGACAGCTCTTTTGGAACACCCAATGAAGGTGCCCCTGACACCAGTTTTCGTATAATGGTATCGGACGGCGAATATTGGGATAGTACATTAATTTTTGTAGATGTTATTCCGTATGATGATCTTCCAGTTATTACATCATCAGATTCATTATTAGCAATCGAAGATGAATTTGTAACCTTTAATTTTGTGGGATATGACCCGGAAGGGTTGCCCATTTTGTGGTCCGTGAACCACTTACCAAGTTGGTTATCTATGGAAGGCGACGACGTTTCCGGTATTCCACGCGAGGGCGATTTTGACACATTATTTACACTTTTTGCTTCAGATGGTACGCTTAATGATTCATTAGTAATTGGTGTATATGTCACTCCGGTAAATGATGTACCCATGATAACATCGCACAATATTGATACTGCTTATGTGGATGAATACTTCGTTTATTATCCCTTGGCTACTGATCCGGAAGATTCTACCCTTACCTGGGTCTTCAGCGATTTACCAACGTGGATGAGTACGGCAGGGGACAGTCTATATGGCCTGGTGGCAAGAGGTAGTGACGACACCTTGTTTACAGTTGTTGTTTCGGATGGGGAACTGGCTGATACATTGGATGTCATGCTTGAGGTCATTGATATTAATTATCCGCCGGAAATCGCCTTTATGCAACTTGTTGGCGAATATCATGATGATATAGAGCTTTCTTTTAATTTATATGATTTTGACGATGATGACCTTGATTACGATATTAGTTTTACTACTGATGGTATTACCTGGAATAATGCCATTGTTAGTGAACAGAGTGGTATCGCTGGGCAGGATACAATGACCGTAATATGGCATTCAATGTCAGATCTTGATGGAATATATAATTCAAACGTGCAGGTGAAGATTTTTGCATACGACCTAGATACTGATACATTGCAAACACCAGATGATACATCTTCAATATTAATCTCTGACCTCTTTGCGGTTGATAATCATATTGGCTCATTGAGTGTTTCAATGGCAGAAACAATGGATGAATATTTTGGTGATATTGAGTTAACCTATGCAATTGAAGATACAACCGAGGATCTCTATGCGATCAATATGAACTATTCTCTTGATAATGGAAATTCCTGGCATCCAGCTGCACTTCAAGACAATCTGACTGGATTAAGTGTCGTAGATTATCTTGATTCACTCACTTGGATATCTGATGATGATCTGTTTAATACAGATACAAACATATTGCTGGAAGTATCAATGTCAGATGGCTGGCAATCTAATGAATCAAGTCAGATAGCTATTCATTTCGATAACCAGATTTTACCGTTATTAACCACCGTTCAACCCGACACCGGTCAATATATGTACTGGTATGATCAGATTACTCTCACATTTACTGGTCAAATGGATCTTGAATCCTATTCAGATGGTGTAATACTTGAAAGCGACCAGCGCGGAGTACTTGAATACGACGCAGAATTCATTCAAGGTAATGAAGTAGCGCAATTAATAATCACTCCAGTAGAGAATTATTACGCTGACGAACAAATACAAATATCAATCAATCAACAGCTCCATGATGTGTGGAATAACTCATTTGACGGCAATGGTAATGGTGATCCTGATGGTGAAGTAGATGACGATACAATTCTATTCACTATAAACCTGTTAGGTGATTATGATAGATCCAGTCTAGTTGATTTTGAAGACCTTGTTGCCCTGCAGCAGAATTGGTGGGATGAAACCGTTACGCCAGCGGACGAAATTGGTCCTGCTACAGGTACACCGCCCTTTATGCAAATCCAGCCTGATTCGAAAATGGATTTTGAAGACCTGATGATATTTGTTCAGATGTGGAACTGGTCTACCGGGTTTGATTATGATGGAGGTAGAATTGCTAGGAGTAGCCAAACTGAAGAAGATTATGCCAAGATATCAGCCAGTTATCCGCCACCGCAAGTTGGTGATGATGTGGAAGAACTATACTTATATGTAGATTTCGATTCGATTCAAGCTGTTGGGGCCCTAGGTTTGGAAATATCGTATGATCCAGAAGTAATTGAATATGTAGATCAGTCATCGCGATTTGACCAGTACTGGACAGAATTATCTTACCATGATTCAGCAAATCACCGTATAGTTATACAGCTGGCAGATTTAGTTCAGAAACTCCGTATACAGCCTATGAATAAGCAGGTCAAGCTGAAGTTCCGTCGGTTGGTAGATACAGAGACTGAAGTTATCTGGGGAATCGATCTGCGTGATCGCGCTGGAAGGATCCGGGAAGTTTTTACTCAATCATACAAATTCAGTACAACAGCACCGCTGCCTGAACAATATGCGCTTCATCAGAATTATCCAAATCCATTTAATCCCAGTACAACCATCCGCTATGACTTGCCGGAGGACAGTCATATTCACATTGCGATCTACAATATTTTAGGACAGGAAGTTCGAGTCCTCGTTGATGGATTTGAGCCTGCTGGTTTCAGGTCAATCCGCTGGCATGGAAAAGATAATTTCAATCGCAATGTCAGTGCTGGTGTGTATTTTTTACTCATGGAATCAAAGGATTTCACGCTGACAAGAAAATTGATACTTTTGAAGTAGGCATAATCAGCCCTTCTGACTTTTTTCCCACGGCAGTAATTTCACCCATCGATTATGACAAATTCACGTGGTAATATATTATGGGTTGATGATGAGGTCGATCATCTCAAGCCACATATTCTTTTTTTAGAGGATAAAGGATTTAACATTAGTTTGGCGACCAATGGACCAGATGCAATTGCTTTGGTCAAAGATGAGACATACAATCTGGTCCTTATGGACCAATTCATGCCTGGTCAGGATGGTATAGAAACGGTTCGTCAATTAAGTGAATTACGGCCTAATCTGCCGGTGATCATGATTACCAAAAGTGAAGAAGAATGGCTCATGGATGAAGCTATTTCTCAGAAAATTGCACAGTATCTGATCAAACCAGTAAGTCCAACCCAGATATTTATGGCTTGCAAACAGGTCCTGGAAGACACCAAGATTCGTGAGGAAAAAGTTACCAGCGGGTACTTGAAAGAATTCCAGCATATTGAGAGCAGGTTGCAAGAGGATCTACAGGCTCACGAATGGTGGGATATATATAATAGATTATCTAAATGGCAACTCAACTTTGACGAACATAAGGACATAGGGTTGGGGAATATACTTGCTGAACAAATTCATACTTGTAATCGCGAATTTGTAAAATTCGTTGACGAAAATTATTGTAATTGGGTCAGCAGTTCTAACCGTCCAAACCTGTCGGTGGATGTTGTTCCTGAATTTGTGATACCTATTTTGCGGAAGGATAAAAAAGTTTGTCTCATTGTGGTTGATGCTTTACGGCATGATCAATTTCTAACCATCCTGCCGGAAATAGGACAATATTTCAACATAGACATTGGTTACCAAATGTCACTATTGCCCTCCGCCACGCCATTTAGTCGGAATGCGATCTTTTCGGGATTATTTACCGATGAATTCTGTCGAAAGTACCCGCAGCAATTGGAATTGATGAAGTCTGAAGCTTCCAGTTTGAATAAATATGAAGCTTTATTTCTGGAAGACCAGTTAAAGAGAAACCGGTTGGAAAATAAAAATGTGATTTACCATAAGATCAATGTTGCCGAAGAAGGCCAGCGTTTTCAAAAACATCTATCTGATTACAAACAATCAGATTTAATGGCTATTGTAGTAAACTTTGTTGATATGCTGGCGCATAAGCGCTCCGAATCCGATGTTTTGAAAGAAATGGTGCCTGATGAATCAGGATATCGTTTTGCGGTGCGTACCTGGTTTGAGAATTCATGGTTATACCGTACCCTGCGTGAATTGAGTGAAAGTGACTTTACAGTGGTCATCACCAGCGACCATGGTACTGTTCGCGTTCAGCGTGGTGTTTTGGTTGGTGCAGATCGAGAAACTTCCAGTGGTGTTCGCTATAAGTATGGACGAAACTTGAATTCCAAGGAAAAAAATGCACTGATAATTCGTAAACCATCAGATTACCGGTTACCGGAATTGGTGCATCAGACCAATTATCTTGTGGCCAAGGATGACGTGTTTTTTCTTTATCCAAACCAACAGCATCGCTATCAGGGTAAGCTTAAAGGAAGTTTCCAGCATGGGGGTATATCCATGGAAGAGATCATGGTTCCAGTCGTGACCATGAGAGGCTATTAATGTCACCCCGTGAATATCGATGTACCTCTGTTACTGAAACACAGTCTTTTGCCGCAGATCTGGCGAATTCTTTGCCAACAGGGATAGTAATTGCACTTATCGGAAACCTTGGATCTGGTAAAACTACCTTCACTCAAGGTTTTGCTAAGGGGCTCGGAATAAGTGAACATGTTGGGTCACCTACTTTCAAATTAGTTAGTGAATACGATTGTGAAAAGGGTAAGCTAATTCATGTAGATGCTTATCGCCTAAACGGAATCGATGATTTTTTGAATATTGGTGGCGTAGATATCCTAGCGACTCCCAGCGCGATGATTCTCATTGAATGGGCAGATAAGCTTGAGACAATTCTGCCACCGGATGCGATACGGATTTCATTTGAGAGAGTATTGGATGTGGAAAATGAAAGAATGATTTCCATAAATGGATTAAGTAAATGAAAATCCTGGCGATTGAAACAGCTACTGAAATTTGTGGAGTATCCTATATTGAAGATGGTAATGTAATTGCCACAGTAGAGGAAAGCATTCCCCGGCAACATGCAAAATCGCTTCCATTATTTTATGAAAAACTCGTTGCCAATACAGGACTGATATTATCTGATTTAGATGGAATTGCGATCTCAATTGGGCCAGGATCATTCACCGGGTTACGGATCGGTTTAAGTTACAGTAAAGGACTGGCTTTTGGTCAGGGTTTGCCATTAATTCCTGTACCGACTTTAACGGCATTAATGGATTCTGGCGGTGAATATTCGGGGGCAGGTTTAGTGCTTTTATATTCCCACAGGGATATTGTTTATGCACAAGATTTTACCTGGGATAATGCTTCAATTCCGCAAAATGATCCAGGTCCGTATCAATGGGATGATATCAAGAGGAAAATCAAAAAAATGGATCATGTGGTCCATTGGGGTTGTGATCAATTTATAAATGATTTGAACAATATTCAGCAAGGAAATCCATCGGCTGTGATTATTTCTATATTAGCCCACCAACATTTCGATGAATGGGTAATCAATAAACCTTATGATCTCGTACCCAATTATATTTCACCATTTGAAGTTGGAGAAAGGAAACATTGATCCGTATCGCAACATTGAATGACCTTGCAGACATCTTATCAATTGAAAAAAAAGTCTTTAAACATCCCTGGTCGAAAGAACAACTGAGTCAGGAATTAAGTTCTCAACCTGTGGCAGAGAATCATGTCATGATAGCCAAAGGTAATATGATTGGATATATATTTTCCCATGTAGTTGATAGTGATGCGCAAATACTGAATATTGCCATTGATATTCCATTCCAGCATAAAGGTTATGGCGAACAATTGTTATCATATTTTCTCGATCAGTTTAATGGAGATAGTAGTATTCATTTGGAAGTAAGAAAAAGTAACTTTCCTGCCATTAATCTTTACCTGAAATTTTGGTTTCATGAAACGGGGACTCGAAAAGGATATTATTCTGATGGGGAGGATGCAATAATTATGCAAAGAAATAGTCTAATCCATGGCTTGGTTTAAAAGAGAAAAACAAAAGATTAAGCCCGTTGTGAAGAAGGGTGTTCCTGATGGCCTATGGGTAAAATGTCCAACATGTTCTGAATTTCTCTATAAGCCTGAACTAGAGAAATCTCTTTCAGTATGCCGTCACTGCAGCCATCATTTTCGTGTCGAGCCATCAATCTATCATAGTCTATTACTTGATAGCGGATCGTCGAAAGAATTATTTACTAATCTTCAATCCGAAGATGTATTGCAGTTTAAAGCGGTGAAAAAATATAAGGACCAACTTGTTGTAGCAAAAAAGAAGACGGGTCAAAAAGATGCGATAAATTGCTATCATGGTAAGATTGAAGATCGGGATGTTGCCTTAGGGATCATGAATTTTGCATTTATCGGCGGTAGTATGGGGTCAGTAGTTGGAGAAAAAGTAGCTAGATTGATCGATTATGCTCATGAAAATAACCTGCCAATTATATTAATATGCGCTTCTGGCGGCGCGCGCATGCAGGAAGGGGCCATATCATTGATGCAGTTAGCAAAAACGAGCTCAAAACTGGCGCAATTTTCAGAGGGAGGTGGACTGTACATACCAATCCTTACTGATCCGACGACAGGTGGTGTTACGGCAAGTTACGGAATGCTTGGAGATATAATTTTGGCTGAACCAGGAGCACTCATTGGTTTTGCAGGGCCACGTGTTATTAAGCAAACTATAGGCCAAGATCTACCCGAAGGTTTTCAGCGCACGGAATTTCTCAAGGAAAAAGGATTTGTGGATTATATTGTCACCAGGGACAAAATGAAAGCCACTCTATACAGTTTAATTTCCATGTTAAAATGAGAAAACGGACTTCCATTCTCGTAACTAACGATGATGGCATTCACGCCCCGGGAATCTATGCGCTTTGGGAAGCGATGCAGGAAATGGGTGATGTTACCGTTATGGCGCCGAATACTGAAAAAAGCGCAGTCGGCCATGCTGTCACTATTTCTGATCCAATTCGTATAGAGCCTATTACGAGACATGGCGGTTTCGAAGGTTATGCTGTTAATGGTACACCTGCAGATTGTGTGAAGATCGCTGTTGGTTCTTTTCTGGAAGTAGAACCGGATATTGTAGTTTCTGGTATAAATGCAGGTGCCAATGTAGGGTCCAATATATTGTACTCTGGCACAGTTTCTGCGGCGGCGGAAGGTATCATGTTGGGTATTCCATCAATAGCCTTGAGCATTAATACGTTTAAATCTGATTATTACGATTTGGCCAAGTCTGTTGCCCAAACCATGATGAAAAAAGTATTGCACAATGGTTTACCAAAAGGAACCTTACTTAATGTGAACGTACCCAAATGCAGCGCATCTGAATGCAGCGGCTATAAAATCACTCGTCAAGGTGGTGAATATTTTCTTGATAAGCTTGAAAAAAGGGAAGATCCACGTGGTCGTCAATATTTCTGGATGGGAGGTAAAATAATAAATAATGATAAATCTGATGATCAGGATGGCAATGCATTGGCCAATAACTGGATTAGTGTCACACCTATTCAATATAAATTAACAGACAATTCATTTTTAGATACTCTCAGTGATTGGGGCTTCGAATGAGTAGATTTAAAAAAGGCGGTGTAATCATCATTGATTTTGGGTCACAATATACTCAGCTCATTACCAGGAAGATCAGGGAACAGAATGTTTTTTCAAAGATCTTACCTCACGAAGCAAGCCTTGCCACTGTCATGGCACACGAGCCAAGAGCAATCGTTCTTTCTGGTGGGCCCTCCAGCGTTTATGAGAAATCAGCCCCCAATTATGATAAAGAAATTCTTGATTTAGATCTACCGATACTTGGCATTTGCTACGGTTTGCACATATTGGCCCAGCATCACGGCGGCTGTGTTGAGTCAACAGGTAAAGGAGAATATGGTTTTGCCAATATTTCGGTAAATGGGGACTCGCAATTACTGAATTCCGTATCGAATGGTTCCCAGGTATGGATGTCGCACATGGATCGGGTTACGAAAATCCCGGATGGTTGGTCTGTTATCGCTGAATCTTCTAATAATGTGGTAGCGGCCTTGGCTAGCGTGGATTCAAAACGGTTAGCTACTCAATTTCACCCAGAGGTTTCTCATACAGAATATGGCCACCAAATACTAAAAAATTTCTTGTTTGATATTTCCGAATGTGAGTCTAATTGGACAGCGGGAAATTTTATCCAGGATCAGATAGATATAATCCGTAGTCGTGTTGGTGACGGCAATGTTCTTATTGGTGTCAGCGGCGGGGTTGATTCTTCAGTTGTGGCTGCTATTATGCAAAAGGCAATTGGTGATCAAGCCAAGGCTGTTTTGATTGATCATGGATTATTGCGGAAGAATGAAGCAGCAGAATGCGTTAATGCATTACAGGATGGCCTGGGCGTAAATATTCACCTTGAAGATGAATCGGATAAATTTTTGCAAAAACTAGCTGGCGTGACAGATCCAGAAGAGAAACGCAAGATCATTGGCAATCAATTTATTTATTCATTTGAAAGCGTAGCATCAAAATTCGGTGACATGGAGTATTTGGCTCAAGGAACCTTATATCCTGATGTAATCGAAAGCGGTGTTAGTCGCGGCAATGCAGCACACGTTATCAAGAGTCATCACAATGTAGGTGGTTTACCGGATGATATGGAATTTGAGTTAATTGAACCATTACGAGAATTATTCAAGGATGAAGTGCGAAACGTAGGGAAAGAATTGGGTTTGCCTGATAAACTGATTAATCGGCATCCCTTTCCCGGTCCCGGCCTTGGTGTTCGTATAATTGGGGATATTACTCGAGAACGAGTCGCTATTTTACAGGAAGCGGATGATATTTATATAAAAATCCTTCATGAAGAAGGTTTGTATGATGAGATCTGGCAGGCCTTTGCCATACTTATACCAGTTCAAACGGTTGGTGTAATGGGAGACCAAAGAACCTATGAGAATTTACTGGGTTTACGGGCAGTAACGAGTACCGATGGTATGACTGCTGATTGGTATCGTATGCCACCAGAAGTATTATCGAAGATCTCAAATAAAATTGTCAATTCTGTCAAGGGTATCAACCGGGTTACATATGACGTCACATCCAAACCCCCTGGTACCATTGAATGGGAATAAATCTTTTTTTTTATATTTGGGAATTGAAACGTTAATTACAGTTAAGAATTAATATAAACAGGAAAAAAATATGTGTGGAATAGTTGGATACTATGGCACTAAAGATGCGGTTCCGTTATTGTTAAAGGGACTAAAACGCCTTGAATATAGGGGCTATGACTCTGCGGGTCTAGCCTTGCTTAGTGACACTGGTATCGAGATTATGAAAAAGGCCGGTAAAGTTATGGATCTGGAACGGGTCGTGGATGATTCCGTATTGAAAGGGACAATTGGAATGGGCCATACCCGGTGGGCAACCCACGGTGAACCAAATGATACTAACGCCCATCCACATTTGGATCAAACTGGAAAATTTGCCCTTATCCATAATGGTATCATTGAGAATTATTCATCCATTAAGACTTATTTAGAGCAGAAGGGTATTCAATTTAGGACTGAAACAGATACAGAGGTTCTGGTCCAGTTAATTTCCTTTTTATATAGTGAAAATGGTAAATCGTTTGAGAAAGCTGTTCGCAAGGCACTTAAACAAGTGGTTGGGACTTATGGCATTATTGTTTTGTTTGCTGATGAACCGCAAAAGATGATTGCTGCTAGACATGGGAGTCCTCTTGTGATGGGTGTGAATTCTGGCGAATATTTTATCGCCAGCGATGCGTCACCAATCGTGGATCACACTCGTGAGGTTGTTTATCTGGAAGAGAATGAGTATGTGCTCATTAATGAGAGTGGACATCGGATAAAACGCCTGGATGATGAAAAGGAATTAAACAGGCCAACCTCGCGAATTGACTTCTCCATTGAAGAAATTGAGAAGGGGAATTATCCCCACTATATGTTGAAGGAAATTAACGAGCAGGAACACACTATAACCGATACAATGCGCGGCCGTTTGCGTCTTGATGAAGGGTCGGTACATCTGGGCGGTATTCAGGAACATCTATTGCGCATTGAGAGCGCCCGAGATATATATATCACTGCCTGCGGAACCTCCTGGCATGCCGGTATGATTGGTAAATATTTACTGGAAGAATACGCTGGTATACCAGTACATCTAGAATATGCGTCAGAATTTCGGTATCGCAATCCGATCGTAGACGGTAAGTCTGTTATTATTGCCATTTCCCAGTCAGGTGAGACTGCAGATACAATAGCTGCGCTGAAAAAAGCCAAGGACATGGGTGCCCTAACAATGGGTATATGTAATGTTGTCGGCAGTACAATATCGCGGGAAACGGATTGCGGTATTTACACCCACGCAGGTCCAGAGATCGGTGTGGCGTCAACTAAAGCATTCACTGCGCAGGTTTCCGTACTTTTTATGTTGGCTTTACACTTTGGAAGGAAGAATGGTTTAAATAAAGCAAAGGGCGTCCAATTGGCTAAATCCCTGGCGGAAATTGGGCCATTTGTAAAAAATATAATTTCAAATACAGAATCAATTGAAGCTATAGCAAAGGATACAGTCGAAGCAGATAATTTTCTATATTTGGGCCGTGGCATGGGATTTCCCATAGCACTTGAAGGCGCATTAAAGCTGAAGGAGATATCCTATATACATGCGGAAGGCTACCCGGCAGCAGAAATGAAGCATGGACCAATAGCGCTGATTGATGAAAAAATGCCGGTCGTATTTCTTGCACCGCATGACAAAACATTCGAAAAAGTGGTTTCCAATATCCAGGAAGTAAAAGCGCGGAGGGGGAAGGTTATAACTGTTACAAATAAGGTTACAAAGGAATTGGAAAAACTTTCGGACTACATAATCGAGGTTCCAACGCCTCATTCATGGATCTTTCCTATTTTATCCGTTATCCCTCTACAACTATTGGCCTACCATTTGGCAGTATTAAGAGGCTGTGATGTTGACATGCCAAGGAATCTTGCGAAGTCAGTTACTGTGGAATAGAATCGAAAGGGGGTATTATTTGACTTGTAGAGTTAGAATATCATCACCTCGTTTTTGGATAAGACCACTCCCCAAAAAACAAATTAAAATATTCCAAATCATCTCTGAGTTAAGAGATGATAAGAATATGACCTTCCCCCAAATATCAGATTATCTCAATAACTCTACCAACTTAACTCCCAAAAGGTCAAAACGAGGATTCTATCCTCCAATAGTTCAGAGTATTTATTCCAAAATGAATAAAAGGGAAGAAAGAATAAAACAAATTCCAAAACCGATAATATATGATGTAGGGTTAATGGTAGAATAAAATGAATAATTCTGAAAAACGAAAAGAATACATGAGAAATATCTATTCTAAAAATTGGAGTAGAACAAGGAAGAAATACGGAGTAGGACAGTATGATAAAGATTTAATTCGTGAATTATCAAAAAAGGTAAAAAATGGAAAAATTTTAGAAGTAGGTATCGGTGATGGTTTCCCTTATTCTAATGTATTAGATGAAATGGGATATGAAGTATATGGAATTGATATTTCATCCACCCATGTTGATATGGTAAAA
>CAJXWT010000032.1 GCA_913062595.1 uncultured Fidelibacterota bacterium
AATGCAAATAGGTTGAATTATGAGTATCTTATTAAAGAGGGGAAATTGTATTGGGAAAAGCGAGCCAATCCAAAGAGCGCAAAAATGGCGGCATTATTTTTCGAAAAGGCGGTTGAAATGAACTCTCAAAACCTTGAATTGAATGTATCATTAAGTAGAGCGTGCTATTTTCAAGGATATTACATAGAAATTGACCCCGCAAAACGCGACACCCTGTATCTGAAGGGTGCAAACGCCGCACTTACTGGTTTTCAAAATACCCCCTACTTTCAATCATTTGCTGATACTTCATCAGTGGATAATTCAGAGTTACAAATCACAGCTATCAGACAAGCACCAGTTGAAACAATCCCTGCATTATTCTGGTGGGCAGCAAATTTTGGACGTTATCTCACCACCAAGCCAGTACTGACCCGAATTGAATCAAGAGAGATTATTGAAACGGCAATGCACCGGATTGCAACCCTAGATGAAGATTATTATTATGGTGGGCCAACTCGATTCTTCGGTACGTTTTATTCTCGTTTACCCGGTGTTCCTCTAGATAGAGCAAAAAGCAATTTTGATCAATCGCTTGCTGACAGTCCCAACTATTTAGGTACGAGGGTATTGCGCGCCCGTTATTACCACACGAAATTGGGAAATCGAGATTTATTTGAAGAAGATCTTAATTATGTAATTAATGCCGATCCATCCATATTGCCTGATGCCATGCCTGAGAATCTGTTTGAACAAGAAAAAGCGAAAGAACTATTAAAGCATACCTCAATTCTTTTTGAATAAATTAAGTCTTTTTCTAGGCATATAATTCCATCAAGGTGCATATTGAGTCTAATTTTGATTTTATTATTTCACATACATTCACGGAAGACCAATCAGCAATATCCATATGATCAGATACAACTTTTATAACTGCGATTTTATCTATATTTAAGTAACTGATAGCTGTTGCAGTGATAATCGCTGCTTCCATATCAACCAAACTCTCATAACCAACATGTCCAGCGGTGATCCCTTTTGCCACTGTCGTCAAGGCCATCATATCGAATTCATTTTTTGCCGGTATTGTTAGGGAATATTTATCAACGGTTTCATCATTGGTCACCTTATTTACTAGATATACCTCACCAATTTCTGTTTTATCTGGATGCCCGCCAGCTATACCAACATTGAATAATACGATGTTATCAAAATCAGAAATTCTTTTCAGAAATACAGGTAATACACTTTTCACTCGACTACCACCGATACCTGTTATTAATAAACTGCAAGTTTCATTATTGAAAACACGTAGATCTGATTGGTTTTCATCACTTGCTAATTTAAAGCGATCAATAAAGGGCCGGGCCTCATCCGGTAATGCTGTTATGATCAGTCTTTTTAACATTGATTAATTATTTTTCTGCCCTTTAAAATATAGCCCTAAACCGTAACCAATAAAGTTTACTAAAATATCAGCGATCTTATTTGGTACTGTTTCAATCGCAAAGTTATACGGCAACACCAACTCCAACATTTCCCAGCCAAAAGAGAACAATAAAAATAACAACCAGCGGATCCCGGTATATCGCCCAACCAAATACCAAATAATAAAATGAATGATCGAATAATGGTTTATGATGGTCATAAATATGAAAAAGCATCCGATAGGATGCCTTTAATGGCGATCATTTTATGGTTCGAATCCCTAATTCCTCCAATTGATCTTTAGACACAGAACTCGGCGCACCATCCATCAAAGACATGGCAGAAGTTGTTTTAGGGAAGGCAATGACATCACGAATATTATTGGTTCCGGCTAATAGCATAACCAGTCTATCAAAACCGAAGGCTATACCACCATGGGGTGGTGCACCATATTTGAGTGCATCAACGAAAAACCCAAATCTTTCCTGAGCCTCATCCTTATCGATACCAAGAATTTCAAAAACAGAGCGTTGTAATTCTGGATCGTGGATTCGGATCGAACCGCCAGCAATTTCATAACCATTTATAACTAAATCATACTGACGGGAAGGAACAGATTCTGGCGCCTTTTTGAGTTCATCCAAGTCATCTATTTTTGGCTGGGTAAATGGGTGCTGCAGGGAATAATAACGCTGGTCTTCTTCGTCAAATTCGAACATGGGAAAATCAGTAATCCATACAGGTTGGTAATCTCCTGCATTAGCCAGGTTTTCTCTGCGTGCGATTTCGCAGCGCAAGGCACCCAATGCAGTTTGAGCTATTTTCTCAGTATCACCGATTATAAATATTATATTACCATCTTTGACGCCTAGTTCAGATTGAATATCCTGTTGTAAATCATTATTGAAAAACTTTGCAATTCCGCCATTGAGTTTGCCTTCTTCAGCTTTCATCCAGGCCAACCCTTTGGCCTTGTACCTTTTTACAAATTCAGTTAAATCATCAATAACTTTACGGGAATATTTGCTACCATTCGATACAACGATTCCCGCTACTGTGTCTGCAGATTTAAACGCATTAAAATCACTTTTATCTGAAAATGATTTCATGTCCTGTAATTTCATATTGTAACGCAGGTCCGGACAATCAGTACCATAATTAGACATAACATCGGAGAAAGTCATGCGAGGAAATGGGTCTAGTAACTCAATATTTTCAACCTGTTTAAAAACATGTCTGGTTAATTGCTCACAAATATTTAATACATCGTTTTCCTCCACAAAAGACATTTCAATATCAATCTGGGTAAACTCGGGTTGGCGATCGGCCCGGAGATCCTCATCGCGAAAACATTTTACTATCTGGAAGTAGCGATCAAATCCGGCGATCATTAAGATCTGTTTATACATTTGCGGTGATTGCGGCAGTGCATAGAATTGCCCTTTGTGGATGCGGCTTGGTACCAAATAGTCTCTCGCACCTTCCGGTGTCGATTTCATTAAGACAGGTGTCTCAACTTCAACAAATTGATTATCAGATAAAAAAGAACGCACTTCCTGGTAAGTGTTATGACGTATTAAAATATTTTTTTGCAATTCTTCCGTCCGCAATTCCAGGTAACGATATTTTAGACGAAGATCTTCCTCAGCACTATCTCGATCTGTTATGACAAAAGGCAGCGGCGCTGCTTCATTTAATATTATATGATCTGAAACGAAAACTTCAATTTCACCAGTTTCCATATCTGGATTAACCGCGTTTTTTTCTCGTGGCTCGACACGGCCATTAATAGAAAGTACATCCTCCATGGATAACTTCTTGATGGTGCCAAAATCACCGCTAAAGTTCTCCTGATTATATACGATCTGGGTCTTGCCATAACGATCTCTAAGATCAACAAAAACTACCTGTCCGTGGAATCTTACTGCATTAACCCAGCCATTTAATGAAACTGATTCATCAACATTAGATAATGTCAATTCACCGCATGTATGGGTTCTGGCGTTCATGCTATTTACGGGTAAAAAAACCGCTCAAAGTTACGAGTGGTTTCCCGTTATTTGATTGTCAATTTATTTCTTCGCTACTCGTAAACGAATCAACGCTCTCGATAATGCACTTGCCAATCGCAACTGATCAAGATTTTCTTTATCAGAACTAGATTTCCTATCCCTTGCACGCTGGAGCGCGGCTTCAGCGCGAGAAATATCTATAGCCGATGCAGATTCTACGGTCTCAACTAAAATACAGACACCATCATTGGCAATTTCAGCAAATCCACCACTTGTGGAGTAATATTTAGTCTCCGAGTTTGTTTTAATCATTATTTCACCAATATCAAGACTAAATATCCCTTCCTGGTGGTTTGCCATAATACCAAAAGAACCGTCGAGCCCTGGGCAGCGCACATACGATACTACCATCTCATCCAAATTGCGGGTTGGTGTTACAATATCTAGATTAAATGTGCTCATCAGGCTGCTAATTTTTTACCCTTCTCTATAGCTTCATCAATTGTACCAACATAGGCAAAGGCATTTTCAGAATATTCATCAACTTCACCATCCAGAATCCCACTGAAACCAGCTATGGTATCTTCGAGTTCAACATATCTTCCGGGGGTGTTAGTAAACTGCTCCGCTACAAAAAAGGGCTGTGACATGAATTTCTGGATCTTTCTAGCTCTAGCAACCGTCAGTTTATCATCATCCGATAGTTCATCCATCCCTAGGATCGCAATAATATCCTGCAGATCCTTGTATTTCTGCAATACACTTTGTACTTCGCGTGCAGTGTTATAATGTTTTTCACCAATTACACGGGGATCTAGAATTCTGGAGGTTGACGCTAGCGGATCAACTGCTGGATAAATTCCGAGTTCAGCAATCTTACGTTCTAAAACGGATGTTGCATCTAAATGCGCAAAAACAGTTGCTGGCGCTGGATCAGTTAGATCATCAGCGGGCACATAGATAGCCTGAACAGAAGTAATCGATCCATTCCTCGTAGATGTGATTCGTTCCTGAAGATCACCCATTTCTGTGCCAAGCGTAGGCTGATAACCAACAGCTGAAGGCATTCTGCCCAGTAGAGCAGATACTTCAGATCCTGCTTGCGTAAAGCGGAAGATATTATCAATAAATAATAATACGTCTTTTCCTTCATCATCACGGAAGTATTCTGCCATAGTTAAACCGCTTAAGGCAACCCGCAATCTTGCTCCAGGCGGTTCGTTCATTTGACCAAAAACCATCGTCGTTTTCTCTATAACCCCCGATTCTGTCATTTCATTGTATAAATCATTTCCTTCCCTTGTTCTTTCTCCTACACCTGCGAAAACAGAATATCCGCCATGTTCTGTGGCAATATTCCTGATGAGTTCTTGGATCAATACCGTTTTACCAACACCTGCGCCGCCAAAAAGTCCTGTTTTGCCACCTTTTGTATACGGCTCCATCATATCTACAACTTTAATTCCGGTAACCAAGATATCTGTAGATGTATTCAAATCCTCATGTTTCGGTGGTGGGCGATGAATTGGGTACTCTTTTTTTGTCGCTACATCACCTTTACCATCAATTACATTGCCTGTGACATCAAAAAGCCGACCCAATGTTTCTGGTCCTACCGGCATTGAGATTGGCTTACCTGTATCTTCCGCCTTCACACCGCGGACCAAGCCATCCGTTGAATCCATTGCAACAGTACGTACAACAGAATCACCCAAATGTTGAGCAACTTCTAAAACGAGAGTCCCTTCATCTCCACGATCCACATTTAGTGCATTCATTATTTCAGGTAAATTTCCATCTTCGAATGTTACATCTACGACCGCGCCCATGATTTGTGATATTTTTCCAAATGCTTCCATAATTATTCCTTTGTTACTTCAATGCTTCAGCTCCGCTAACAATTTCCAGCATTTCCTTGGTAATTGATGCTTGACGAGCTTTATTAAATTCAAGGGACAGATCCTTAATCATATCTTCTGCATTATCTGTGGCATTTTCCATAGCCACCATCCGTGCCGCTTGTTCGCTGGCATAGGATTCCAATAAATATTTCCACATCTGAATGTTTAAATGTCTGGGAATTAATGATCTGACTAATTTTTCTTTGGAGGGTTCGTAAAGACGATCTATATGCGTCATCGTATCTTCATCACCATATTCGAGGGGTAGTAACCGCTCAGACTGAATTGATTGGGTAGCTACATTGACAAATTCATTGTAAACCACATGGATTTCGTCAACTTCACCATTTATAAAATGACTAATGATCCCCTCTCCCATTTTCATGGCATGGGGAAAATCCAGATCGTTCCAAAATTCTATGTGGGATTGTATAATGTTGTAATCTCGGCGCTTGAAATGATCTCTCGTTTTTTTCCCGATGCAAAAAAGATCGACATTCTGTTTACCGATTTCGTCAATTTCCTGCTGTGCTTTCTTAAGGACATTGGTATTGAAAGAGCCTGCCAATCCACGATCGGATGCTACAACGATGTATCCTACCCGTTGAATCTCTCGAATATCCAAAAGCGGTAAAAGTTCGCGATCAACATCTGGTAATAGATGATGAATTACTTCTGTTAAGCGATGGGTATATGGTCGAGCCTGTTCCATTCGTCCCTGAGCTTTACGCATTTTGGCCGCTGCTACCATCTTCATCGCCTTAGTTACTTTTTGTATACTTCTTACAGATTTAATGCGATCCCGTATGTCCTTAAGATTAGCCATTATTTAATTAGGCCATGAATCCTTTCTTAAAGTCACTAATTGCTTTTTCCAAAGCGTCACCCACTTCATCAGTAATCGTACCTTCATTCCGAATGACTTTTAAATCGTTCGTATTATTGGCATCAAGATAATCAAAAAGCCCCGTTTCAAATTCTGCAATTTTGTCTACCGGAATATCATCTAGATGTCCTTTGGTACCGGCAAATATTATCGCGATTTGTTTATCCACATCCATTGGCGAATATTGTTTCTGTTTGAGTACCTCCACCATACATGCTCCACGGGTTAATTGCGCTAAAGTAGCTTTGTCCAAATCAGAACCAAATTTGGAAAATGCTTCCAGTTCCCTGAACTGCGCCAGATCCAACCGTAAGGTGCCGGCAATACTCTTCATCGCTTTAATTTGTGCATTACCACCCACCCGCGAAACGGATAGACCCACATCAATAGCCGGACGCACACCAGAGTTAAATAAATTTGTTTCCAGATAGATCTGGCCATCTGTAATGGATATCACGTTCGTAGAAATATAAGCGGCAACATCACCCTCCTGTGTTTCAATAATGGGTAGTGCAGTCAGTGAACCACCGCCCAGGTCATCTGATAATTTGGAAGCACGTTCCAGCAGGCGGCTATGGAGATAAAACACATCTCCCGGATACGCTTCACGGCCCGGGGGTCTACGCAACAAAAGCGACATTTGCCGATAAGCAACTGCCTGTTTAGATAGATCATCATAAATTATTAGAGCATGCTTGCCATTATCGCGAAAATACTCTCCCATGGCACACCCAGAATATGGAGCAATGAATTGTAATGGAGCAGCATCAGATGCATTTGCAGCAACAACAGTGGTATAATCCATCGATCCATTGGCTTCAAGTTCAGCCACGATTGAAGCAACGGTTGATCCTTTCTGACCTATGGCCACATAAATACAATAAACTGGATCTTCTGTCTCATGAGTATATTTTTGGTTGATGATTGTATCAACTGCAATGGCTGTTTTTCCAGTTTGGCGGTCACCAATGATCAATTCACGCTGTCCGCGTCCAATAGGAATCATACTATCAATAGGTTTTATACCTGTTTGAAGCGGTTGCTTCACCGGTTGACGTGCCATTACGCCCAATGCCTTTCGTTCGATCGGTAAAGAATCTTTCGCATCTATTACCCCTTTACCATCAATGGGTTGACCCAATGAGTTGACTACACGACCTACCATTGCTTCCCCTACCGGCACCTCGACTAATCGACCAGTGCGCTTGGCAAGGTCACCTTCTTTCACAAGGCTACTATCACCAAATAGTACCAAACTAACAGTATCTTCTTCCAGATTTAGCGCCATGCCAAAAGTATCATTTGGTAGTTCAACTAACTCTGAACTCATTACATTCTCTAAACCAGTCACCCGCGCTACACCATCGCCAACTGATATTACTTCTCCAACTTCACTAACCTCAACGGTGCCCTCAAACTTTGCGATTTGTTCTTTTAATAATGCTGTAATGTTTTCTGTCTTTATTTCCATAATATTCCTTAATGAAAATGATTATTGGAGTAAATCTCTCCTTAGATTATCCATTTTAGCTCTTATTGAAGCGTCTAGATAGGTATTATCAATCCTTAGTTTTATACCCCCCAACAAGCTCGGATCAACTATTAAATCCAATTCAGTATTTTTTCCAATGCTCTCTTCTAGTGTTTTTTGTAAATCCGCTACTTCATCAACGGATAATTCATCTGCTACATGAGCTGTCACCGTTACAATATTCAACTCATCTTTTGCCATAGCATCAAAGAAATACGATAGATCACGCAATAGAATAGTTGGATTTTCATCGATCTCAATAATGAGTAATTCCTGTAGTATTGGATGACAAGCATCCTGTAAACCGAATCTAATTACCTTTGTTTTTTGTTCAGTTGTGAATCGTTTGGACTGCATAAAAGCACGGAATTGTGCATCTTTTTTCAATAATTCTAATACCAGTTTTATTGACCTTTGGACTTCATCCACAGCATCAATTTTCCTGGCAACTACTAAAAGTGCAGCAGCCATATTTTTTGTATTTGATCTACGCTTCATACCCCTTCACATTTTTCAATGATTCATCGATAAGTGATTTATTATCTTCTTTACTAAGATTTTTATTCACCAACTTCTCAGCAATAGAAAGTGAAAGGTTTACAACTTCACCTTTTATTTCTACAATCGCTTTATCGCGCTCTATTTTTATTTGGTCTTTTGCCGCAGACAAATTAGCCATTGCTTCTTTTTTTGCTTTATTTAGAGTGGCTGCTGTTAATTGCTCAGCTGCTTTTTTACCCTCACTCACTATTCCTTGTGCTTCTGAACGGGCTTTGGCAATTATTTCATCACTTTCTGCACTGAGACGCTCCAACTCTTGTTTTGCTTTTTCCGCATCTTTAAAAGATTGCGAAATCTCATTTTCACGGGTCTCCAGCACTTTTAATAGCGGTTTCCAAGCAAACTTGGTTAAAACACCAAGTAATATCAGGAACGTAATAATTGTCCAGACGAATAGACCTGGGTCCAATTGAACTAGGGGATTATCCATATCTGGCTCCTCTTGTAATGTTTTTAATTACTGCTTATTTCATTAATACAATGAGGAGTACAAATACTTCTGCCAAAATAGCCACACCTTCGAGTAGAAAGAGTGGCAAGTTTACGGCACCAGTAATCTTATCTGTTGCTTCTGGTTGACGAGCAATCCCATCTGCTGCTGCTGCTGCCAACCGACCGATTCCCAATCCAGCGCCAACAACAATAAGGCCAAGGCCAATAGCTGCTCCAAAATAATGAAGAACTTCCATTATTATACCTCCATGTTTTTTTATTTAATGATGCACATTAATGGCCATGCCAATAAACACAGCCGATAACAGCGTAAATACATACGCTTGTACTATAATTATAATTATTTCCAGCCCTGAAATAGCAGCTGCCAGGGGAACAGATATTAGGGCAACACCAAGTCCGGCCGATACACTGTGAAACATATCCGCAAATATGGCCATAAAAGATAGAATTGCTAGCAGCGCAATGTGACCACCAGTCATATTGGCCGCTAAGCGCATTGTTAATGCAAAGGGTTTCACAAGCATTCCGATGATTTCAATTGGAATAAGGATTATATATACAAAACCCGGTAATCCATGCGGTACAAGATTCTTCCAGTGCTGTATAAATCCATGTGCCTTGGTGCCAGCAATAATAATAGATAGGAAAGTAATAATTGCCAACGCAGCTGTCACATTGAAATTACCTGTAACCGTTGGTCCGCCATGAAGTAATCCATTGATAAAATTATGGCTATCATCAGCTGGAACATGAAATACAAATCTATTTACTAGACCCAATACATCGAAAATCGGGATCATACCAATCGCATTGGCAAAAAATATGAAAAATAGAAAAGTTAGAATCAGGGGTGCCCAGCTATTCACCCACTTTGGTCCTACATTGGGTTTCACTATTGTATCACGGACAAAGGAAACTACTATTTCGAGCACATTCATAAGTCCAGTCGGTATTAATCTGCGCTGTTGAACATATCTTTGAATAGGAAGGATCACAACAAAACCAACAGTTAAGGCAACAATCCATAACATAAGTACATGTTTGGTAACAGACATGTCAATATTGAATAAATGAGGTAAAGGGAATATTGGATGGTGTATATCAGAATTTGAGACGTGGTGGATAATATTATCACCAACCTGTTCCATTGCACCACCTGATTCTTGCCCATCAGAACTAACTACCATAATATATCAATGACCATTTATATTGATTTTTCTTTAAAAATATATCTTAACACAAATGCTTCTGTTATGTGCAGCACTAAAAAATAACCGGTAAAGCTAATTATAAATGGCAAGGGATTAAAAGATATAAAAGTGAACATTATTACCAATAAGAGACCATAAGACAACATCTTCATCAGCATTGCTGTAGTCGTATGTTTTATAAGTTTCTCCGGGTTTATATTATATACAGAATGGGTTTTTGAAATAGAAATTAATGATATGAGCCAGGGTAAAACCATACCTAGAAATATCTCTTTTCCATACTCCGGAAGACCGGCACTTAACAATCCCCAGGTGCCAACACAAAACATACTAATATACATGTTTAATTTCATCACTTATTTTGGCCAAATTGCTTTTGCCAGCTGATAAAACCCGACTAATAGTCCTAGGAATGTACCACCAAGGGTAAACCAGGGTGATGACTGGTAATGATTATCAATAAAATACCCAAGAAGAGCAAACACCAATACGGCACCAATAAGTGCATAGGATGCGGAGGCGGCTGGACCTGATTTAGCTAAAAATTGTTGAAAATAATAAAAAGATCGATTGGGGTAAGATTCTTTTGGATCAGGCATTTGGCTCAGAAGATGGTGAGGCCATAGTAAACCGGAGTTTCGCTTTGGATACTAACGAATCTGACGTATCCTTCTTAATGCCGATAACGCTGCAAGATCCCTCGAATTGTGCACCATCTTCTATTACAAGATTGCGGTAAATCAAATCCCCGATCAACTCTGACTTGCGACCGAGGACTATTCTATTAGAAACGGTAACATTGCCTTGTATACTACCGCCAATGTGCGCATCGCTGGCCTGGACATCACCTATTACCTGTCCTGATATGGTAATGCGTACCGGTCCATCTGTATGGATGTCCCCATAGACTTTACCATATACAATGATTCCGCCATGCAATTTAATTGGACCATTAACAACTGCTTCGGCACCTATCATCGTCTGTATATTTTTGAAATCGATCTTTGCCATACTATTCTGCGCTTAAATCTTTATCTTTATACTCGGGGAAAAATTCTAATGGATCCAAAGGATTTGAACCTTCCCACACTTCGAAATGTAAATGTGGTCCAGAAGATATGCCAGTATTTCCTGCAAGTGATATAACATCACTGCGCTTTACAATATCGCGTTTCTCAACGAGGTTTACTTGATTATGGCCATAAAATGTAAAATAGTCATTTCCATGATAAAGTATGACCATATTACCTAAATCTGTTGACCAGCCAGAAAATATAACTACACCTGCTGCTGATGCTGCAACAGGGTCTCCCTCCCGAACAGAAATATCGATCCCATAATGATTATTTTTCCAAGCATGGGAACGAACTACCATCCGTTGGGTTACATAACCATCAATAGGCGCTTTAGTTGGAATATTACCAATTCGATCGGTAGAATATTTTACATCATCGCTTTTTACATCATTATACACCAAACCGCCAAGATTTTCTTCATAATCAGACAGTTTCAGATCCGCACCAAGGTTTTTCCGTAATAATCCATCCATCTGCTGCAAGCGCCGCAGATCGTGGTATAAATTCATAACTTTAGATCTTTCCGTCACCAATTCATTATACCCACTTTTCATTCTTTGATAATCTAAAGCTCGAGGAACAAAAAAGTATCCCGCAACTCCGATTAAGGTAATTATTGCAATAGTCATTGTAATGATCAAACCAAACCAGCGGCGTCTAAATGTAAAACTTTTGCTCTCGGATTCGTTATCAGGGATAAGCAATACAGTGTATTTATTGGGCTTCATTGCTGGATTATTCTATTGACCTTAATAAATCTAATACCCTATCCAAATCATCATCAGAAAAAAATTGTATTTCAATCTTCCCACCTTTTTTGGAATAATGCAGCCGGACTTTAGTACCCAGGACCGTAATCAGTTCATTTTCAACACTCCTTATCTGGGAATTCGTTCCAGGTGATTTCCTGCTGGAACGTTTTGACTGTTTGGTTGATATACCTTTAGCAATAGCCTCAGCTGCCCGTACACTAAGATCCTTACCGATAATTATCTTATATAGTTTCATCATCCCTGGCATTGTTTTCATCATCAAAATTGCGCGACCGTGGCCAGCTGATATCTTTTTATCACGAAGACTATTTTTTATATCACCAGGTAATTTTAATAACCGTAACGCATTTGAAATTGTGACCCGCTTTTTGCCAACTGCACTGGCTATATTGCTCTGAGAACGGTTGAATTTGCTTTGTAGAACTGCATACCCCTCTGCTTCATCAATTGGATTGAGGTTTTCACGCTGTATATTTTCGATTAATGCTAATTCCATCATTTCAGATTCATCTGAAATAGTTACCACATAGCCCGGTATCTGTTTCAACCCCGCCAACTTGGATGCACGTAATCGTCGTTCTCCAGCAATGAGAATGAAATTATCTTCATCCTGCTGTACAGTAATTGGTGTTATTACGCCCTTTTGCTTGATCGACGCAATTAATTCCTCAAGACTTTTATCATCCAGACCATCTTTCCGGGGCTGCAATGGATTGAAAACAATATTATCTATAAGTATATCTGCTACTCCCGGGGGGTCTGGAGTAGCCTCGTCAGGACCGTGAATCAATGCTTCAAGACCTCTTCCCAACCGTTTAGTAGCCATTTTTAATTATCTCCTCTATAAGTGCCATATAATCCTTTGCTCCTACTGAATTGGCATCATATAATAATGCCGGTTTTCCAAAACTAGGTGCCTCACTTAGCCGTACATTGCGATGAATGACTGTTTTAAATAATTTATCACCAAAATAACTTTTTACCTCATCAAGTACTTGTCTGGATAAGTTCAATCGACCATCAAACATTGTAACTAAAACACCCGCAATTTTCAAATTCTTATTCAAATACTGCTGGACCAATCGAATGGTATTCAGCAGCTGACCCAGTCCCTCCAGTGCATAATACTCTGCCTGAATAGGAATAATTAAAGCGTTAGCAGCCGTCAGGCTATTAAGTGTGAGTAAACCCAATGAAGGCGGACAATCGATGATTATATAGTCGTATCTCCTTTTGACCTTTGCCAATGCTTTTTTCAGTTCTAATTCCCGGGCGATAACACTAACCAGTTCAATCTCTGCACCAACCAGGTCATTCGTTGATAGAATTGCATCTAGATGATTAAATGTCGTTTTTGTAATGGTATCTTTGATTGGTATTTCATCCACCAATGTCTCATAAATGGTATTTTCGGCGCGCTTTTTAATAATTTCTGCTATACCGGTGGATGTATTTGCCTGTGGGTCCATATCAATCAATAACGTTTTGATCTCACTCACTGCCAAACTTGCAGCAATATTAACTGCTGAAGTTGTTTTACCAACACCGCCTTTTTGATTCGTTAGGGCAATAATTTTGGTCATATTGCAGATTTAAGGAATGTATTACGTATCAAGAAAACAAGACAAATTTAATTGTCTCTCCAAGGTTTAACAAGCGGGTTAAATCCCTAAATATCGTACTATTCAGGTTAGTACAACATTACAATTTGCAGAAATTATTAGACAATGATAACATTACTAAATTTTATTATGTTCTCACTATGAGTTTCATGAAAGCATTAGTAAAAAAATCTCCAGTGGAGGGTCTTTGGCTAGAACAAATGCCAATACCTGAAATTGGCACCAATGATGTATTGATCAAAATTACAAAAACAGCGATTTGTGGTACCGATCTGCATATATATCACTGGGATGAATGGTCCCAATCAACCATTAAGCCACCGTTAATTATCGGTCATGAATTCGTAGGAGTTGTTGAAGAGATAGGTCTGGGAGTAACCCATTATAAAAAAGGTGATATAGTCTCCGGTGAAGGTCATATAACCTGCGGTTATTGCCGTAACTGCCGCGCCGGGTTACGACACTTGTGTCATAAAACGATTGGTATTGGCATCCAGCGTGATGGTGCTTTTGCTGAATACATGACGTTACCGGAAGGTAACGTATGGCCTGTACACAACGATATTGATACGGACGTCGCCGCCTTTTTTGATCCGTTGGGTAATGCAGTACACTGTGCTTTAAGCTTCAGCATGGTAGCAGAAGACGTTCTGATAACTGGTGCAGGCCCAATCGGATGTATGGCAACCTCTATATGCAAACACCTTGGGGCGCGCAATGTTGTAGTGAGTGATATCAATGATTACCGTCTGGAACTGGCTGCTAAAATGGGTGCCGATAGAATAGTGAATATTCAGAATGAAAAAATTGAGGATTGTTTCAGCGAATTGAAAATTTCCAGTGGATTCGATATTGGCTTAGAAATGTCAGGCAATCCCAGTGCCCTACAGGACCTTGTTCGCACCATGTACCATGGTGGAAAAATTGCGCTCCTGGGTATACTCCCTAATGATACATTGGTCAATTGGGATGATATCATATTTAAAGGTCTCAGAATAAAAGGTATTTACGGTAGAGAGATGTTTGAAACATGGTACAAAATGACCCAGCTTATACGCGGTGGCTTGGATGTGTTACCAATCATTACGCACAAATTTAATGCTGAGGACTTTCAACAAGCTTTTGAAGTGATTGATACTGGTCAATGCGGTAAAGTAATACTGAACTGGGACTAGTATGAACAAACCCGAGAATATTTTCAGTGCTAAATTGGCTGAAATAAAAGCAGAAGGTCTATATAAAAAAGAACGAACAATTACCACACCACAAGGTGTAATAATTGCCACCCGTGAAGGCGGCGAAGTCCTCAATTTTTGTGCCAACAACTATTTGGGCTTATCGAACAATGCAGAAATTAAAGCTGCTGCGCAAGATGCACTGGAAAACCATGGCTTCGGCATGTCTTCTGTTCGCTTTATATGCGGTACACAGGACATCCATAAGGAACTGGAACGAAAGATTTCAGATTTTTTCGACACCGATGACACCATCCTGTATACATCCTGTTTTGATGCCAATGGTGGTCTATTTGAAACATTATTAGAACCAGATGATGCTATAATCTCAGATGCGTTGAATCATGCCTCCATAATAGATGGAATTCGACTCTGCAAAGCTCAACGATTTCGCTATAAAAATAGTGATATGGCCGATCTGGAGGTCAAACTTCAGGAAGCACAAAATAACCGCCTGCTAATGATTGCTACGGATGGCGTTTTTTCCATGGATGGTTATATTGCCAAGCTAGATGAAATTACTGAATTGGCAAATAAATATGATGCTATGGTCATGATAGATGACTCTCACGCCACTGGATTCGTAGGCCAGACCGGGCGCGGGTCTGCAGAATATTACGGTGTGATGGATAAAGTGGATGTATGGACATCCACGCTGGGGAAAGCACTAGGAGGTGCGTCAGGAGGTTTCACAACCGGAAGACAGTATATTATTGATATGTTGCGCCAACGATCGCGGCCTTATCTTTTCTCCAATACCTTAGCACCTGCTATTGTCGCTGCTGGTATAAAGGTATTTGATATGCTATCAGCTACTACAGTGCTCCGTGATAAACTGGAAGAAAATACTCTCTATTTCCGGGAAAAAATGAGTGCCGCTGGATTTGATATTAAAAAAGGTGATCATCCCATTGTACCGGTCATGCTCTATGACGCTGTCCTGGCCAAAAAAATGGCTGCTGAATTATTAGAAAGAGGCATTTATGTCATCGGCTTTTTCTATCCTGTTGTGCCCAAAGGGGAAGCAAGAATTCGTGTTCAAATATCTGCATCAATGGAAATTCATCAACTAGATGAAGCGGTGGATGCATTCACTGAAGTCGGGCAGAAATTGAACGTATTATCTTGAATTTTCATGATGGAAATAAAATTTGGTACCTCATTTCTATGCTCGGTATATTCGCAGGCTTTTTTCATAGAAAAGCAATTCAATAAATAAAATGTCTAAAAACCTTATACCACGGTATATCATCATTGGCATAGTTCTGGCTTGGGCATTGCTAACGCTGTGGCCTTCTGTTAAATATCAGCAATTATCACCTGAGGATATTGAAGATATGCGGGAAGCCGGTACGCTCGAAACTCTCGAAAATAAAATTATCAAGCTAGGCTTGGACCTCAAGGGAGGCATTTACATTGTTCTGGAAGTAGACCTGCCAACGCTCGTTACGACCCTAGCCATTAATAAGGATGCAAAATTTGAACGTACAGTAAATGACGTTCGAAATACCCTGACTGAAAACCCTCAGCAAGAATTTTTCACCGTATTTACAGAAAAGATCAGTGAGAATGGCCTGCGATTACCGCGGTACTACGATGTGGATTATGGTGCCAAAGCTGAAGACATACTAAACAGCATTCAAGAACAAGCAGATGACGCTATTAACCGCGTCTTGGAAATACTACAGAACCGAGTTGATCAATTTGGTGTTTCTGAACCAACAATTCAAAAACAAGGTAATCGACGTATCATTGTAGAATTAGCTGGAATCCAGGATTCTGAAAGAGCGCGGACACTGCTGCAAAGCACTGCACAATTGGAATTTTTCCTGGTCAAATCTCCAGAAGTTACTAACGACATTTTATCTCAAATCGACAAAGTTGTTAAAGGAGATGAGGAATTAGAGGCCTTGGCCGCTGCGGTTGATGGTGAACAGGGACAGACCGAGGATGGAGAGTTAGCAGTAAGTAATGACCAAACTATTTCCATTAGTGAACTTTTCGGCAAAGATGAAGTGAGTTCAGAGGATGCAGAAAGCGGCGACACAGCAGTTGTGGTTGATCAAAATATTTTTCAAGAACGGCCCTTTTCTGCCATGCTGCGGGCCCTGGGAAATAATATTGCTGTCCCGGAAAAGAATTTATATGCTATAAAGAAAATCATTAATAAACCTGAAGTTCAGGATAAACTTGCTCTGGGTAATGGTCGTTTTCTATTTGCCCCTGAAGCGGAGAGTTTTACAACAAATTCGGGGCTGGAAGAACCACTAGTTTACATGTATTATCTGGAACATGATGCTGATCTAACTGGTGGTGTCATCGAAGAAGCGAATGCGACGATCGGTGGCCAAGGGACAAGTGCTGTTGGGCAACCCATAGTTTTACTCGATATGAATAGTGAAGGAGCACAGACGTGGTCCCGGATCACTGGGGCAAATATCGGCCGACGCATAGCTATTGTCTTGGATAAAAAAGTGCATATGGCACCGTCAATCCGAACAAAGATAACGGATGGTGGCACCATGATCGAAGGTTTCGCAAACATGGATGAAGCCAAAGACATTGCCATTGTACTTCGTGCCGGTGCTTTGCCAGCGCCAGTAAAAATAATTGAAGAAAGAATTGTCGGACCATCTCTCGGTGCTGATTCTGTTAAAAGAGGAACGTATTCTGTCCTTCTTGGTCTCGCGCTGATCCTGGTATTTTTACTGGTCTATTATAAGCTCTCAGGCGTAATTGCAGATTTTGCATTGATCTGGAATATCCTATTGGTACTTGCTGTCTTGGCATCCCTTGGTGCTACACTAACATTGCCGGGTATTGCCGCCTTGATACTAACAGTAGGAATGTCCGTGGATGCCAATGTTATTATATTTGAGAGAATTCGCGAGGAATCAAGGAAAGGGAAAACACCTCGTACAGCAATTGACAGCGGTTATGCTCGCGCACTAACAACAATTATTGATGCGAATGTTACCACATTGGTGGCGGCACTCGTACTCTATCAATTTGGCACTGGTCCCATAAGAGGTTTTGCAACAGTATTATTCTGGGGTATTATGATATCCATGTTTACGGCTATTTTTGTCACCCGCACAATTTTTAATTCGTTCGCCGAACGTAGAGGTCTAAAAAAACTAAGTATATGAGACTCATCAAAGAAACTAGCATAAAGTTTATGGCGCAATCCCGACTAGGATTATACTTATCTGGTGCGGTAATCGGTGCCGGTATCATTTCCTTAATACTAGCGGGCGGACCATTATTAAGTATTGACTTCAAAGGAGGTACTCTCCTAGCTGTACATTTTTCTGACCCGGTTGATGTGAATGATATTCGTTCAGCAATGAGTGCTGTATCTATAGATGGTCAGTCATTTGATTTTAGTAAAGCTGAAATAAAACTGTTTGGCAGTACAAGGGATATTTCCGTCCGTATACCTCACATGGATGAAGAGCCTGCGAACTTCGCTCAAAGAATTATCGCTCATCTCAGGAACTCCTTTCCTGATAAAGTTCCTGAAGTGGAAAGTGATTTCATTCTTTCAATCGATAAGGTGGGACCCAAAATCGGCTCTGAACTTAGTAATAAAGCCGTTTTGGCCATCATTTCTGCGCTGGGATTAATCCTGTTTTATATCTCTATTCGGTTCGAATTTAATTTTGCTTTAAGTGCCATTGCGGCCCTGGCGCATGACGTATTTGTAACGCTTGGCATTTTTTCCATTATGGGTTATGAAATATCATTACCCATTATAGCAGCTTTTCTCACTATTGTTGGATACTCATTGAATGACACCATCGTTATTTTTGATCGCATACGTGAAAATATAAAATCCATGAAACGACTGACTTATACGCAGGTAGTAGACCACAGTATAAATGATTCCTTGAGCCGGACAATTATTACTTCAGTCACTACTTTTATTGTTGTCCTTATACTTTGGTTATTTGGCGGTGAAGTAATAAATCTTTTCGCGTTCGCCATGATGGTTGGGGTAATCGTAGGTACGTATTCCAGTATTTTTGTAGCCTGCCCTTTAGTGGTGCGGCTGCACGCTGGCAAATAATCCAACTGCCCCTCTAATACAAGAATATTAATAAATTCCAATCCATCTTATGATATTCTACAGCGCAATGTCATCTCCTATTGGTCTATTAGGAATTGCCAAATCAAATAATGGAGTAAGGCGGGTAATGTTTTCGAACCATGCGCCTTTCAAACAGTATTTGCAAACTGTCTACCCCCAGGAAAAAATAAAACGAGATGACGATGAATTAACTGATCCTATCAATCAGTTAAACGAGTATTTTAGTTCATTAAGGATGACGTTTGAACTAAAATTGGACCTGATAGCACCTCCCTATTATAAAAAAGTATTGAAAAAGGTAGCTAATATTCCCTATGGTAAAACAGCGTCATATAAAACTATTGCTGAACAGACCGGTAATCCGAAAGCGGTCCGTGCAGTAGGGAGCGCAAACGCCAATAACCCCATACCAATAATTATACCTTGTCATCGCATATTGACACATAGCGGAAAGCTTGGCGGCTTTGGTGGCGGCGTAGAAACGAAGGTATTTCTATTAGAACTGGAAGGCGCCTTGTAGTTAGATTCGATATACCAAAAACATGTGGGTATTTTTTAAACGCATTACAATTGCCGGTCTATTTGCAATAGTACCAATAGCACTCACCTTTTACATCATTAAAATCATAATTGTATTTCTCGATCAGCTTACTGCACCTATTATGGCAAGGGTCAATTTGGAAATTCCTGGTTTTGGACTAATACTAACGCTGCTAATTATTTTTGCATTGGGAATCTTCGTAACGAATGTTCTTGGGCGGCGTTTGTTTTCGTGGGGAGAGCGATTAATTTCATCAATACCATTGGTAAACAATATCTATAACACCATAAAACAAATTACTAATGCTTTCTCAGGTGCGACACAAACAGAAAATTATCAGCGTGTTATCTATATCCAATATCCGCGGCAGGGATTATGGACAATCTGTTTTGTTACAGGAGAGAGCATAGATGGATCCGGTAAAGAATACTATCATGTATTCGTGCCCACTACTCCAAATCCTACATCCGGTGTTTTCATCATTATTCCAAAAAAAGATGCGATTGAAGCTGACCTTACAGTCGAGGAAGGATTGAAGGCAGTAATCTCAGGGGGGCTGCTGGCGCCAGAAAAAAGTCCGCTAGACACGTAAAAATTTTTAGATAATTGTTCCCTTGTTTTTTCAACTAATTCCTAAACGGTAACCGTATGATCGAACTGGTCATATTGTTGTTAGCCAGCTATATTACGGGATCATTCCCCACCAGCATTATTGTAATACGCGTAACAAAAAATATTGATATCAGAGAACATGGCAGCGGCAATGCAGGTGCGACCAATGTGTTCCGTGTTTTAGGCTGGAAATACGCAGTTTTCGTATTGACATTTGATATATTTAAAGGCTGGCTGCCAACAGCCGTATACGCCACCACAATTTTCCAGCAACTACCGGTTCCTGATCAAGGATTAGTTCAAATTTTGTGCGGTTTTGCAGCAGTCTTCGGCCATACTTTTCCAATATTTGCTGGGTTTAGGGGTGGCAAAGGTGTTAGTTCACTGATTGGGGTATTACTTGCTTTATTCCCCCTTGCATTCCCATTATGTTTGCTAGTAGGCATTGCGGTTATTACTACCACCGGTTATGTTTCACTAGGATCAATAGCTGCAGCTATTGCCCTGCCGATTATAATTTTAATTCTGCCACGGTTGGGGGTGATCAGCCCCAATCTTTCTCTGGTTGTCTTTAGCCTACTTGTACCATGGTTCATCATCTATACCCATCGCAGTAATATCAGCCGGATTCGAAATGGTACTGAAAATCGCTTTGAAAAAGCGATTATTTTCAAGAAAAAAAACTAGATCAGAACTTTTGACCGATGGCCAGGTGCAGCGTTTGGTCAGCAAATTGGTCGTCTCTGTATCCCCAGCCATAATCCAACCCAATCTTACCTACCATCGGTACCGGTATCCGAAATCCAAAACCCATACCAGCCATAGGCGATCCTCTAAACAGCTCTTTCCGGTCTCTGCTGATAAACCCCACATCAACAAACGCAACAGCACTCAATCCATATTCCTGCTTCCAATTAAATAGATCGGTTGTGAAAACAGAGGTTGGAATGATCGTTTGTCGTAATTCAGTGGATATGATAGCGAAATGGTTTCCAAAACGATAGGCATTATCTACGTTCGTATAAATTGACCGATCAGGAATTGACCAACCTCTAACTGTCTCCGAACTGCCTAACCATGATACCCATACTTCATCCACATCTCTAAATGTTGTCATAAAGGATACATTAAATGCTGCTGTCAGTTTGCGTTCGCTTTTAACCAGTGAGTGGTAAAAACTATAGGATTGACTCCACCAAAGATTTCGTTTTTCGCTGTCCAATTCAACATGACTATAAAAACCTTGAACAATTAATATTCCCTTACTTGGGTCACGATAAATATCCCGCGTATCATATATATAGATACCCTGGGGAGCTATATAATAATATTCCAATGTGTCCTCATCATTGCTGAATGTTTTCTTTTTCCACTCGAACCCAACTCTGGCCTTATGGTTATAACCAAAATAACGACCTAAATTTATTTCTGCAGTGGTCACGTTCCGTTCATAAGGCAAAAACGGATGTGCGGTAATGCTCTTGCCAGTCATAACATCCAGCGAAACATGGTCACCCATAATCCAGGGATTTTTAAACGCCAAAAAATAGGCCCGTCGCGCACCTGTAGATCCACCCAGCGTAAATTTCTCATTTCTACCCCGAAAATTATTGATCCGCAGCATTCCGCCAAATGACCAGCCATACTCCTCCTCATATGCCGGTCCTCCTGCAGGCAGGATCCGCAACGATGTTTCAATAACTTTATATTCCAAAATAACAGTTAGATCTTCCAGTGGTATTGCCCGCCAAGTCACATCCGCAAAAATGCCCAGATTATATATTCGGTCACGGTCCTCACGGGCAACCGCGCTGTCCAGGGGAACATCGATCGGATGCTGAATCTCACGTTCAATAATGAAATCTTTTGTAATAAGGTGGCCTTTGAACTCGATAGCGGAAACAATTGGTTGCTGGTCAGCCCATACTAATGGTACTGATAAATATATTAATAATAGCCTGTGAATCATAAAGGGTCGGCCTAGAAACCGTCAGCCGAAAAATAGTTTAGAGGTCGAAGCTCTCCATGAGCTGCATTTTCTTATATTCGATGCCTTCCTCGGAATATACGTGTTCGATCGCTCTCCGCAGATCACTCTCTACGATAAGTCCACGCAGGTTTATGGCCATATTCCAGTCATCCAATACACGTATATTCATTTCCGTGTTTGAGTCTTGGTAGCGATGCCACGTACCATCAAATTCGTTTGGTGGTCCATAGGTCATCATTATTTTATGCTGCAAAACATCTTCGGTGGTTACCTGTGGAAATCCGATATTCTTCAGTTCGACAGTTTTATGAACACTCTCAAGTTTATAATGTGAGGCCTCAATATTTGTAATACTGTAAATAAAATCAATATTGATGAAGCGCAGTTCGATCCGCTCAATAGTTAGTCTGGTCGTATACTCATACATCATTTTCGCTCGTCTTACAGGTATACGGAATCCAGATTTTAGTGTTAAAGGATCATCCCAAAATTCAGCTACAGATAGCGAATCGGGGAAATAGCCCATCACCGCAGAGAGACTAGAATTCCAATTTGAGATTGGCTCCCGTGCCAACACCCAGCCATTCGGCAGTGATTTAATATACCCATCTAAAACGGTCGGGTTTGACTGAATAATTGGTTCTTTTGATTCTACCGGCAGTTTCCTTACTTCTCTAGGAATGGAGGTAATAATGTCTCTGATATCTCTACCCTGGGGCCATATCTTGGGCCGAAGAGTCGCACAACTGGTTATAAATAATAAGAGGGTTAATATTGTTACGCGAAGCACGATCATAAAATTAATCAAATTAAGTATTCATCATGAAGTGTTTTTTAACTTACTGGCAGAAATAGTGTAATCGCCAGTACAATGTTAATAATTAAAAAAAAGCCTCATAATTTTGAGGCTTTTTTTCCAAATCTGGTCAGGAATCTATTTACGACCCCGAGCCATTTTTGCGCGAGCTACATCACCATTCTTATCAATGAAGTAAAGATAACCTGATTCGCGCGTTACGCCAGCTTGTGCTACTTCTTCAGCATTGCCGCCGCCTTTACCGGCACGGGCCATTTTAGAACGCCAAACGTTCCCATTCTTACCGAGGTAATATAGGTAACCACTTTCTTTACTGACACCACATGCTTTGACAGTTTCTGCCATTGGATTCCTCCTTTAGTTTAGTTAAAAAAGCAAAGAGAACTAACTCTCGACGGTGAACGTAATATTCTCTGTGGCAAAATGTCAAGGATTTTCTCGACGATCCCTCGTCGAGAACATTTTACCATATTTCTGGCCAAACCCCACTGCTTCAATAGCAGCTTGTTATATTTGATCTAGCAAAACAAATAACCCCGCTATTAGGCGGGGCTTGATGGTTGTTAATCAATAAGTCAATAAAATGTTATCAGCTACTCAGAGCCGTTGCCATTTTTTGTGAATCATCAAATAGATGAAATTCTGTTTGCAATCCATCTTTTACTACAAACATATGAACTGACTGAGCATCTAAATTATCTGCTGTGTAATGTAGATAGACATGAACACGGTCATCCTCTGCTATTACATTTAAAATATCCACATTAAAATTTGGAAATTTGATTGGTATTTGGGCCAAGAAATTGTTTAGAAAATCATCAAATCCGCGATATTCTCCTGATAGTTCGTGGTCTCCATTGACCTTCATTAAAGCATCCTTGTGATAAATTTTGCCAAGGCTTACCATATCACCCTCTGCAAAAGACTTATATCCACTCAAAACTATTTCTTTCGGCGTCATAAAATCCTCCCTTAATGTTATTAACAAATCTAACCATAATACCACAAACAAAAAACCCCGCTACTGGGCGGGCAGGACATTTTAATCCATTTTAATTACTAATGAAAAAAATGTTACCTGGCATCATCGGTCATCACATCCACGCTCTTCCAGTCTAGTTTAGCAGTTAGCTGCATTAGAACAAAAAGGGTTATAACAGAAACTATAGTAACAATAAGACCTGTAATGCCTAACCCTGTAGTACTTTTATAAAAAAATGACCATGAGAATACAATAAGGTAAAGAAGTTGAAGAGACATTGAAATTGTCGCGTATTTCCATTCATTGAAACGAACTAAATAACTAAACGTAAGTAAGCAGGAGACAATAGAAGCTATACCAAAAGCTGAATACATAGAAATATGATCAGCAGAGTAAGAAAACATTAAATGAAATGACAAAAAAGTTGCTGCGAGAAAAAAGTAGTGCATTGGATGAAGTTTTCGCTTAACGAGGATGCCAAAAATTATCATTACTACGAAAAAAAATAATAATGAGATAGGGGCAAAAAAGGATATTCGTGCTGCTATTTCCCCGGGATTTGTTTCCTTAGGAACAATGAGACCTATGTTTTTTCCCGTTACAGTTTTATCAAATTGCCAAATGAATTCATTTTTCTGACCAAATTGCTCTCGTTTGGTAGGAGGAATTGTTCGATCTGGAAAATCATAAATTTTAAAATCTGTCGTTAACTTCACATTAAAATTATCTAATCTGGTAAGTCTTTCTGTAGAAGCATATTTGCTTCTCGGAATATCATCTTCTCGAACAGCTTCTTGTAAAGGTTCCTGCTGACCTGCTAACACGTACAGTATGTAATCCGTTCCAGTGGTCATATAAAAATAATTAACTTTTACATTGCCGGTAGAATCCATTTTTGATCTTAATTCTATCGGTGTATTAGCTACCAACTTCGAAAGCGGCTGCACAGCCATATCATTGATTTTCATCTCAATGCTACGATATATTGACTCAGAAGAATTTAGACCAAGTAGCAAGAAAAGCGGCTGGGAACGAAATTCCTCAGGCACAGATTCAATATTATATTCATATTCACCCTGATAAGCTGCTATAAAAACAGGAAACCAAAGGTTCCCGATTTTTTTTCGTTCCAGTTTTAGATTTATTTCAACATTGGTTCGCGACGGATCAATGAACTCCTTTTCCGTATAAGACGAAACAGTTTCAAAACCGTTTACTTGTCCCTTTTTTTGTCTAATAATTTCATAATATATCAGTGGTGGATTGATTTTCAGGGGACCACCATAGGCATTTTTTACGCGTTTCAGTGATTTTCGTGTTTGTTCCCAGGTTCTACCTTCATTTACTCCCCCAAGAATCATCCAAGCAATACTAAAACCAAGAAAAATAATGGCGATTGCTATTAATTTTTTTATCGACATTATGCTTTCCCTTGAGAAGAGTATTCTTCAGCCGTTTTTTCAATGGCTATATTTTTCATAATTACAGTTTAGTACTATTATTAATGTATCTCAGTTCCTTTAAATTAAATAAATATCCACCCATTGGGTTATGAGCCCGACCTAATAATCAAAAAATAGCGTAACAATGCGTGTGGTTGTGTCTTTCAACAACTACCAGTCCTAAATGTCTATAAACAAAAAACCCTCGCTACGGGGTGGGGCTCTTGCTTAAATCCTATCCCTTGGGGGGTGCCATTTCAGCAGCAGAAGATGTCTTATGATCGCTCCGGCTGTTGACGGCGCACGCGTGGTTCGTAGAAGTGCAGTCCGAGACTCAT
>CAJXWT010000033.1 GCA_913062595.1 uncultured Fidelibacterota bacterium
GTCGGTAAATGCCAGTATATTAGCACTTACCGACTTTTTCAAATGGCGGGAACGCCTGGGAATCGAACCCAGCTCCCGATTCAGCACCGGGACAACGGTTTTGAAGACCGCGGCGGGCACCAGCCGCGCAATCATTCCCCATAATACTGTAGTCTATTCAGGTCGATTTAACACCCGATATTCGAGGCCATACTTATCCTTGACCCGTTCACCTTCTGTTTCCGCTTCCTCCATACTATAGAAACGAACTACACGCACCGCATGCAAACGTCTACCTGCAGATGGAACTTCAACGATCTCCACATTGAACCCACCCTGCAGCAGTAAATTCTTAATCCGCAGCGCGTTCTGATATTTGCTGAATGCGCCCACCTGTGCTACGAAATCCTTGGTCTTACTGGGACCCGGTTTTGGTATAGTTGGGTTTGGCTTTGGGCCCGGCCAGGTTGGTTTTCTATTAATGAACTTTGCGGAAACTTTTTCCTTGTCCAGTTTTACTAATTTCGCATCCGGCGGTGGGTCCACCAAGGTTGCCATTCCATAGTGGTCATATTCGAGTGTCGGATGCAAGGATCGTATCTGGCGCACATAATATGCCGCACTATCTCTTTGCCCGGTGGCTGTATAACTATTGACCATGAGATCGGTAGCTCGCTGGACGTGTTCCGTTGTTGTATATACCAGCGGAACGAGACGAAACTGTTTACTTGCCTGAGTATATAGACCACGTGAAAAAAGATATTCACCGATTTTCATGGCTACATCATCCGCATAAACATGATTGGGGTGGCTTTTGAGCAGATTTCGATAAATAACCAACGCTGCTTCCCCATCCAGTGTAACCAGAGCTTTTACATATTGCACTCCGGTATCATCTTTATATAAAGCCTCCAATTCTGGTAACGCAGACCGTACATCCTCAATCCTGCCTTCATTTATGAGTCTCAGGTAACGTTCAATGTCCTGGGCCCATAGTACAGCACAATGTAGACAGAGCAACAAGGATAAGGGTTTTAGGATTTGCTTCACTGGTTTGAGTCCGTAGCCATGATCTCAATCATTTCGTCTATTTGTTGGGCCAGCTGGGGCGGTGGAACTGCTTGCAGGGACAATTTCAGTTTCATAAGCCGTAGTTTTACAGAATTCTCATAACGATTTAAGGCATCTTCTACTAGTTCAAGTGCTTGTTGGCGTTCGCCCTTCTCTTCCAGGACATTGGCGATCTTTGCCAGAGCATCTAAGTTCTCAGGATTTTTGTCCAGGGCGCGCTGGTAGAATTTCTCTACTTCACTAAAGCGCCCCAGATCAAATAGTGCCGCTTCTATCTTGGAGTAAACGGATGAACCATTTTTCGTGTCCAGAAGCGCGTATTGTTCCCAGTGATCAATGGCTTTTACAAGATCACGATTTTCAGAGAACAGGTTGCCCAGGTACAGATGGGGTAAACCAAAATTTGGTGCCATTGTAACCGCTTTCTGAAAACAACCCTGCGCACTGACACGATCATCGCTTTCAAATTTTTCCATACCTTCATAAACCTTGAACCGTGCCAGTCGGGTAATATCTGCTTCATTTTTCACCTTTTCCAGCGCTTTGACCAATTGCGCTGCACGACCCCAATCCTGATTCTGTTCCGCAAGGTCAAGCAGAAATTCTGTGGCCCAGACATCCTTTTTATCAATATTAAGGATCATTTCCGCTTCTTTCCGGGCTTGGACTGGTTCATTCACGCTCATGTAATCCTGGGCCAGTGATTTATGGATGTTCATACGCAGGTTCTCACTAAGGCCGGGGCGTACCGTAAGCGACTGGTGCACCTTTATAGCTTGCTGGGGGTTCCCCTCCTCCCGCAATATATCTCCCAGTTGGAGATAGGCATCCAAATGATCAGTATCCTGTCTGACCACATCACGTAGTAAACGCATTGCTCCATCAGAATCACCCCGCACCATGGCATTCAGTGCATCTGCATAAATGGAATCGGTATTTTTTCTAGGTTTTGGACGCCTAGTGAAATAGGCAAAGGCACCGCCAGCCGCAGCGATAGCCAGCACTGTTAAAACAATTATCAGGTTCAAGATTAATCTTCTCCGACATCGTTGTCATAAATACCTTCATCAATTGCTACATTACGCAGATCATTGAGTTCATCTGACAAGCGTCGATTCTTGACCTTCAATGCACGTACCTCTGATTTGCTTGAAATAATGGAAGTAACAGCAACCCCGTAGCCGATGAGGATGCCTACCGCCAAGGCACCCAGCATCACAAAGGCAATCTTCACCAGGTCATAACGCGCAAACACTAGATCGATAGTTACTTCTTCTGTATTCTTCAGTAAAAATATCAGAATAAGAACCAGTAGCAACAGTCCGCTGAAAATTTTGAATAATTTCATTAGGCAGCTTCTTTTAACTTAACTAACTGACCTAGCAAACTAATGCCTTTTGCATCAGTAATCAATACTGGTACTACATGTTTTATATGCGTACCCCCTTTTTCAAATATGACCCATTTATTCGAATCTGTGCGGCCTGCCCAGTGAGTAGTTGACCGTTTGCTTACCTTTTCCACCAGCACCTTCTCAACCCGGCCAACGATGGCTTTATTACGACTGAGAGTATGAAATTTCTGTAGCTTGATTACTTCCTCTAATCTTTTTTGTTTTTCAGTTTCCGGTACCTGATCTGAATATTCGGCCGCTTTCGTGCCCGCCCGTGGTGAGTATTTGAAAGTGAACGCAGAATCAAATTTGACGGCATTCATTACTTCCAGCGTTTCCTGAAACTCAGCCTCTGTTTCACCAGGGAAACCAACAATAATATCCGTGCTGAGACCACAATTTGGTAGAAATTTATGAATCCACTGGGCACGCTGAATGAAATGTTCCTTAGTATACGTCCTGTTCATACGCTTGAGGATTCGATTGGCACCGGCCTGTAGTGGAAAATGCACCGAATTACAAATATTTTCATGATCGGCCATTACGTGCAGGAGTGCATCCGTCATATCCTGCGGATGGGGCGACGTATAGCGTAAACGCTGCACACCAGGTATTTCAGCGACTTCCTTCAACAGGTGCTGGAATTTCTGATCATCATGCTGATAGGAATTCACATTTTGGCCCAATAATGTAATTTCTACAAAACCATCAGCTATTGCTTTGTGAACTTCAGTAACAATACTAGTGATACTGCGGCTTCTTTCCCTGCCTCTGGTGAATGGGACAATGCAGAACGTACAGAATTTGTCGCAACCACGCATAATGGACACCCAGGCATTGATACCCTCCTGTCGACTCGGGAAAAGGTTATCATAAACCTCAAAACGGGATAACTTCGTATCAACCAGGCTGTTTGTATTTTCAATATCCCGGTCGAGCAATTCCGGTAGTTTTCTGTAAGAATCCGGTCCCAGGATAATGTCTACGTATGGTTTGGATTCCAGAATTTCATCTTTCAGGTGCTGGGCCATACACCCCAGAACACCAATGATGACCTCCGGTCTATTTTGTTTGATCCGCGAATATACTCCCAGTCGGGAATGTACCTTTTCTTCCGCATGTTCCCGGATTGCGCAGGTATTCACAAAAATTGCGTCTGCGTTATCCATGGATTTACTGACAACATAGCCTTGCTTGTGCAACATCCCGGCGATCAACTCCGAATCGGCCACATTCATCTGGCAGCCATAGGTCTCCATGTAATAAGATTTACCCATCGCCTGTATCCTTAAAAATGAAACTCCGGGGTATGCGAACTATATACTGGATATTATTTGATATACCCACTGAAAAAATAATCCAATGGGTTTTGGGGGACACCATTCCGGTGAATTTCATAATGCAAATGGGGTCCCGCTGAACGACCAGTATTTCCCGTTTGACCGATCAGATCGCCCCGCTTTACTTTTTGTCCCCACTTTACATGAAATTTTGACAGGTGCGCAAATATCGACCGATAGCCATAGCCGTGGCCAATTTTAATGACCTTACCAAAACCACTCTGCCGCGCTGCATATTTGACCACACCATCTGCTGGTGCATACACTTTTGAACCGGATGATACTGTAATATCCTGCCCATAATGAAAACGCGGTTTTTGGGTGAATGGATCATTGCGATAACCGAAACCAGAGTTCAAATACCCACCCTGAACCGGCCGAATCGATGGCATAGACTTCACGCGGTCTGATTCCTTGATAACTTTATTATATATTTCCGAGTAACTAGCCAACTCCAGTTTTACCTTCCGGGTCAGCATATCCACATTCATTTCCAGTTCCAGAAGCTTGCTTTCCGCATTGGGCGAAACATTATCCAATTTTACGGGTTTTGCGACCTCCATGCCTCCAATACCCAACTTGCGAACATCCTTATCGATCTGTGGCAAATTTGCATAGGTGCGGAGTGCGCGGTCCTTTTCCTCAATGTCAACCACATGTGTGGATAACAGATCCATTTGCCGCTGCAAGTCAGTCAGCGTCAGGGACAGTTGATTATAATTACGCTTCAGGCTCTTCAATTTTGCCTGATATAAAACTTTGGTCAGATAGTCTGTTGTAAAAAATAAACCACTACCAACGATGGCAATACACAGGCCGACAATGGCCAGCAATTGCCGTTTGGAGAAATCCCACTGCCCAACACCCTCGTCATGATGGGAGATGAAGATGTAGCGGTGGTCCTCACCCACTCTTTTCTTACGTCTTTTAAGCATTGCTTAGGACATTCATAGGATTGTGCTGAGCAATTTTACATCGATCCAAACCATTTTTACAAAGTTTTTTCAATTCTTCTATGAATGATCTTTTACAATAATGTTTAGCCAATATAAATCTTAAGTAATTGTGAGCGCGTGACGTGGCGTAAGCGCTGCAGGGCGAGGTCCTTGATCTGACGAATACGTTCGCCCGTAAGTTCCAGTTCATTGGCGATTTCCTGCAAATTTTTCTGTTCGCTGCCTCCAATACCAAAATAATGTGTAATAACTATTTTTTCCCGTTCGTCCAGTGTGTGCACCACGGTCAAGATTTCCTTTTCCAGGCTCTTCTTCATCAGCGTTGCTTCTGGTCGGGGATCGTTTGAAGCCATAAGTTGTAACAACGCAGTTTCTGAATCTCCGATAGGCTCATCAAGGGACACCGGTTCACTAAAAATCCTGATCAGGTCATCCACCCACTCCGGTGATGTCTGCGTTATTTCGGCAAGTTCTTCCGCCGTTGGCTCTCTTTCAATATTCTGCTCCAATTCCAGAGATTGACGATACAATTTCCCCATCGAATCACGTACGTGAGCAGGCAATCTAATTACACGTCCAGTTTTTTGAATTGCTTGACGGATACTCTGGGTAATCCACCATACAGCATATGAAATAAACCGGAAGCCACGTGTTTCATCGAAACGATCAACAGCCTTGATCAACCCCAGATTGCCTTCATTGATCAGGTCCTCGAAAGGGAGGCCCTGCCCTTGGAATTTTTTCGCTACGGCAACGACGAAGCGCAAATTGTGCGTTACCAGTTTATTAAAGGCCTTTAATTCGCCTTTCTTGGCCTGCTGGGCCAGTGTTATTTCTTCTTTTGAATCAAGGGGTTCGAGGTTTTTAATCTCCCCGAGGTATAATACAAGGGAACGTTTATTACCTATTTCAGGACGGTTCGCCAAGCAGGTATCTATTCTTCTTTTGGATCTCCTTCAGATGCCTCCCCAGGAGCAGTCTCTACTGTCGTTTCAAAATCGGTTTGATTCTCATCTGTATGCAGGTTTGCTTCCGCTTCACTAACGGCAGCGCTCACATCTGTATCCGTCAGGTCGTATTCATCTTTAATGCGCTGGATGGCTGCTCCCTTGGTATTAATTTCTGCTTGAATCTTGTCAATTTTTTCAACGAGGTTGAAAAATTCCTGATTACCAGAAAAATTCACCATATTATCATCTTTGGCATGTCTAGTCACCATACGCCCCATGTCTTCGTAATTTTTCGATAGTTCGCGCTGTAACTGGTGTTCCTCAATCTTGATCTTACTGATTTTGGTGAGTTCCTCTGTTTTTGCAACTGCTATCTTGCTGACCTCTTCCGCTTTCTCTACAGCAGCGGTACTCCAATCTTTCATATTTTTTTTCAGATCATTCCAAAGTTTGGTCATAATACCTGTTCCCCTTTGATTGAAATTACTAGTCGCTGGTTATGATTCATAATTAATTGCTTTTATCCAGAAACAAATTTGCCGCGAAAAAGATCCCCGCACCAATGACCAGCGCGGATAGTTCTATGCCCATATTGCGCATGCGTATACCTGTTGTGAGACCAGAAATGATCACGACCATCCCAAATACCTGTAGTCCTCTAAGAAAAGCGTACCGCATAATGGTCTCTAATGTTATTGGATTGCACTAACTTTCTCCAGTTCCAATCATAGGCTCTCCGTAGAATATTTAGGGGGGCTTTGCTGGCGTGGAATCGTTCGACCCAATAGCGCACACTGGCTGGAGATAATTGCTCATAAAGGGCGCGGTTAGCAAAAGATATTTTCCGTTTTAAGTTCAATTCACGGAGGAGGAGGCGGGCAAGAGAATATTCACCACACAGTTTATGAACGGCAGCTAAGCCGGAATACATCGCCATGCGCATACCAAAACCAAATAAATAATCTTGATAGCCACCGGCCTCCCCAATCATTACGGTCCGTGACCGCTGCCAGAACCGCGACAGGTGGAAACTGCCGCGACTCGCAAATCGTTTCTCAAGGGTAAAGTCGAGTCCAATATCCTGGAAATAATCAATACTGGCCAGCAGTGGATCAGCTTTACTGCTATCCTTCTTGTATGCCGTAGCGATAGTACCACAACCACCGTTGATTATGAGGTACGCATATCCGCTGGGAGCGAAAGCCTTGCCAAGCAGTAAATGGACCTGATCTGGCTGGTCCGTTCTGATGGCAGCTCCTCGGATAAATGCTGCTGCCCGTCCCATGCCCGCTGCGTAAATATCGGCATCTTCCCGGGCCAGCGCTTTCCCAAAATTGAACTGCACGTTATTTGCACGGCATATGTTGGCCATATAATTGTCAATAGAGGCGTTTGCTGTCCCTCGGGAAACAATATAGAAAAATGGTTCTGGAGATGTGACCCTTATCTGATCTAGGCCTTGCAAGTGAACGTTGAAGTCGAATATTGGTGTTGCCATCAACGCTTTGAAATCAACCCCGCATTTGCTGAAAAATTCAGGTACTGTATGGGTGAAGATCCAGTTTTCCAAGCCTTCGAAATCCCCATCTCTTGCGCCGCCGATACGATCCTGCTTTTCATGGATAATGACCGTTTTACCGCGCGTTGATAGGTTGATTGCTGCAGTCATACCAGCGATGCCTGATCCAGCAATATGAATGGGGTTTTGCCCCTTAATTCTCATGGTTTAAGTGGTATTAATGGTGCGCCTAACAATGTAGTTGTTGTAATGAAATAATTTCAGGGATTTCCATAAGTAAGTCCAGTACATCAGCAGACGCTTGACTATCCAGCCGGATTGCGGCAAATGCTTCATCCTGATGTGCATCATTGCTTAACAGGTAGGCCCCAATATTGATCTCGTGCTTGCCAAGCAATGTACCGACTTTTCCAATCACACCGGGTACATCCTTATTTTTGACAAACAACATGTTGCCCGTAGGATTCAGGTCCATTTCATAGCCTAGAATGTTGACCAAACGCAATTGATTCCCATCAAACACACTTCCGGTAATGGAATTTTCCTGGTTTTTCGTTGTGACCTTGGTTTGGATCAGGTTCGTATAGGCACTTTCTTCATTGGTGGCACCGTATTCAATAACAATACCCCGTTCCTTGGCCAGGAATTCTGCATTGATGAAATTAACTCGATCAGGAATACGATCGGTCAATAGTCCTTTTATAAAGGCCAAAATCAATGGTTTAAAATCATCAAAAGAGCCTTGAACTTCCATATGAACTTTTTCGATGGCACCCTGGGCCAATTGCCCCTGGATAATACCCATTTTTTCCGTTAAGTCTAAATGGGCCTGAAGCTGTTTTAACATCGTCATATCACTGATCGGTATGTTGAGCGCGCTGGAAAGCTTATTATTCACCAGATAATCACGAACCATTTCGCAGATGGTGACGGATACACCTTCCTTTGCTTCTTTCGTCGACGCACCAAGGTGAGGGGTGAGCAAAACATTCTCAAGGTTGACCAGAGGATGATCCTTGTTAATAGGCTCATCCACAAATACGTCCACCGCCGCTCCGGCTATGACACCATCTTGGATGGCGGTGGCCAGATCGTTCTCATTAATGATACCTCCCCGGGCCACATTAATGATCCGGGCCGTAGGTTTCATCTTCTGCAAGCGTTCCAGATCGAACAGGTTGCGGGTTGAATCAAGCATGGGTACATGCAGGGTAATAAAATCTGATTCTCTGGTTAATGTATCAAGATCCGTAAGGGTAATTTCATCAGCACTAAAGAGATTTTCAGTGATGTAGGGATCGTAGCCCAGAATGCGCATGCCAAATGACAAACAGCGGCTCATTACTTCGCGGCCAATCTTTCCCAACCCAACGATACCAATTATTTTATTTCTAAGTTCCGTACCTACAAGAGTATGGCGATTCCATTCTCCAATATTTAATCCCTGGTGACCGATGGAAATATTGCGCGCTAAAGCAAGCATTATACCGACGGTATGTTCTGCAGCTGAAACTGTATTGACATCGGGCGTATTCATTACAACGATACCTTTTTGAGTTGCCGCTGGAATATCGATATTGTCAACGCCAACACCGGCCCGGCCGATGGCACGCAGTTTATCTGCTGCTTCAATCAAGTCTTGATCAATAGTTGTGCCACTGCGGATGATCCAACCATCAACGTTGGGTACAATCTTCAAAAGGGCAGCTTTATCCGCTTCAGGTTCATACACAATTTCCAGACCAGCATCCTTCAGAACAGCAATACCGGAATCGGCAACGGGATCAGAAACAAGAACTCTCAGCATGATTTACCCATGACTTTCACGAATGAGATTCAGAGCAGATCCAGCCCTGAACCAGGCAATATGTACTTCATTATACGTATGATTACATTCAACAATATCAACACTTCCATCGTTATGTGTAATTTTTATCTTTACTATTTTTCCGGTTTGAAATTCAGCGAGATCCATAAATGCAAAAGTATCATCTTCCAAAATCTTGTCATAATCTAATTTATTTACAAAAGTCAACGCCAGCATGCCTTGTTTTTTCAGGTTGGTCTCGTGAATTCTGGCAAACGATTTAGCGAGAATGGCCCGGACACCCAGATGTCGGGGTTCCATGGCGGCATGTTCACGGGAAGAACCTTCCCCATAATTTTCATCACCCACTACAATCGTCGGGATTCCATTCTTTTTATAATTCCGCTGGACTTCTGGTACGGGACCATATTCTTCCGTGAGCTGATTTTTGACTGCATTGGTCTCACCATTGAAAAAATTCACTGCACCGGTAAGCATATTATCGGAAATATTATCCAGATGGCCACGGAACCGCAGCCATGTACCCGCCATGGAAATATGATCTGTAGTGCATTTACCCTGTGCTTTTATGAGCAACTTTAAGCCCGTTAAATTCTCGCCCGTCCACGGTTTAAAAGGAGTGAGTAGTTGTAGTCGTTCAGAATCGGGGTTTACGATCACTTCCGTAGTACTGCCATCTTCAGCTGCGGCCTGATAGCCCAATTCCTCTACTGCAAATCCGTTCTGCGGCAGATCTACTCCAACCGGTGGATCCAGTTTTACTTCCTCTGCCACAGCGTTCACCAGCGTATCTTCCAAGGGGTTGAAAGTCAGATCACCGGCAATAGCAAGCGCTGTGACCAGTTCTGGTGAGCCCACAAACGCATGGGTATTGGGATTACCGTCATTGCGCTTGGCAAAATTGCGGTTAAAGGACGTTACGATGGTATTTTTGCGCTGGGGGTCATCACTGTGACGGGCCCACTGACCAATACACGGTCCACAGGCATTAGCCAGGACTACACCACCAATTTCCTCAAACACATCCAAATAGCCATCCCTTTCCACGGTGTAGCGTACCTGTTCACTTCCCGGTGTTATGGTAAAGTCACTTTTGACCTTGAGCTGTTTATCAACAGCCTGTTTGGCAATGGATGCAGACCTAGAAATATCCTCATAGGAAGAATTGGTACAGGAACCGATGAGGCTAACTTCGATCTTGGTGGGCCAGCCGTTAGTTTTAGCTGCTGCCGCCATCTGCGAAACCGGAGTAGCTCGATCAGGTGTAAAAGGTCCGTTTAGGTGCGGTTCCAGTTCTGACAAATTGATTTCTACTATCTGGTCAAAGTAAACATCAGGATTTGCATGCACGTCCGGATCTGCCCGTAAATAGTCAGCAATCACACTGGCCCGGTCTGCTAACTCAGTCCGCCCGGTAGCGTTTAGGTATTTGACCATGTTTTCATCGAAGCCAAAAAGCGATGCCGTGGCACCTATTTCAGCACCCATATTGCAAATTGTACCCTTACCTGTACAGGATAGTTTTTCGGCGCCAGGACCAAAATACTCCAAAATGGCACCCGTACCGCCTTCTACAGTAAGAATTCCGGCCACTTTCAGGATAACATCTTTAGCAGATGCCCAACCATTTAATTCCCCAGTAAGCTTGACGCCGATCAGCCTGGGGAACAATAATTCCCAGGGCATATCGGCCATAACATCTACTGCATCCGCTCCGCCAACACCAATGGCAACCATCCCCAGTCCACCGGCATTTACGGTGTGACTATCCGTACCAATCATCATACCCCCGGGGAAAGCGTAATTTTCAAGAATGACCTGGTGAATGATACCGGCGCCCGGTTTCCAGAACCCGATCCCATATTTATTCGAAATGGATTCTAAAAAATCATACACCTCCCCATTGATATCCTTGGCAACAGATAAATCTGTACTAGCGTTGACCTTGGCCTGGATCAGGTGATCGCAATGAACAGTGGTGGGTGCCGCCACCTTATCCTTCTCGGCCATCATAAATTGCAACAAGGCCATCTGTGCTGTAGCATCCTGCATTGCGACCCGGTCCGGAGAAAATTCTACATATGATTCCCCGCGTCTGAATTCTTCGTTAATCTGGGGATCATAGCCGTGACTGTACAACACCTTTTCCGCCATGGTCAAGGGACGTTGCAAAACTTTTTTCGCTGCATCAACACGATCGGTCAACTGGCTGTACACCAATTCGATCATGGGCAAATCAAACAACTAATTCATTCTCCCGCTAGAATTATATGGAACTGAAATAATTAATTTTCGTAATAAATCCCGCATAAAACATACATCATTAAATCGTCATAATTCAAACTCAATACCAACCATTGGTTCTAAATTCACCCAGCAATGCTGCCGCTATTTAAAAGAATTTTACCAATCCTGTTTATAGCAAGTGCCCAGGCTGGTATTGATTATACCATTACGGAATCAACCGGACAGCAGCTCATCCTGCGCATTGATATAGTTCCCGGATCAGAAGATGATCTCAAACCGATTCATCTGCTGATTGGTACACCGACAGCAGATTACCCTGACCTGGACATCCGATCTGAGAACAAACGAAATTTGCCCCGGAATTGGAAAGTGCCAGGAGGTGACGGTATACGCTGGATTCAAAGCCAGCGGCTGCAAAATCTACATGTGGCGACACTGGAAATTGACCCTACTGCAGATGAGAACTACTTTTTTGAGCAGATCTTGATCATCTGTCGCTTCACCAATGCACCTGCACAGCAAGTTGTACCAAACAATAGGCAGGCCAGATTACTGAAGCACCGTGTGGTGAATTGGCCCATCGCAAAGCACTGGCTGCAGCCCAGCCATCGTCAAAAACTTCAGCGTTCCAGTTTGCCGGCTGGTCAGTGGCTGCGCTTCACTGTCAGCAGTGACGGAATCACTGCACTCCCGGCCAGCGCTATTACAGCCAGTGGGGCTAACCTGACTGAGCGAGACCCCCGCAGTTTCATGGTATTCACGGGCTCCAATATGGGTCGCGATCGCAGCAGTGAGATCACCGGCTCCATAACCTATCGGTCAATCCCAGTTAATCTGGTCGAAATTGCCGTTCAGTTTGAGGGTGAAAGTGACGAGGTACTTGATAATGAAGATCGACTCATTTTCTACGGTCGCGGGTCCAGCGGCATTGACCATAACGGCTTGGATATCAGTAATCATCAAAATCTTTATTTCACAGAGAATACCTACTGGCTATTGATCCCGGATGACAATACACTGCAAGGGAAACGCGTTGCCTCCATTGAACCGGTAACGAGCACCGCAATAACGATGGATTATGGTATATCTCCCTTCTACGTCGAAACCGATCTGATCAATCCATTCGCTGGTGGCATGGCCTGGGCAGGAGCTGCGATCATGAATGGCAGTTCCCACACAGCTGTAACAACTATGGATTCCCCCAACCCGTTGGTGGATGTGCATGTAACCATAGGTTTTCTGGGTAACTCCTCATCAATCGACGCCCAGGCGAATCCAGCGCATTTGCTGAAAATTTACCATGACTCGAGAGACGCCCTGCAAACAACTAATTCGTGGACAGGATTAACCAAAAGTGAAGTAACCTTCACCTTTTCCGGCAACCGCTTGAATAATGGGATTAATATATTCATTATCGATAATGAATCAACCAACAGTTATTCCCAGCCACATTTTGATTATCTCACCGGCAATTACGGCCGTAACCTGGATGATCAAGGACTGCCCTACGAATTTTTCGCACCAATTCACAGCAATGCCACCACATTTCGCATCACAGCAGAATCTGAAATTACGATCTGGGACATTACCAATATTGCTGTACCGAGAGCAGTGACCCTTAGCAATGATAATTCCGGTTACCGTTTCGATGTGGATCTGCCGCAAGATACACTGGCCCGCTATTGTGCATTTACGGTGTCTCAACTAGACATGATCAGCACGGTGACTTTAATAGAAAACCAATCTTTTTCAGAACTACGAAACAATGCATCTGGTGTGGCTCATCTAGTGATCGGACCCCCGGTTTTTTCTACGGTAACTGCGCCGCTTGTAACCCATCGGGTCAGCTCGCGTTATATCGATTTAGACCAGATTTATGATGAATTCTCCGGTGGAAACGCTGACCCTGTTGCCATTCGGTATTTTATTCAATGGACCCAGGAAAACTGGTCCGAACCGAATCCATACAGCGTCCTGCTCATGGGTGATGCAGACTATGATTACCGCAATATAACCCAGCAATCTAGTATCCAAGTGCCTACGATAGAAATAGGTAATGGCTTTAATCATCGTGCGGCTGATGATCGTTTAGCGGCATTTAATGGGTTAATACCTGATATAGCAATAGGTCGTTATCCTGCGAAATCGGTGACGGATGTTGCTGTCTTTGTTGATAAGATCATCCAGTATGAAACAGATCCTGATTATGGTCTATGGCGACAGCGTGTTACACTGGTGGCAGACGACGCGGCGCGGCCCGAGCCGGTTCATGGGTCAATTGCTACCGGAAAAAGTCATACCCAAAATTCAGAAATCATAGCCGGCTTTATAGCTCCCGGTGTCGAAATTCGAAAATTGTATATGATGGAATTTCCAGAAGTCAGTAATGCCTCTTTATACGGCGTTGTTAAGCCGGATGCCACCCAGGCACTGCTGGATATCCTTACGGAAGGTACAGCAATCATCAACTATATTGGCCATGGCTCGGCCCACCAATGGGCTCAGGAACGGCTGTTATACCAGGATGACGATCTGAATAGTATTCAGACGGGAAATAAGCTACCATTATGGATCGCAGGTACCTGTTCCTGGGGCCATTTCGATGAAATTGAAACAGAGGCGTTTTCTGAAGAAATAATTCGTATGGGAAATAATGGCGCCAGTGCTGTTATATCCACTAGCAGGCTTATAACTGTAAGTAGTAATGCCTATTTCACCCGCGAAATTTTCAAGTCAATTTTTCCTGATGGTGCCGTCACAACTGAACCTGTCGGTGTGATCATGCAGGCGGTAAAAGACGGTTCACCCAGCGGAGAACTTTTTCACTTGTTTGGCGATCCCGGCATGCCCTTGGCCCTGCCGCACCAGACAGTATCCCTCACCAATATAAGTCCCGATACACTACGCACCCTGGATACCGCAAGAGTCAGCGGCACACAAAATATCATTAGCGGCGGATCGGGCCTGGGTTTCATTGCGCTCCGTGATGCGGAACGGCCGGTGACGCGAGAATATATTATTAATTCAACTGAGCAAGAATTAAGCTATACCTTGCCCGGAGGAACGTTGTTCAAAGGTCAATTTTCATTCAGCGGCAGTGCTTTCAGTACGCTGCTGCGGGTACCCAAGGATATATCTTATTCCGATGCTACGGGAACAATAAATGTCTATATGGTCTTTGAAGGTGATCCGACTCAGGAAGCGTTGGGCACATTGGATAATATAGCTTTGGCCGGCGGTGACCCTGTTCCGGATATTGTAGGGCCAATTATTTCCTTTGAAAACGAAACCGGACGGCAGATTCGCAGCGGCGATCATCTTTCCGCAAATGAAACATTATACCTGCGACTATCTGATCCACTGGGAATAAATCTCACCGGTGAAGTCGGACACGAAATACTGATCACTGATCTTGTTGCCGCAGTAGAAAGTGATATTACCCATTTATTTCTCTATGATGAGAATAGCATAACCACAGGTAAAATTGCCCTTGCCGATCTTGCAAATAATGAAGAGGTAGAAATGCATGTAAAAGTCTGGGATAATGCCAATAATCCTGCAGAACTAACAATCAAACTGTACATTACGGATGATCAAGGCCTGCGATTATTCAATGTGTTTAATTTTCCGAATCCATTTGTATCGGAAACCCAATTTAGTTTCGAAATTAGTTTAACCGCAGAAATATCAGTTAACATCTACACCCTCGGTGGCAGGAGGATCCGCCGGATCGGTCCACAATCAGTAAACGCCGGGTACAATTTCATCAACTGGGATGGGCGGGACGAATATGGGGATATCCTGGCCAATGGTGTGTATCTTTATCGGGTCAAGGCAACCAATGATAATGAAAGTGTTTCCACCATTGGCAAAATTGCCAAATATCAGTAACATTCAATAATGCTATCATTTGGACAAATAATACTAGCTTCGAAATCACCTCGCCGCCAAGCGCTGCTGCATCAAATTGGCTTGGATTTTGCTGTAATAATCAGCGGTATAGATGAGGATATCTCTATTGATCTGCCGCCGGATCAACTGGCCGAGCACTTTGCCCGCGAAAAAGCACATGCTGTTGCCGTGGACTATCCAGACCAACTGGTCATTGGAGCAGATACGATTGTTGTGTTTGATGGTCGAATACTCGGAAAACCAAAAGATCATGAGGACAGCTTCAATATGCTGTCTACCCTCTCAGGCAACACCCATCAGGTAATCACCGGCGTAGCACTACAATTGCGGGATAAGAATCTTGATGAAACTTTCCATGAGGTAACAAACGTAACATTTAATACATTAAGTGATAGCGATATAAACTATTATATAAATACTTACAAACCTTTTGATAAAGCAGGAAGCTACGGTATTCAAGATTGGTTTGCCGTATTTGTTAAACATATCGACGGTTGCTTTTATAATGTCATGGGCCTGCCCCTGGCCAATTTTTGGGAGCACATTAACAAGTTTGGATAAATTAGTTTTTCAAAATGATATCGGCGGTTAATTTCAGCCGGTAAATTTCGATCCTATGAGCGACTTACATAAAAAACTCAAAGCGCTGCGGCGTGAACAAAAGATTGACTTGGCGGAAATCGAAAAGAGGACCAAAATTAATTTAGAGTTCTTGAAAGCAATTGAAAGCGGCAAATTTGAAGTGCTGCCCAGTACGTATATCCGATTATTCCTCAAAGCCTACTGTGTTGAAATAGGGGCTGACCCAGTGGATGCGCTGCGTCAAATGAACATATTACTTGGCGATGAAGAACCAGAAGCCCTCCCCATTGCGGCAGAAGAAATACCAGTTGAAGAAAATGGTGAATCGGATGAAGGCACCGAAACAATAGCGATGGATCATCCTCCCCATGAGATGCGTTCCGATTGGGTGAAGGGTGCAGCCATGATTATTCTGTTAATATTCAGCATTTACATCATCAAACAAATTGTGTCAGAGCAGCCGCCCCAGGTTTCCGGCAATAATGCCGTTGTAGAGTCCACTGTAGAGCCGATCACTGATATTGAATTGATCAATGATTTCGTCATCGATAAAACAAACACTGGTTCGCTGGATGTGGACCCGCCGTACCTGGCCAAAATTGTTTCCCGAAAAGCACAAGTCTGGTTCCGCACAGAAACAGATTCAGCTTTACCGATTGAGAATATATTGCATAACGGCCAACAGGATAACTTTCGTTTCGTGGAAAGGTTTGATATCCTGATCAATCCAACTACAAATGTAGACCTTTACTGGAGCGGTCAACTGGTTCCTTACTTAGAATCCACTCCGCACCCAGCAAAAATCACCCTCGACGGCAGTGCGAAAACGGTAACCGTACAGCACTACGTGCCCCAAAACTAAAATAATCCACACAATTACCCACTAGTTCATTCTCCAGGGTTTCTCGTTAATACCCTGCCAATTCCACAAGCTTCAATTGGAAAAATATATTGACAAAAAACCTCATTGTAGATAGATTGTGGGTAGTTGTGGGTAATAATACCTTTTACTTAGAGCATAATGACTACAAATTTAAACACATTTACCGGGGAATTTTCGTATACGGTTGATACCAAGGGCCGGGTCAATATCCCTGCAAAATTTCGCAAGGTATTGTCAGCGGACAATGAAGACACGTTCGTCATTACCCGGGGTATGGATCCCTGTGTGTGGGTATATCCGGTTGTCGTCTGGCAAAAAATCGAGAATGATTTGAAGAATCTATCCTCCCTGTCAGCAATCAATAGAACATTTGTACGGAATACAGTCCGCTATGCTACACCCCTCATCTATGATGGACAGGGGCGTATTCAGTTGACAACCAACCTAATCAATTATGCCGGACTAGATAAGAAAACCCTGATTATTGGTATGGTCAACAAAATTGAGATTTGGAACCCGGAGCGATTAAAAGAAATCGATAAGAAAAACATGAAAATTGATTCCACTGCCTATGATGATCTTGCTGAAAAGATCATTATTTAATGAACCAGCATCTATCACAGGATTCAGGCCTAACCCATATTCCTGTGATGATTACGGAGGTCCTGTCGTACCTCGCTATACAACCAGACGGGATCTACCTGGACGGGACAATCGGCCCGGGAGGGCACGCCACACCAGTTCTAAAAGAACTGACCGACGGCGGGAAGGTCGTCGGGATTGATCGGGACGAAGAGGCATTGGATATCTGCAAACAGAATCTCAAGACCTCTTCGTCCTTCCTGTCCTTACATCATAATTCATACGATAACATCGATAAAATTCTTGCAGCAGAAGGGCTTTCTGCTGTCCATGGGATACTGCTTGACCTGGGCCTGTCTTCCCTGCAGCTCGGTTCCAAAAACCGCGGCTTTTCGTATCGCTCTGAGGGTCCGCTAGATATGCGTTTCGACCAGAGTAACGGTAGCGGTGCTGGCAAACTTATAGACCAGGCAGACCAGGACAGCCTGGCCCAGATATTCAAGGAATACGGTGAAGAACGATTGGCTTCCTTCATCGCAAAATCCATCAAGGAAATGACAGCAATGAATACCATCGCTGATCTACGGGAAGCAATCCGGCGCTGTACCCCGCCCAATCATCGTGATCGTACTTTCGCCCGCATATTCCAGGCCTTGCGAATTGCCGTTAACGGAGAACTGGATATCCTGCAGCAATTCCTGACCAAATTTATTGATTTTTTACATCCTGGCGGACGGATAGTAATCATCAGCTATCACTCACTGGAGGATCGATTGGTAAAGCACAGTTTCAAAGAATTAGCAAGCGGAGGAACATTGGATATTCTAACGAAAAGACCGATTACAGCTGCAGCAGAAGAAAGAAGAATTAATCGTCGGGCTGGGAGTGCAAAGCTCCGTGCAGCCGTAAAGATGGCCTTATGAGAAGACGGAGCAAACGCAACGCCAGAAAGCACAAGGAATTCATTCAAACGCTAACCTTTTTCGGCATCACCATTATGTCGATCATGGGTCTGATTGGCTATTTATGGGTCTACACGGAAATTGATGAAACGCTGGTAGCCATCGAAGTACAGAAGGCAACTCTGGATGAACTAAATAACAGCATAAAGGAACTGCAAAATGATATTGCGCTGCTGGAGCGGGTAGATCGCATCACCGAAACCGCACGAAAAGATCTGGGGATGGTATTCGCATCTCCGGAAACAATTTCTGTATACATCGAGCCGGGCAACCTGGCGCTGAATAAATGACCAAAAATTACCTGAAATACCGTTCACGGGTGGTGGTGGTGGTATCAGCGATAGTCCTGGCCTGGTTTGGGCTTTCCATGCGCCTTTTTCAAGTACAAATACTGGACGGATCCAAATACCGTGAGCAAGGATTCATGCAGGCCCAGGCGCAAATTCCCATTCCTGCAGTACGGGGGAATATTTATGATCGGAACAACAAGCCGCTGACCCGCAATATCATTAAATATTCATTTGCTACCTACCCGACCAAGATTAGCGATCCGAAAACATTAGCAAATAGTATGAGCAATTATTTTGGCCGATCGCCAGATTATTACAATCAAAAACTAACCAAGAATCAAAATTTCACCTACCTGGAACGCAATATAAATCGGGATGACTGCCAGGGATTTCTGGAAGATTTACCCGCTGGCCTCATTGTTGAACGCGATTCGCACCGCTTCTACCCTAACGGCAATATTAGCGCACAATTGATTGGCTATACCGATCCAGATAACCATGGCTTAACCGGCTTGGAGCAAGAATTTGATCAATATCTTACAGGAACGGCTGGATGGGTAGTGCGTCAATTGAGCGGCAAGGGTAAGGTGCTACCCAATAACAGGTTTCCAAAAAAAAGACCACTGGATGGCAGCAATATCCAGCTGACCATCGATCTGGATTACCAAGTGGTACTCCATGAAGAATTACGGCGCAGAATTGATGAAACATCGGCCATCTCTGCCATGGGTATTCTGATGAATCCACAGACCGGGGCCATCCTGGCCATGGTCTCCATACCGGATTTTGACGCGAACTACCCTGCTAAATTCCCCATGGAGACCCATAAAAACCGGGTGTTAACAGATCAATTTGAACCAGGATCAACATTCAAGTTTGTCGCTGCAGCTGCAGCCCTAAAACACGATCTGGTCAACTTGCAGGAAGAATTCTTTTGTGAAAACGGACAATACACCTTTGCCGGTCAAGTAGTGAACGATCATGAGGATTATGGCCTGCTGACCTTCCCCCAGATCATCGAGAATTCCAGTAATGTTGGCATGATCAAGATTGCTGAAAGAATCGGTCCCAATCGACTGTACCGCACCTGCCGTGATTTTGGATTTGGGATGCCGACCCATATCAGTTTCGCCGGTGAATCCGCCGGTACGCTCCGCCGTCTGGAAAGCTGGAGTGGGTTCTCCCTTGCATCGGTAACAATCGGTCAGGAAGTCGCGGTTACAACGCTGCAGTTGGCCATGGCCTATTCAGCCATAGCGAATGGCGGATTCTTAATGAAACCGCGCTTGGTTAGCCAGATCGTTAATAATACTGGAAAACCTATCTACAGAGAAGAACCTGAAGTTCTGCGGAAGATCTCTGAACCAAGTGTCATGAAAGATCTTACGGCAATGCTGATCCAAGTCGTGGAGACGGGTACGGGAACCAGCGCCCGTATACCAGGCTGGTCCATTGCCGGTAAAACTGGTACAGCAGAAAAGTTTATTGATGGTGAATATTCCGCCAGTAAATATATTTCCAATTTCGCTGGATTCTTTCCAGCGGAAAATCCTCAGATCGTCGGTGTTCTTGTACTTAATGAACCGCGCTATGGATTGCATTGGGGTGGCATTGGGGCGGCGCCAATTTTCCGCAGGGTAATCAAACGGATCATCAATATGGACGACTCGATCCAGATCCTAAAAGACAAATACAAAGATAAAGAGGAACCGCTACTGATGGTGGATGCGTATCGCAATGAGCCGGAAAAAGCAGACCTGTTCCCAAAGAGTCTTTCAACCCGGGCAGTTTTTACTCAAATCGCACAAAATGAAAATGCGGTTCCGGATGTGCGCGGCATGAGTTTGCTGCAGGCCAAGATAGTTCTCCGTCAATTTGGCTATCAGACAAAATTCAGCGGTTCCGGTCAAGTACAATGGCAAAGCCCAAAACCTGGAACATTCCTGGCAGCGGGGTCTATATGCATTATAGGATTGCAATGAATCGAACACTGGATCAGTTAGTAAAGGGAATTAGTCCGGAAAACGATGTGCCGGCCGTGCTTATTCACGGCATTACCACCCATTCGGCGCAGGTAAACCCAGGTCATCTTTATATTGCCATTCATGGTACCAATTCAGATGGGCATGATTTTATACCGCAGGCCATCGCTAATGGCGCCGCGGCCGTAATTACCAATGGCCGTGATGTAGGCCAACTACCTGTACCTCAAATCAAGGTTGCCAATCCGCGGCGGGCCGCATCCCTCACGGCAGCTGAATATTATGGGCACCCTTCTCGGGATATGACAGTGATCGGCATTACCGGGACCAACGGAAAAACTACCACCGCCGGCCTGATCGTCGCCATGCTCAATGCGGCGGGCAGTAAAACTGCCCAGATCGGTACCCTGGGTACAGTCGCCGAGGGCTACCTCCAGGAGAAAACGCTTACTACCCCTGATCCGATCGCTTTGCATAAGGTATTATTTGAGCTGCATCAGGATGGATTCACGCATATTGTGATGGAAGCAAGTTCTCACGCCATAGACCAAAGCCGGGTGGCTGACGTGGATTTCAATTATACAGTGTTTACCAATCTAACGCCAGAGCATCTGGACTATCATGGTACGATGGATGATTATTTTCAAGCGAAATTAAAATTATTTACAGCACTTCCCCCATCGGCAACAGCCATCGTGAATATGGAAACAGAATACGGTCAGGCGGTTTCCGACAATTGTACTGTCCCGGTCGTGACCACCGCCATGGCAGAGACTGGGGATGTTTTTTTCAAGGATTATCAGATTTCCTTGACGGGGATACATGGGATAATACAGGCCGGGAAAATTACTTATAAGGTTGACTCATCGCTGATCGGCAAGTTCAATGCAGAAAATATTCTCTGCGCGACAGCTGTGAGCAGCGCTATGGGTTTGACTCAGGAAGCAATCGAAAATGGATTAAAGCAATGTTCATCCATCCCTGGCCGTATGGAATCATTTGCGCTGCGTTCCGGGGCAACAGCGTTTATTGATTATGCGCATACGTCCGATGCCTATGATAAAGTTCTCAGTACGATCAAGGATATCGTTGTTGAACCGGGACGTATGTATATCGTTTTTGGCTGCGGCGGTGACCGGGATAAGACCAAAAGAGCGCAGATGGCAGCCAGTGCGGAAAAATTTGGCGATTTTTGCCATGTTACACCGGATAACCCCCGTACAGAAGAACTGGCCGCGATTACCGCGGATATTCTCAGTGGTTTTCGTAAACAAGAATACGCTGTTTTTGATGATCGCGGCACTGGCCTGCGAAAAGCCCTGGAAGGGACAGCAGAAAATGATGTGGTAATCGTATTGGGCAAGGGCCGTGAGGATTACCAGGAAATAAACGGCAAGCAGATTCCCTATTCAGACCTGGAAATAATTAATGAGTTTCGGGATGCGCATTAGTTTACCTGATCCGACCCAGTTTGAAGTAGTTTTCCGTTCGATTACGGGTCATACCATTCCCCTGGTAGGTGGAATTTCCACAGACAGCCGGGAATGTCGGTCTGGTGACCTGTATATCGCTATTGCCGGTGAACGGGTGGACGGTCATGATTTCGTTGATAACGCTATCAAAAATGGCGCGACAGCCGTAATGGTGGCCCACCCTGTTGAAACAGATGTGTATCAAGTATTGGTGAATGATCCGGTAGAAGCTATCGGTGCTGTTGCGGCTCACTGGCGCAGTCAGTTTGATATACCTGTGATCGCCATAACCGGATCCAATGGCAAGACATCCACAAAAGAATTATTGCGGCATATTTTCAACGCCCAATTTGCTGTGCACGCCACGGAGGGTAACTACAATACATCCATCGGTCTCCCGCTTACCCTGTTCCAGATGATGCAGGCTCATTCGATCAGCATCTTGGAAATGGGCGCCAACCAGCCCGGCGATATTGGGGCCTTGTGCAGTATTGCCCACCCGACCCATGGTCTGATCACAAATATTGCCCCGGCCCATCTGGAAGGATTTGGATCAATTGAAGAAGTGGCCCATACAAAAGCAGCATTATTCCGGGCCATGAGCGATAAAGGTACGGCTTTTGTAAACCTGACGGATCCCCGGATCGCAGAAATGACCCAGCCAAAAAATTCGATCACCTTTGGGTTGACTGCGGAATGTGATTATCCTGCGGATATTCATACTGAACCGGACGGTACCCTCTCTCTGACGGTGGCTGCTGAAGATATTTATACAGGGTCAAGCAACTTCTCCTTCGCCAAGAATATCATTGCCTGTGCCCCTATCGCCGATTCATTGAATGTACCCTGGGATCTGTTTCGAGACCGGGTTGCTTCCTTCCAGCCGTTGCAGGGTCGCTGTGCCATAAAAAAATTCAAGAATATGACCATTATTGATGATACCTATAACGCCAACCTGGAATCAACCATAGCGGCTATTGATTACCTAACCGGCTTTTCCGGCAACGGTCGCCGGATCCTGGTATTTGGCGATATGTTTGAACTGGGGGACCAATCAGAGGATCAGCATACCAAAGTTGGGCAAAAATGCGCCGCAGCAGATCTAGACCTGGTTTATACAGTCGGCACGGAAACAATTGCCACTAACGCCACCATGGTGGATGGCCCTGAGCATGCCCATTTTGATTCCAAAGAAGAGCTGGAGACCGCGTTGCAAAACGTGATCAAGGACGGTGACAAAATTTTGGTAAAAGGGTCCCGGGGCATGGCCATGGAAACCATTATTGATACATTGGTGAATTAATGCTCTACGAACTTCTGCTACCCCTAAAGACCCATTTTTCGCCGCTCAACCTGTTACAGTATATCACCTTTCGGTCTGCGTCTGCAGCGCTTGCGGCGCTTTTCATAAGCTTCCTCATCGGGCCATGGATTATCCACAAACTGCGTTATCACCAAATTGGTGAAGAAATACGCCCATCCGGGCCCGAATCCCACCTCGGTAAGAAGGGCACGCCAACTATGGGGGGGATCATAATCCTTGGATCTGTGGTCCTCCCGACCCTTCTGTTTGCCGATCTATCCAATACCTTCATTCAGATCATGTTGTTGGCAGTGATCTGGATGGGCGGTATCGGTTTTCTGGATGATTACCTGAAAGTGGTCAAAAAAGTTGAAAAAGGACTGATCGGCAGGTACAAATTGATCGGTCAAATAACGCTGGGTATCCTGATCAGTCTGTGGCTTTATAATGCGCCCGAATATGAGAATATTCGCTCGGTCACCAGCATTCCATTCCTCAAGAATTATGAACTGGATTTAGGTATCTTCTATCCAGTGATGATCATCCTAGTTATCACGGGTACATCGAACGCCGTGAATCTTACGGATGGCCTGGATGGCCTGGCGGCCGGACTGCTGGCCATTTGCTTCTCTGTTTTTTCAGTGATCGCCTACATCAGCGGCCGGGTGGACTTTTCAGATTACCTGAATATTATTTATCTCCCCGGCGCGGGAGAATTAACTGTCTTCACCGCGGCCATAACCGGCGCCTGCATCGGCTACTTATGGTTCAACGCCAGTCCGGCGGAAGTATTCATGGGTGATATCGGATCCCTCTCCACCGGCGCAGCCCTGGGTACGCTGGCCGTGCTGTTAAAAAAAGAATTATTATTGGCCATAATCGGCGGCGTCTTTGTCTGGGAAGCGGTGAGTGTTATGCTGCAGGTAAGTTATTACCGCTGGACAAAAAATCGAACCGGGACGGGTCAGCGCATATTCAAAATGGCGCCCATCCACCATCATTATGAACTCAAGGGCTGGCCGGAATCCCGGGTAGTGATCCGCTTCTGGATCATCGGCATTCTGCTGGCTTTATTCTCACTGACCACTTTCAAGATACGCTAATGAAAATCCATGACCGAGATACCATAGAAATTCGTGGCAAAAAAATTGTCATTCTGGGGTTGGCTATGAGTGGTGCAGCGGCGGCGAAACTGGCTGTACGGCAGGGAGCAGACGTTTTTGTGAGCGATAATCAGGATACCCCGGCACTGCAAGGTACGCTCACAGACTTAATAGTTCTGGGCATTAGTGGTGAGCTGGGTCAGCACAGCGACCAGATCTACGCTGCGGATCTGTGGATCATCTCGCCCGGTATCGCTCAAGATTCAGAACTAGTGCAAAAAGCACAGTCCTACGGCATACCTATTGTCAGCGAGATCGAATTTTCCAGCTGGTTCACTGAAGCGCCAATCCTGGCCATTACGGGTAGCAACGGTAAAACCACGACTGCCCATCTGCTGGCCGAAATGATCCAGACCGATGATCTCCATGGTGTACTGGCCGGCAACGTCGGTATCCCTTTCACGGCCATGGTCCTGGAAGATCTGGAAAATCCAGATCCGAAACGGGTCTGGGTCCTGGAAATATCCAGTTTTCAAATGGAATTCATCGAGCACTTCAAACCCTATATTGCCATACTTCTCAATATAACGCCGGACCACCTGAACCGCTATCCATCCATGAAGGAATATATTGCGGCAAAAATGAACATGTGGTCCCGGCAGACAGCAGAAGATTTCATCGTATATAACGCCGATGACACTATTTTGGTAGAGGAAATCGCGGAGTCCATCTCTCGAAAAATCGCCTTCGGCCTACGCCATCACCCGGAGGCGATTTTTCAACCAAACCGCACCAAAATTTATACAAAAGAACACGCTACACTCATTGAAATGGACCAGCTAGCCCTACCGGGGAGACATAACCTCGCCAATGTCCTGGCAGCGGCTACAGCCGCCCATTTGATGGGCGTTCCCAATAAAACGATCAAAGCGACCATGTCCCAGTTCAGCGGTGTACCACATCGCCTGGAGCCGGTTGCTGAGATCAACGGCGTGACCTACATCAATGATTCCA
>CAJXWT010000034.1 GCA_913062595.1 uncultured Fidelibacterota bacterium
GCGCATGTCTGGACAAACCGACCCATTTGGCCACAGGGTATAGATCGCCCAAAAGAAAATCCTGTAGTACCTTCCACATTGGATTGGGATCTATGGCAGGGACCGGCACCGAAACGGCCGTACCACCCAGCCTATTTGCCATTTAGCTGGCGTGGTTGGCTTGATTATGGGACTGGTGCTCTGGGTGATATGGGTGCGCACTTGATGGACCAGCCATTCTGGGCGTTGAAACTTGGTGACCCGGTTAGTGTTCAGGCCAGTTCAAGTCCGATAAATGATGAAACCTACCCCCAGTCATCTATGGTAACGTATCAATTCCCCGCGCGTAAAAGTATGGTTCCGGTAAAACTTGTATGGTATGATGGTGGTCTTCGACCTCTGCGGCCAGAAGAACTGGAAGATGGACAGCGTATGGGAGATAGTGGCGGCGGTGTTCTTTTTGTAGGTACAAAGGGGAAATTATCTTGTGGTACTTATGGCCGGGATCCAGTACTGCTTCCGAAGGCCAGAATGAAAGATTTCGATCCACCGCCAAAAACAATACCCAGGTCACCTGGGATCCGGGAAGAATGGATCGCAGCATGCAAGACAGGCTCTCCGACCACATCCAATTTTGATTATGCTGGGAAACTGACCGAAACGATGTTGCTTGGTTGTATTGCGCTCCGTGTTGCTGATAAACATACCACCTTGCAATGGGATGGCCCCAATATGCGCTTTACCAACCTGGATAAGGCCAATCGGTATATTGATAAGAAATATCGCAAAGGTTGGGCACTGTAAATGAACCGGCTTATTAAAATCATCGGAATTGTTTTCATTATCTTTCTGGTGCTATTGATCATCCCCATTTCAGCGCTGGATAAGAATATGGGCGGTGCCTATAGTACGATTTCCCAGCATGATTTTATTGATAATTTTTTCGGAAATATTACTGCTTCTGTAAATCTGAACAGGGCTTATCCAACCATGCTAATTCGGGGAAATAACCCTACTTCTCCAGAGAAAGTAAAATTAGGAAGATTGTTATATTTCGATCCTATTCTATCCGTTGATAATACCATATCCTGTGCTCATTGTCACCATCCGGATCTGGGTTTTACTGATAATAGAGCATTATCTATGGGTCAGGGCGGCTCTGGTATAGGACAGGATCGTAAGGGCGGGCAAGTACTTCGTCGCGGTTCACCCACAATCTGGAATTCTGCCTATAATCACCTCCAGTTCTGGGATGGTCGAGCAGATGACCTGGAACATCAGGCCTCTTTCCCAATTCAGGACATGAAGGAAATGGCCCAGGATAAAGATAAACTGGTACAGGAATTACTGCAGGTACCAGAATATGTGAAATTATTCAATGAGGTGTTTGGCTATAGCGCAGGACCGGCACTTACATTTGAAAATGTAACCTTTGCTATTGCTGCTTTTGAGCGTACCATCATCGCCAACAATTCCCGGTTCGATAAATATGCCCAGGGCGATCATTTAGCATTATCCAGATCAGAACGTCGCGGATTGAATTTATTCCGTTCCTTAAAAACACGCTGTTTCGAATGTCACAATTTCCCTACCTTTAACAACCCCGACTTCAAGGTGGTTGGTGTACCAGATATTAATGACCAAGAACCGGACTTGGGGCGGGCGGAAATTGTTGGCAAAGGGTATGAACGCGCCTTCAAAGTTCCCACTCTGAGAAATATAGCTCTGACGGCACCTTATATGCATAATGGTGCTTTCCAGACACTGGATGAGGTCATTGACTTTTATGCCGGCGGCGGCGGCGCAGCTCATGGGTTCAAACCGGCAACATTGGATGATAAGATCCGCAAGTTTGAACTAAGTGCTGATGAACGGCAGGATATGGTCGCATTTTTGCACGCGCTCACAGATGAGTCGAATAAACCAGTTATTCCAGATAAAGTTCCTTCTGGATTGTCAGTAGTGCCTTCATTGGAAAACCAGTCGTTCGAATTAGCTGGTCATGCGGGTGAATTTGTGAAACCAGAGCAAGTCAATCTCAAACGTGTAGGTAAACGCATAATCGTGGATCCGTCGCAGACAATACAGGATGGGATTGAAATGGCTCAAGCGGGAGATACAGTAATGGTCTTACCCGGGGAGTATTCTGAGACGCTAATGATCGACAAATCAAATATCACCATTATGGGCCAACAGAAAAATGGTGCCTGGCCCATTTTGAATGGTCAGAATAAGTTACCGGATGCGGCGGTAGGTACCGGAAGCAACATTGAGATCAATGGTTTTGTGATTAAGGATTATACAGCCAATGGTTTAATGCTGAATCGATCCATGGCAGTCACATTTCGAAATATACATTGTGATAACACAGGCCTCTACGGTGTCTATCCGGTTGAGTGTGTCGGTGTCTTGATCGAGCAATGCAGTGTTACTGGAATCAGTGATGCGGGGATTTATGTTGGTCAATCCAAGGATATTGTAGTTCGTAATAACGTTGCCTATGGCAATGTTACCGGCATTGAGATCGAAAATTCGGTAAATGTTTTGGTTGAGAATAACGAGGTGTATGATAATGCGGGTGGTATACTGGTATTTCTGCTGCCAAATAACCCATCAAAAGTTTCATCAAACTGCAAGATCGTGAATAATTATGTCTATAAAAATAATCATGTGAATTTCGGTGAACCCGGTTCAATCGTGAGTAATGTTCCACAGGGCACCGGCTTGATGGTCATGGCTGGTGATAGTGTTGAAGTAACGGGCAATAGATTTCATGATAACCAATCCTTTGGTGTTGCAGTGATAGGATTGGATTTATTTTTCGGAGAAGATTATGTGTATGATGTGGATCCTATACCTGATGCCTGTTGGGTTCATGATAACGATTATCAGAATAATGGCTATGAACCGGCAAAAATTGTTGTTGAATCGGGGCTTGATGGAGCTGATTTACTTTGGGATGTGACAGGTTACAGCAATAATTGGCATGAAAAAAATGTAAGTAGTATTCCGCCTACCCTGCCTGATAAGAATTGGTCCTGGATCGGTAGAAAAACGAATTATAGGATATGGAGGCTCTTGTTTAATATATTCGGTTAAGTCAAACCTAAGTCAGGAAACAACACTTTGCTGAAGTCATTGCCACTTTCATTCGTATTATTATCTATTTTATATCCTCAGGAACTGTACGATCCTTATAAAGTTCATTCTATAAATATTGAATTTTACAACCCTGGCTATGATTCAATTCTGCAAGCCAGGTGGGATGTGGATGATAAGACTTACGAACTGGCTGACATTACTGTCAATGGTGTGACTTACGATAGCGTAGGCGCTAGGTATAAAGGAAATTCCACCTTCTTTTTAGCAAGGGAAACATATAACCCCAAATTTCCTTTTAATATTGATGTAGAGCATGTTCATAACGACCAGGATGTAATGGGTTATGAAAAACTGAAATTATCTAACGCTTTGTTTGATGTCACCTTCGTTAAGGAGACCCTTGGCTATCTTTCAGAGGGACTTTATTTACCAACTCCCCAGGCCGGATATATGAATGTATCTGTTAATGGCACACTTATGGGCCTTTACGTGAATGTAGAGTCGATCAACAAACAGTTTTTACGCAAACATTTTGGCAACGATCAAGGCACTTTTTTTAAGTGTGAGCCGCAATTTCATTTTGGTGAGGATTATTTAGCTGGGCCTGATCTGAAATGGTATGGTGCCGATTCCAATGCCTATGCCTACCAGAAAGGGTATGAAATGAAGTCAGACCATGGCTGGACTGATCTACTGGAGTTGATCTATACGCTTAACTACAATATTGACAATATTGAAGAAATATTGAATGTGGACCGTGTCCTTTGGTTTTTTGCGGTCTCAACGGTAATGCCCGATATGGACAATTATTTTTGGTTTGTACCGCATAATTTCTATTTGTATAAGAATGCCAGCGGCCAGTTTGAAATCATTCCCTGGGATAAGGATCACACATTTGGGAATGCCTTGATAAATGTAATTAATGATGTAGGGGGAAATATTTACTGGATTTATTATTACGATCCATTCGATCTCGAAAATAACACCGATCGGCCTTTCTTTAGTAAACTGATGCAGGTCCCACTTTATAAGCTCTTGTATACCGCCCATCTGCGAACGATTATTGAGGATATATATAATGTGGATTATATTTATAACTGGGCCACAGAGATTCAGGATAGTATAGAATCATATGCTGATGCTGATCCAAATCTCTTTTTCCCGTTTTTATTTGGTGATTACTTTCGATTCAATGTCGATAATTTTCTGGATTCGTGGGGTTTTCAATTTTGCGGTATAACCTCCACGGTGGAACCAAGACTGGCTTATTTATCGAGTCATGCAGAAATCGCGAAAACACCGCCTGTCATTTCCAGTGTTACCCAGGATAATCTGACGCCAGCCCCTGGTGATACAGTGTTTATTAACACCGTGGTCGAGAATGCAACCCAGGTGGAATTAATGGTAACTACCAGCCCCTATGGTGCTCATTTTGAAAGTGTGGAGATGCATGATGATGGGCTCCATCAAGACGGAGGGGAAAATGATCAGGTCTACGGTGCCTACATTCCCTATTTTTCTAATGGAATTCAAGTAAAATATTATATTAGGGCACTGGATAATGATGCAGTTATACTTGAACCACAAAAAGCAGAAAGAGTATTTTTTGATTATACAATCGGATCTTCATCTCTTACTGGACTCACCCCAACGATAAATGAAATAAATTATCATTCATCTGATAACTTTAATCCTGATGATTGGGTTGAAATTTATAATCCTACGGATTCAACATTTGACATGGGCGCTTGGGAATTTAAGGATGAGTCGGATGACCATATTTTTATTATACCTCAGGGTACGCTGCTGGAACCCAATGAATATATTACAATTTGCAGAGATACCGTTGCTTTTAAAAATCACTTTCCAGGAGTTCAGTCTTATATAGGTGATTTTGGTTATGGTCTCAGTGGCGGCGGGGAACTGATTCGTTTGTATGATAATGGTGGATTTTTAGTTGACTCGTTAACATATGATGATGATGAACCTTGGCCATTGGAACCTGATGGCAATGGACCCACTCTTGAGTTAACCAACCCATTGCAGGATAACGGACATTTTTCTTACTGGTCAGCATCTACTGGTAATGGCACCCCTGGGGCAGTAAATAGTAATTATCTTGGTAAAATAACGGCTAGTACTTTACCGGAAAACTTTCGATTGTATCAGAATTACCCCAATCCATTTAACCCGGTAACAAATATAATGTATTATCTCCCTGAAAGAAATGCTGCTATTGTGAAAATATTTGATGCGCTTGGAAGGGAAATAAGGGTCTTGGATAATGGCAATAAAGAGTCTGGTTATCACACGGTTAGGTGGGATGGTAAAGATGGTTATGGAAAGCACGTAAGCGCAGGTATATATCTTTATCAGTTACAGGCTGGACGATATATACAGACTAATAAAATGGTCTTAATAAAGTAATTAGTGCAAGTTAATTAGCTTAGTTATTACCATTTATTTATAATAGGACTGGGATCAAATATTCATTACCTAAATTTGTTCAATTTGTAACGTAGTTTATATAAACATTGCGTCTAAAATGTAGCATTTTGTTGTAATTTTTATGCTAGAAATAATAAAACGATATAGGTAAAACATGATAGCAGTCATATCCCCTGCCAAAAAACTTAACTTTGATGCAGCATCGCCTATAAAAGCATTCTCAGAATGTGATTTTCTTGATAACGCAAAGACACTTGTGAACCAGGCCAAGGATTATTCCTTCGATGAGATCATGAATTTGATGGGCGTAAGTGAAAATATCGCAAATTTGACGGTCCAGCGTTTCAACGAATGGAATTTACCATTCACTGAAAATAATGCGAAACAGGCTGCGCTGGCATTTAACGGCGATACTTATGCTGGACTGGAAGCAGATACATTCAGTGTAGATGATTTCGACTATGCACAGGACCATTTACGAATTCTATCCGGTCTCTATGGGTTGCTGCGACCATTGGACTTGATCCAGCCCTACCGTCTGGAAATGGGTACAAAAATGGACAATCCATCGGGAAAAAATCTCTACGACTTTTGGGGTAGTAAAATTGCTGATGGGTTGCAAAAAGCAATAAAAGACCATGGCAGCAAGTATATCGTTAATTGTGCTTCAGATGAATATTTTAAAGCGGTGGACCTGAACACTTTGGATACGGCTATTGTAAAACCTGTCTTTAAGGATGTGAAAAACGGCATACCAAAGGTAATCTCATTTTTCGCCAAACGTGCCAGAGGTATGTTGGCCAATTACATTATCAAAAACAAGGTCGATAATGTTAATGAACTACAGGATTTTAACGATAGTGGTTATGAATTTCAGCCTGAACTATCCAATGATAAAGAACTGGTATATATCCGTAGTTAACCTTACCGAAAAGAGCTTCTTTCTTATATATAATTCAAGAATTGTCCTTAAATAATATGGACCTTTCACAATTCAAGGAATCACTCAATAACAGTATACCGAATGGCTTAACAAAATTATTGGAAGCACTCTGGTATGATGGCTCTGGTAATTGGAAAAAGGCTCATGAGATAACTCAAGAAATACACTCTGATAACGCTGCAGAAGTACATGCCTATTTGCATAGAAAAGAAGGGGATAAATGGAATGCTAACTATTGGTATGAAAGAGCCAATAAACCATTTTGCGATGCATCACTGAAGCAGGAGTGGCAAGCACTTGTAGAGAAATTATTATTAAATTGAATGAAGCAAAATTTATCCAAAGATTAATGATATACTATGACTGATAAACCAGTACCTTACAAATGTATTCATGTACAGGAAGCACAGGAATTATTAAATGATCCTGGTACGGTGATTGTCGACATTAGAGATAAGGTATCATTTCAGGCTGGCAATATTCACAGTTTCACCAACCTTTCCGATGAGAATATCGTTGATTTTCTTGATTCCACAGACCGCAAAGCACCTTTACTGATCTATTGTTATCATGGTATCAACAGTAAAGACGCGGCTGAATATTTTGTATATAATGGATTTCAATCTGTTTTTAGTCTCAATGGTGGTTATTCTGAATTTTCTCAGCAGAATCCCAGATGAATAAAACCTGGTTAATAATGAAAAAATTTGAAAAACGTCCTTTGCTTATTTATGATGGAGAATGCGAATTTTGCATCAAATGGGCCCGTAAATTCAAAGCAATGACCGGTAAGTTCATTACATTCATCCCCCTACAAAATTTGCCGGTAGATTATGAATACGTGACTCGAGCAGCCTGTCTTAAATCCGTACAATATATTGATGGGAATAATCGTGTTTCTAAAGGTGCCGAAGCAATTTTCCAATTGTTTCACACAGCAAAAAAAGGTTCGTTTTTGTTTACCTGTTATAGGCGAATACCCATTTTTAGGATTTTCACAGAATTTATTTATAGCTGGGTAGCAAGGAATCGCCATTTATTTTCGTAAACATTTGGCTAGGCTAGTGGATCTAATCCAAAATCATCGAAAATCATTCAAAATAATAATCATAAATTTGAGCGTTAGCTTATCTATACTGTTTGCAATGAATAATCCGAATAGCGTTAAAGAAGTCATTGTCAATGACGAGTGGTTTGCAGAAATACAAACCGGCGAATACACGTTTAATTGCCGGATTGCCGGATTGGAGAATGATGGTGAAACGATTATATTACTACATGGTTTTCCAGAAACCTCCTACATGTGGATTAACCTGATGAAAGGATTGGCAGAAAAAGGATATCGTGTAATCGCTCCCGACCAGCGGGGCTATAGTCCGAATGCCAGACCAACCTTTATCAAGGAGTATTCACTCAAACATACTTCCAGTGATGTTCTCGCGATCGCAAATGCATATAATTTGAAGCGCTTTCACTTAGTGGGCCATGATTGGGGTTCCTCCGTTGGCTGGGCATTTATTGCTGAGCACCCTGAAAGATTATATAGCTGGACATCATTATCTATACCCCATATGAAAGCATTCCAGGAAGCATATCGATCAGATTATGATCAACAGAGAAGAAGTAAATACATTGGCTTTTTTAATATGCCCTTTTTCCCTGAATTGTATTTGTCATTCAATGGTTATAATAATCTTAAAAATATCTGGCGTGCCCATAATGATGAGGAAAAAGAGGCCTATTTATCTGTGTTCCGCCAAAGGGGTGCCCTGCGCTCAGCATTGAACTGGTACAGGGCCAATATTGGCAGACGCAGGAATCCCAGTGATAATATTAATTTTGGTAATGTAAAAGTACCAACGTTACTAATCTGGGGTAATATGGATATGGCCATCGGTAGAAAGTCTGTCGTACTGAGTGAACAATATATGGCTGGCCCCTATAATTTTTTGGAATTATATGCTGGTCACTGGTTGATCCAAGAATCATTTGATGATGTATCAAAAGCTATAATAAAACATATTAAAACGTATTCACTGGAATATTATGAGCCGCAATTAGGGAGAAGGAAAAAATGAAAAAGGGGCGCTAGCGCCCCTTTCTGTTTCAATATTATTTTTCTTGTATTATCTACCTTTTCCCCAGCGAGTATGTCGCATGAAACGACGAACCAGAGCACGGTGTATTTCTATGATCTCCAATTGTTTATCAGTGAATACCGCCTGTTTTTCTTCATGAAATGAAGCAGTTATATCCACAACATTTGTCCTATACTCTTCTGCTGAAAGATTTATAATACCATTCACAAAATCATTATGTAGTGATTCCAATGCTGCTTTGAATGATTCTTCTAATGATTCCAGGGTTTGAATTTGCTCTGCGGTCATACCAAGAACATCATACATCTCCTGGCGAATCTTATCATGGTTGCCAGCATGTTTGCCAAAACCACCTTTTCCTCTGCGCCAGTGATCGTCTTTTTCCTTATGCTTTGCCTCCAGTATTGCTTTCTGGTCATCCGTAAGCAGTTTATCCATAGCTGCCCTGAACCATTCCATGAGACCCATCATTTCCAGATGCAGTTCCTCTTTTGTCAACGTACCAGCTCTTAATGCCGTAAAGAGTTCATCCATAACCGTTGTCTTATAATCGATCATTTCGTCGTATTCTGATTCTTGTTCAGTGGTAAGGATAGAGCGAATGTATTCATCCATGCGCTGATGGTGGCGAAGCCGTTTGTGATGATAATCGTTTTCCTCTGAAAACGCTTGTGAATCTAGATCGTCAGGGGGAGAAAGTAATCTTTCCTTTTGTTCCTTGGTGAGGTTCTCCTGCAGGTACAAAGCCAATCGCCATAGGGATGAGTTATCGGGGTAATAATCACCGCCATTGCGTAAATGATCTTTACTATCAGACAATTGCCTGGAAGAAAAACCAAGGTCCTGGTCGAGATCATTGATCAGCATATCATTGGCGTAGGGGTCACCAGTATCGTTTCTGGCCCCGAAAAAGTTTTCACAGCCTGTCGTAAACAGTAGGCCGATGAATAACAGTGGTAGTATTTGTTTCATTATTTTCTCCTCAATTGAATTTAGCCTTTTGACTATTAATAAAGAAATAAAGTTAAATTATTATTTTATTGTTTCTTTACTTTAACTTACGAATTTCCAGATAAACTGAAAATATTGCCTCAAAGGAAATAATATGAGTAACCGTACTTTAGCAATTTCTGAATCTATTTATCAATATTTATGTGATCATTCGCTTCGTGAAGATCCTATATTGAAGGAGTTACGTGATCATACCTATGATATGGAAGAACGGGCCATGCAGATCGCTCCTGAGCAAGGACAATTCATGCAAATGCTCATCAAACTGATTGGGGCAAAGAATACCATCGAAGTCGGTGTGTTTACTGGATATAGTTCACTGGCTATTGCTCTTGCACTACCTGAAGACGGCCGTATCGTGGCCTGTGACGTGAATCCCCAATACACCAGTGTAGCCGAAAAATTCTGGGTCAGTGCAGGCGTCAGGGAGAAGATCGATTTACGAATTGGACCTGCCAGGAACACCCTCTCAGAGTTAATTAGTGATGGCTTGACTGGTACCTTTGATTTTGCCTTTATTGATGCCGATAAGGTCAACTACGACCATTATTATGAACTCTGTTTGGAGCTGATTCGTCCTGGCGGTCTCATTACTGTTGATAATGTACTATGGGGCGGGGCCACAGCGGATGATAGTATTAATGATACGGATACAACTTCCATAAGAGCACTCAATGACAAATTACACCGGGATGAACGAATTGATCTTAGCCTTGTCCCGATTGGTGATGGTCTGACGCTTGCCATGAAATGCGGCTGATTTATTTTGATTTTTAATTTATATTTAACTTATGCTTGAAAAAATAAAAGAAGATATTGATAAGGATCTGCCCAAAATCGGCCGGCTTATGGATGAGGCCGGAGATGATATTGTAAAAAAAATGGATCAGTTTATGCAGAATGTAGCATCTGGCTTAGAAAAATTATTCGGTGAAGTTGAAAAACCACCTGAAGATTAGCCTTCTGTTAGTTTTTGGAACCTATAATAAAACTATTAATTATGCGGCTAAACCAGCTGAATGGTAATATAGTTCGCATTAGTACCCTTATCTTTGCCTGTGTTCCTGCCAAATAGCGCAGTTTATTTCTTTTCCTATTAATTATATCCTCGATCATTATTGCCACGTTCTCTGGATCACCCACCCCTTTTTTTGTAATCAGGATATTGTTGTGTAACTCCTTCAGTCGTTTGGTGTAGTTTGCATATGGACTGTCTCCTTCTAGCCCAGCATCTGCTTCGTGACTATTATCATCAATTGCTTTAGTGGAATACGTTCCCGGTTCAAGAATAACAACCTCGACGCCAAAAGGCTGGAGTTCAAAATACAAGCTCTCACTGAACCCCTCGAGCGCAAATTTTGATGCACCGTAGGCCCCGAGTCCGGGTAGCGTTGATCGCCCCTGGGCGCTGGAAATATTTATGATCTTGGTGGAAAAATCTTTACCTGATTTCGAAGCAGTGGCGCGCATAAGGGGTAGGGCGGAACGGGTGACTTTCTGTACACCAAAAAAATTTGTTTCAAATTGAGAACGTATCTCATCTTCCGATAGGTCCTCAAAGAAACCACCAATGCCATAACCTGCATTGTTGATTAATACGTCCAGACGGCTATCTTGTTTTTCAATAGTATTTATCACCTTATTAATCGAATTATCATTTGTGACATCCAGAGGCAATATATGACATTCAGTATTGCGTCGTTTTAATTCCAGTTTGAGGGTGTCTTGTTTTTGCATATTTCGCATGGTTGCATAAATGGTGTGGCCTGCAGCAGCTAGCCTGGCAGAAGTGAGCATACCAAATCCACTGGAGCAACCCGTAATTAAGATAATCTTATTCATAATGAAATTATTCCCTCAAGCCAATTTAAAATTTCCTGAATTAATAACGAGAAATATCTTTTTATTACTATAAAGTAGATAAAATAGATGTTTTTTGTAGATAAAACACTTGACCAAATATCTTTCCTTAGATAGTTTACATGCCTATATAGATTGTAAAGCTAAAGAATAAATTTAAAGTAGAAATATTATGGGAAAGCGCGAACCTTATAAAGGAAGTAGATCCAAAGTTGAAAGTTTGGTCAAAAAAATGATCAAAGATAACATGTATGATCCCAATGATGAGGAATTATGGCTGATAAATGAATATGACCGATTTGGCTTATATGCCAAACCAATGCTAACAAGTTTTGAAAAATATTATGATAAGTTGTGGGAAGAATTGAAAAAACTACGGCGCATGGATATTGAAGTGCTCGAAGAACTTGTGGATAATCCCAATATTTATCTAATCGATCTTCTCATCGAACCATTTACTGAATATATCCGCAAAAAGAAAGAGTCTAAATCTATGTTAATGTTGCAAAAACTGAATATTGTTTTCGTGGATGACCGACTAATTTTGAATTAAACATTTTCTTTAATGCCGGGTTATACAAAGACAAGGCTGGATCTTAAGAATCTCCCTAATTGGCTGACTTTCCTGAAGGAAGATCTTAATTTAAAGGCACTTGGGCTTTCAGTCGCGCGCTTGCCTGCGGGTAAAGGGTATACCATTATGCATCAGCATGAAGAACAGGAAGAAGTCTACATGGTACTCAGCGGTCGGGGTATTATTCATATAGATGGTGAAGATATTTCCTTACGAGAGGGCGATTTTGTAAATGTTGTCCCGGAAAGTAAACGAGCGTTGAAAGCGGCAGATGACTCCGATCTGATTTTTATTTGTGCAGGTGCAGTGAGTACGGGTAAATACCCGAAGAACGCAAAATCCAGAGCGTTGATCGATGATGGTATCCCAGATTATGATAATGTACCTCCATGGTATGAAGGCAATAAGAAAATTGCCGAGATTAATAAGCGTTTGAAACATGAGCGTGAAGCTCGAAAGGAATAAATCATATATGAAGTATCGTTATCTGATTTTCTGTTTGCTTACCTTTTTGCAGGCTGAAGATATGACATTGCTGGCACCTGATGGTTCCACCGTATTCATCCATCGGGATGAATATGGTGTGCCCCATGTAGTTGCAGATAACCAGAATGCGGTTTCATTTGGCCAGGGGTTTGCGGAAGCGCAAGACCGTTTATTCCAGATGGATCTGAATCGCCGTGGTTCGTTAGGCCGCTTGAGTGAGTTGTATGGTGATCTGACACTGAATATGGATAAAGATATTCGCCGACTGGGTTACACAAAATCAGAATACGATGAAATGTTCGCTGAACTGGAAATTGATGTCCGAGAAGCTTTTAGTTCCTATGCTGCTGGCGTGAATACATATGTTGATTCTATGACAGCCAATCCTTCCAAATACAAACCTATTGATTATGCCTTTTTGGAATTTGAACCATGGGAAGTGCACCATTCGTTGGCATTCGCAGTTTATTTTTGCAGGTTATTCGGTATGTTTGGTGGCCAGGAATTAACACGCCTGACTGAATTGCAGGATAATGGCTGGAATTGGTTCGATGAGAATTTACCGGTGAATGATACCACTTGCACAACCACCTTGGTGGATGAAGGTAGAGCCATGCAGCAGGACTGGAGTTACTCGGGGATGATAATACCCGATCATATTGCCCAGGAAGTAGCAGATCATAGAGAGGCAATAAGAGCATTTGCTGAAGAAAACGGACTGATATTCAAGCTCGGTAGTTTTGCAGCCGCAATAAGTTCTACAAGTTCAGCCAACGGTAATGCGATGATCCTTGGTTGTCCCCAGATGGGTGGACCGAACTATAATGAAACATCCCGAACGATGGAAATAGAATTGCAATGTCCTGATTTCCACGTAGGCGGATTAAGCATCCCTGGGTTTCCAGGCGTTGTCATCGGACATTCAGAATATCTGGGGTGGACCAATACCAGCGGTGTCAGTGATAATGTGGACGTATATATTGATTCCACCCAAAGTCCTAATTTTGATGATGGTTACTGGCACAATGGCGAATGGCTCCAATTTGAAGTGATTACTGATACCATCTATACATATGCTGGATATGAGATATTCACGCATTATCGCACCATCCATGGTCCTGTATTTAGTGCTTATATGCCTGCTAACCAGGTTTATTCTTATAAGATGACATTTTGGAAAAAAGAGCTTGGGAGCGCAGATTATATATTTAACGCGATGAAGGCGACTAGCCTGGAAGAATTTGAGGATGAGATTCGACTTGCTGCGATGTCTTTTAACTATATTGCTGTGGATCAGAATGGAAACATTGGTTATTGGCATGGAGGCCTGTTTCAGGATCGAAGTGACGGTGTGCATCCATATTTACCGCACAAAGGAGACGGTACGGAAGAGTGGGGTGGATTTATTGCTTTTGAGGATCTTCCCCAAGGAGATAATTCTACACTTGGTTACTTTACAAACTATAATAATAAACCTGCCACGTGGTGGAATAATGGCGATATCGGGCCCTGGATAAATGGAATCTCATTGTGCGATCGTAATGACCTAATAACCAATTATATTGGATCGTTGAACGGCGTTACCTTGGATGATGTGAAGAATATACCATTTGCGATTAATGATCATGGCACTTATCAGCAGGCACTGGAACTAACCGGTACAGGTGTAATCGATTTTAATATTAATCCTCCAGGGCAAAGTGGTTTCACAAGTTTGAACGGGACACAAAGTTCCCACATGCATGACCAATGGCCCTTGCATGATGCGTGGGAATTTAAGGATCAGCTTTTCGGAGAAACTGTGGTGCAGGTTGCCCAGGATATTATGCCTGTTAACTTCAAACTTCATGCACCCTATCCCAATCCATTTAATCCAGTAACAAATATCAAATTTTCACTAAATCGTAATGCCCGTATCCAAATTGATATCATCGATATCACGGGTAGAGTAGTAGATAATTTGGTTGATAATGAATACGATGCCGGAAAACATACTATTCCCTGGATCACCTACTCAGTACCCAGTGGTGTATACTTTGTTCGACTGTCTTCTTTTGACATAACAGAAACAAAAAAGATATTGTTGCTAAAATAAACCCAGGCCCATCGGATAACGGGCCTGGGTTATTGGCAAGTGCAGCATGAATGCGTCACCTTGTTGAATTAGTCGTTTGTTTTATCTGCGTGAGAGAATATATCCGTACTGATTGTACCTGATGTTTCTGCAAGGATTTCTTCAGCAGTGATATTTTCTTCCTGATCTTGAGCGAAATTGACGCTGTCAATATTCAGTTCCTCTGCATATGATGTGCTGTATTCATTGCTTTTATATACAAATGTTTTACCTGGGCCGTACTTTTTTCGAGCGGCGGCAAAGGCGGACTTGAATGATATTACTGTTTCTGCAGTACCTAGGATTTCAATTTCAGATTCTAGCTCCATAATAGTTTCATTTACTGGTGTACTCACAAACTGATCTGATTCTTGTGTATTTTCAAAAACTGTTTCAACTGCGGGTGCTTCGAGTTCCGATACCTCTGTAGAACTATGTTGATAAATAATAGCTGCAAGAGCCAGAACAGAAAATGTGATTGTAGTTATAACTGTTGCTGTACGATTTTTATCGATGTTTCTCATAAGAAACTCCTTTCATGTTATTTATTTGATCACAACTATAAACGATAATAACTATTTGGAGTTCCATCAAAACCTGAGAATACACTTTATAATGCCATTTCAAGTTCAGAGTACTGCCTGCAAGTGGCAGTTGTCGGTATGTGTTATTTCGTAGGAAGCAGACTAGTCGTCTACAGATTTATCTCTTTTGATGTATATAAGAAATGAACTGGATGCAGAGCTGGATACCAAACCATACCCATTAACTACATTTGAGTTTGGCATTACATATTGATTGAATTCAGGCAGTCCTTGAAAATAATTGAATGTAGCGTCATCTGTGGCTTGGAATGTCATCAGTTGCAATCCGTAATAATCAAAAAACAACCAGGACATACTCACTGGAGCTGTTTCTACATTCCAGAGCCAGGGATTATATCTATAGGGACTGTTTTTTACCCAGTCTGTTTCCTGTACTGATCCACGAGGGTAAGGCTCTTTCCACAAAGCGTAAATATCCTTGTAAGTTGTGTCGTAGATCAGGTTAATCAAACAGCTATCCCGTATTCCATTTTGGTTCCAATCATCGAAATATTCATTTTCATCCCATGTGCCATCATTGTTTTCATCTGTAAATGGTTCCAGGTCCACGGAATCAGCATCCAGGGCCAGTGTCATGATGCGTACTGTTTCATAATCGTCCTCGTTAAAATCGATCTTAAATAATGGATAGCTGGCAAAACTTTCTGTAAAACATTCACCCTGTTTTAAGTTTAAAGTGTCCACGTGCCCGATAACAGGTGGCCACATAGCAGGATCGTAATTGTTGATGTTTATCTCCGGGACATTAAACGAATTACCTTTACACGTATAAATTGATTCCGGCACGGGACTGATTTCCATTTTATCTGGTATAACAGTTATTCCTGAGATTGTATCAGTTCCATGGATTGCAAGTACTTGGTAGGTTTCACCGCCTTGAAAAATATAATTTGAACTGGTGAAATACCTCCCCGGTGAATTCAACACTGGATCTAGCAATAAATCAATAGTATCACCAATGATATGGACTTGTGCATCATCGATCCATAATTGTTTTGAACTAACGTTCTCCTTTAGGTTTGCTGATCGAGCCACGAATACAGTGTCAATCAAAGGGAAGTTTGCCCGCAGATTGGCCCATAGTACAAGTTTCTCTTCATATTCAACTTGGTCCTCATTGATTGAGCAGGCGAGATACAAAATAGGTAGTATAATAAGTATTTTCTTCATAGCTAGAAATATATGGTGAAGCCTATACTTGGAATAATGGGGAAAAGACTCAAAGGATCTTCTTGGATCCGACCTTCATCTTCTTCGTCAACATTGATTTCCCCTACATCTGGTTGACCATTTCCATTAGCGTCATGATCCTTTTCGATCCAGTCACCATCATCATCCTTGCCATTGTTGGTACTGCCTAATTTGTAAATGTAAATGAAGATGTTTTTCTTATTATATGAGTTGATGATTTGAAAGAAGATATCCATATCCCGTCCAAAGAATTTCCCATGTCTCACAACACCAATGTCTAGGCGGTCATAGACCGGATAACGGCCGCTATTCCGTGCTCCAGGAATAGTGCTGAATGTAGATCCAGGATCACCGGGTAGCTTTTCTACGTAATATCCTAAAATTGGTGTGAAAGCCTGACCGGATTGCCAGGTCCATTTCCAGTTTAATTCCCATTTTGGATTTACGGTATAATTACCTAAAATATTAATTACATGTGACCTGTCCCAATTGGTGTAATATTCTTCTTCTTTAGCGGTTAACTGGCTGGTCATAATTTTTCGGGAAACTGAATTAGTATAAGCAACCCATCCGGTAAGTTTTCCGAATGTCTTCTGAAAAAATAGTTCTAATCCATATGCGTATCCATCTGCAAGAGTGAAAGCATCACTGACTTTTTCATCCGATATATCCGCATCTGTTGAGGAACGGGAATCTTCGAAAGTGAGCATATTTTGAATTGTTTTATAATATGCTTCAATCTGAATTTTGTAAATGTCACGAATGTACTCTTCGTACCCAATAACAGCCTGCTGTGCTTCTGCGGGATCAACTGAATTATCAACAGCAAGCCAACTATCTAGAATAGTTGGATTATAATCATCCTGAACGGTTTGGATGAATTGGTGATAATTCCCAAATGCCAAATTGATATAGCGATCATCAGTCAGTAAATATTTTGCACCCAATCGAAAATCAATGTAAGGGGTGCTGGAATAAACGCTGTAATAGTTGTACCGCATACCAGGTTCGATAATAAAGCGAGGTGTTGCTTTCCATTTCAGTTTTGTATAAAACCCAGCTTCTAGGGGGCTCTCACCAATATAGAAAGAGGTATCTTCCAAGAACGTATTAAGGTACTTGAAATCGAGTTGCTTGATTTGCGCACCGGTTCTCCACTCTAATGCTGAAGATTGGAAAAATGTCAAGTTAGCCGATAAGGTTTGGTCCAGTATTTTATTTTCACTATTTAATCCATCATCACCACCTAAATTAAAATTGGTAAAAAATTCACTGGAAGCGGCCAGAAAATTACCAACCAGTTTTTCATTGAATACTCGGCGTAAAGAAAGACTATAGGTATTGTTGCCCCAATCAGCTGTAAGACCCAGGTTATCAAAAATCAGATCATCAATGCCCCGATAGATGCTGACCGATATGCGATCTTTTTCGTTTAGATCAGAAAATACATGACCTTGCAGATCGTAAAAATAGTAAGGCGGTATCTTTTCAGCTGTTTCGGCAGGTAATATTTTTGGCAATAAATAATCAAAATACGTTCTGCGCGCTGATAAAAGCCAGGCGCCATTATAAAAAGGTCCTTCCATGGTGGTTTGGGCAGATAGTAATGATATGCTTGTTTTTCCTTGAAAATAATTACGGTTCCCTTCTCGACTAAGAACATTGAGGACAGCTGAAAGTCTGCCCCCGTATTCTGCATTAAATCCGCCTTTGATTAATTCCACTTCCTTAACCGCATCAACAAGGAAATTGGAAAAAATTCCACCAAAGTGAGTTGGATTATATACGGTGATTCCATCAAGTAAAATTAGGTTTTGATCAGTGTTGCCACCACGAATAACCAGACCAGTACTCGCTTCATTGCTGGTAAGCACACCGGGCAGAGCCTGAATAGTACGGAAAATATCCGGTTCTGCAAGGGCAGGTACTGCTTTGATAATGCGCGGGGATAAATTAACACGACTGGGTTGGATATTATTTTTTCGCTGTAGTTTCTCTGCCGATACATCCACTTCAGTTATTTCTATAGCTTCAATCCCGAGTCCCAAATTCATTTTAATAGATTCATCTGCTCCGAAAGTTATTTTTTTTTGCAGTGTGGCATACCCTATGTATGAAACCATAAGAGTATAGCTTCCGGGACGTATATTTTGTAAAATATAATACCCATTTTTATCGGTCGACATACCATTCCCAGTTTCAATGAGAAATACATTAGCACCAATAAGTGCTTCGCCAGTCTCTTGATCGGTAATGAAGCCTGACAGCTTCCCACCTTGTGCATATAAGTTCCAACCAGCCATCATAATTAACAGGATTGACTTAATTAATTTTAAGTTGGTGTTATACATTTTTATAATGGAGTATTATGTTTCGAGTGGTGCTTAGAAAATTATTTGGGTGCCAAATACCCTAGATTTTTTATAGAAAAAGTCGTGGGAACAACCTCAAAATATTTAAATGTACCAGTTGAATCACAAGTGTTCCCCTCCAATAGCATGGTCAACTGATCTTTTGTGATTGGAAATGATGGAAACCGACCTAATAAACTAGCTGCTAGCTTAATCGGTAAAGCCGGAGCAGGGATTTTCCATTTCTTTTTTCCCGAAGCTGCGGATATAAGATCAATCAATTCTATCCAAGTATATGGTCTTGGACCACCCAGCTCGTAGGTTTTACCAATTGTTTTTTTGATGTCTAATGCTTTGACAAATAACTCGGCTACATCCTTAATATGAATCGGTGACATTGCAAATTGACCTGCATTCCGGGGAATGAGACCTTCATAAAAAAGTGGTGCAGGTAAGGGCAGGCTCAACATATCATCTCGCAGCTGTGAACAGAATTCTTGCCTGCCCTTTGGTTCGCCAAATATTAATGATGGACGAAATATAGTCCATTCTAGTTCCGTGTTTTTTAAGTATTGTTCTGCTAAAAATTTGGTCGATTGGTACCCTGTCCCATCGTATTTAACCCCATTGGCACTCATCAGAATAAAACGTTTTACGCCTAATCTTTCAGCTGCTTCCATACAGTGCCGTGCACCTTCAAAATGCATTGCTTCAAAAGTGATTCCTTTTTTAGGAAATTGCCTTATGATCCCGATATTATATATTACTGCATCAGTATTATTAATTGTCTGCTCAATTGATTCGAAATCTGTTATATCTCCAATATTAACATGGCACTTATCAGGTAGATAAACTTTGTTTTCCGATCCAGGGCGAACAAGTAAAACAGGATCATGATTATTATTCAATAATTCTTCAGTGATATATGTACCTACAAAACCAGTCCCACCAAACAATGCTACTTTCATGGTGCAATATCCACGATTGTGTCTTTCATATAAATATTATAATTATCGTTCAAAAAAGGTCAGCAATAACATTTTTATGGTATGAAAAAATATTTTCCGGATCCTTCTTAACCAAAACTTGAGCAGTTAATCGTTTGTTTAAACTCAATGTTGTATACTTTCATTAATGAACCTATACAGGCTTATCCAGGACACCTTTTTGATAATCATCGAATGCCTGTAAAATTTCACCTCTAGTATTCATTACAAATGGACCGCCTCTAGCTACTGGTTCATTAATAGGTTCTCCGGCGACCACAATAAATTGGGCGCCATCAGGTCCAGCATCTAAAATAAGATCACCAGACTGTTCAAATACAACCAGACAACCCTTAGGTATCGTTTGGTCCAGTTCCATACTACCTTCATAAATATATATGAAAACGTTCCAACCATTTTCGATCTTCATTTCAAATAGTGCATCGGGCTTTAAATATATATTATGGTATAGCATACCAGTGTGTGGTTTTCCCGGTCCTTTTATACCCTGATAACTCCCGGAAATTATTTTGACATTTCCACCCTCAAAATCCACTTGTGGTATTTTTTCGGCCGGGATATCGTGATAAGCTGGATCAATCATTTTAAGTTTTTTCGGCAAGTTCATCCATAGCTGAAAACCGCGCACCAAACCTTCAGTTTGTTCTGGCATTTCACTGTGGATCACACCCCTTCCCGCAGTCATCCATTGAACTGATCCATCTGTTAAAATCCCTTCGTTACCGGCTGAATCCTGATGTCGAAATTTTCCATTAAGCATATAAGTAATGGTTTCGAAGCCACGATGTGGATGGGATGGGAAACCAGCAATATAATCGTTCGGATTTGCGCTGCCGAATTCATCTAAAAGCAAGAAAGGATCCAGCATATTCAGTTCAGGACTACCAATGATCCTAGTTAGATTTACTCCTGCACCATCAGTTGTTTGGATTCCTTTAATTATTTTTTCAACTTTGCGATAACTCATTTATTTAAAAATTTAATCTATAATTTTCCTACCATATTAATCAATTTACTGACATCACCTATTATTTCTATAGCTGCCGACGATGTTTGGTCTTCTAAGATCGTTCCTTTATGGTCATATAACTTTAGATAAATATTACCATCAAGATATTCATGCACTCTGGGAACCATATCAATTTTATCAGGTGCATATAGTAAGCCTGCTTTATGCCCTTTTTCAATGGTTAGTTCCAACATGAGATCCTTCTGCTTTAACTGCCAGTAAAATTTATTAGAATCGTAATGGATTTCTTTGGTAACCGCATTTCTATAGGTTGTAAAACGATAAAGATTACCTTTACAATATAAACCCACTATAAATCCAGCAAATGCTGTGTTTTTCCAGGGGATAGTTGCCAATGAGGCAGTGATGCTTAAATCATTATTTGAAAAATGATTGGATTGTGCCCAGATCCAGTTTTTAGGGAAGTTGCGGCCCCAGTCTTTTTCAATATAGCCTCGACCGCCAACAAAATCATAATTTGAACCATTGAATTCAATTTCACCATCTATGGAATGATCCATGCTTATGATGCCATGAAAACATTCCATAGTGGGCACATAAGCGTACCAGCCCATACAGCCCGGTTCAAATAGAGTTACCGGCCAGGGTTTCAAATTATCTGCAGTGACCTGTCCCTTGATTGTAAGAGTCTCTGATTCAATATCTAAGATTATTTTTTGTGATGAAAAGTAGTTTGATCCTATGTGTAAATCGTAACTGGATGTACTGCAACTGAATTGTTGAACTTCAAATCGCTCATAGAATACGTTAACATTTCCTCCGTCAAAAATCATAATAAAAGCTGTTTGGTTATTATTAAACCCGCTGCGATAAATACCAGGAATTATCGCCAGTGATTGACCATCATCCGTGACCAGTTTATGGTACCATCCTTCAAAAAATGGTCTTTTATTTTTTTCCCCATGGTAAGCACTGGGATCACGTAAGAACATCATTTAATCATCACAAACAGCGGGGAATTTAATTACCAATAAACACCTTAATTAAAGTATTGTTTGGATTATTTTTTACAGAGATTATTGGTCAGGATTTTAAAGCGGGAATATTCTTGTATAGATCAAGGGATTCGGGGTTTGCCAGCGCATCCCTGTTCAGTACATCTTCGCCTTTCAGAATCTTCTTTACTGCAATTTCGACCTTTTTCCCATTGATTGTATAGGGAATATCGTCAATAGGTAAAATTAATGCTGGTACATGTCGTGGCGAGCACGTTTTTCTTATCGTCGATTTTAATTGGGAGATCAATTCATCTGTTAATTCAATATTCGCCGCAAGTTTTACAAAAAGAATTACCCGCTCGTCATCATGCCATTCCTGCCCCACAACTAAACTGTCATCTATTTCATCCATGTTCTCAACAACTCGATAAATTTCTGCAGTACCTATGCGTACACCGCCTGGATTCAATGTAGCGTCACTGCGTCCATATATTTTTACACCACCATGGTCGTTGATGGTGATATAATCTCCATGACACCAGACATTAGGAAATACGGAGAAATAGGCATTGTGATATTTTTCACCATCTAAATCATTCCAAAAACAGATTGGCATGGAGGGGAAAGCATGGGTGCAGACAAGCTCACCTTTTTGGTTAAGTTGACTTTGACCATTAGAATCAAATGAATCTACGGCCATGCCAAGACCACGGCACTGCAGTTCGCCACGGTAAACGGGCAGGGTAGGATTCCCTAAAGCAAAACAGGAGATCAGGTCTGTACCGCCGGAAATGGATGCCAGTAACACATTGGCTTTAACGTCGCGATAAATATAATCAAAACCTTCCTCTACCAATGGTGATCCAGTAGAGAGTATGGACCGTAACTTACTCAGATCAAATTTATGTTTTGGCTTCTCACCAGCTGCTTCACTAGCGGTGATAAACTTTGCGCTGGTACCAAAAACGGTGATCCCAAGATCCTGAGCCAACATCCACATGTAGCTGGTATCTGGATGAAGCGGTGAACCGTCATAGAGCACAACTGTTGCCCCTGTAGCCAGGGAAGAGACCAGCCAGTTCCACATCATCCAGCCGCAAGTGGTAAAATAAAATATCGTATCATCCCGATCGAGATCCACATGTAGATTAAGTTCCTTTAGATGCTGGATAAGTGTGCCGCCGGCACTATGGACAATTGACTTAGGTAAGCCAGTTGTTCCGGATGAATACATAATATATAAAGGGTGATTGAAAGGCAATTGTGCAAATACCAGGTCATCATAATTATTGCGATCAACAAAATCTTCGTAATGGATGGCATGGGAAATATTGGAAATATCAAAGTCCTTCTCAGTGTAGGGAATCAAGATCACCTTTTCCACGCTGGGAAGGTCTTCTAGAATTCCCCGTAATTTTTCCAATGAATCGAACGATTTTCCATTATAGGAATAACCATTTGCAGCAAAAAGGAATTTCGGTTTAATCTGTGAAAAGCGATCTAGCACTCCTTTGATTCCAAAATCAGGAGATGAAGCACTCCAGATCGCCCCTATGGATGCGGTAGCCAGCATGGCAATAATCGCTTCTGGCATATTGGGTAAGAAACCCGCTACGCGGTCGCCTTCCTGCAATCCTGCATTTCTTAGGGTACTAGCCAGAATTTCTACTTCATCATAGAGTTCTTTATATGTCAAGGATCTTACTGGCTGATTTTCCCCTTTGAATTGGATTGCTAGTTTTTCATCTCTATAGCGTAAGAGGTTTTCAGCGAAATTTAGAC
>CAJXWT010000035.1 GCA_913062595.1 uncultured Fidelibacterota bacterium
TCTTTGATGGCCACCACATAGCAATTATTCAACGTGGTTGTAATATCTTCACGACCGGCGCCATGCATGATCCTACCACCGGGCACAAATTTGAAATCTTCCAGTACGGAAAAGAATTTAGCAGCCCATTTTTCCTGCAGTTTCTTATTCTTTTCAACGGAGGAAAGTGCTGTAGCTTGCCGCTGCCAAATTTCCCAGGGATGGTTTTCCCAGGGGGCGAGGTACTTATTTTTTAAAACATCGGCACCGAGTTGATCATCACCGTAATAGTTTTCTATGGTGTATTTCTCCGGAACGGTATCCGTATGTGCTTTGCCATTCGCTTCTTGCTGGATTTTTTTAACTTTTTCAACAAGTTCTGGATCAAATTTTTTCCCCTTACTTGAAGGAAGCGAAAAATCAAATTCCATTGCTTCTGCCATCTGTATCCTCTTAATTGGTATGTGGTGGTTAGAATTTTTAAATAACTTCGGCAGGCTAGTGAATAAGCGATGAATCGCTTGGTTGGCAACCATCAATATATTTTACAACAAATAGTTCTTCAAGTAGAAAAGTGATTTTACGATGTTTATCGTCGTGAAAAATTCTATTACAAGCAGTCAGTGATTATCACTGGAATATCTATCCCATAAAATTCCACATAAGCGCATTAGTCAAAATATCAATTATTTTTTATGCTTATCGACGGTGATCTCTGAAAAAACACCAAGTTTGGATTGGTAACCAAAATTGTTAATTATTTTGCCGGAGTTCCTTTTGGTTTTACTGGTGTAAACGGCCCAAAAGGATAAGTTGCAGGTGTAACAACGGTGCCTGTTGTGAATGTAAACGGAACCTCGGTACCAGATTCGAAAACAATTTCCAAAAGCCCCGCCTTGTACCCATTTTCCGGTGCACTGAAGTGCACGGCGTAACGGTTATCCGCTGTCTGGGGTATTTCCACGGACTTCCAGACTTTACCAATTACAGGTACACGAAAATCACGGGCATTTTCATTGACTGCAGCCCATTTTGTTACCTTATAATCCACATCTGAAAAAACTTCCAAGTAAATACTATCAGCGTTTACAGACCAGTCAAACTTTGGGATGGCGCTATCAGTAATCACTGCGTTATAGAAAGCCACCAGGCTGCCCAGGTTATAGGTGCCGTTCAGTCCATGGTTTGCATTTGGTACGTACTGGATGTATTTATCGCCAACCAAGTCATTCCAGTAAAATTGCCAGGAATCGGTAACGAAAAATTCATCACCGGTGGCGTTTATCAGAAATTTTGGTAGCGTTAACTGATCAATGAAGGAATAGGGTTCGACCAGTTCCATTAATCGTGCATATTCTTTCGAACCTGTCCAAGCCATAATCCCCTCATTTATATAGTCATTTATGGCTGGGGACCAATCACCATAGCAGCGCCAGTGATGATTAAAAGATGGCACAACGTTAAGCATATCGATGACAACAGGCACAATAGCAATAACCCGGTCATCAACAATTGCTGTTGTCCAGGTCGTCCAGCCTCGTTTTGAGGCACCAGCGATGACGAAACCATCAACCGGTTTACTGATATCTGTGCCAATTTCCTGTATCACATCCAAGGCCCGGACCACAGCCCTCGTCATGGGCAGACGTGCCAGCCAGTCAACGTCCTCATTTTTAGCGCCACCTTCCAGATATTGCCGCCAGCCGTAGGCTATGAGATCATCCTCAGTACGATCATCCTTTTCATCGCCGACATAATTGAGTGGCTGGAAGGGAATATTGCTAATCTCGGCGATAATGGACTTGGTTTCTACCGCTGCCTGGACCAGTAATTCATTCGCAGCCTGCGGTTCCTTATCCCGTGTAGATCCACCACCAATGACCACCAGCGCTTCGGTTTCCGCTACCTCATCAGGTACCACTATGGTAACCCAATGCCACCATTCGGTGTGGTTTACTTCCTGTTTGGTAAGCCAGGTCCCGGAAACCATTTTTACCCGGTATTCGGTCCAGCCATCGGCCTTGTATGTTTCTTCAATTTCATAGCGAAAAGCAGGATCTGCCTTGCGGACATATTCTTCCATATGGTTATTATGTCTGCTGCTGCAGCCAGCCAGGATAAGTATAAAATAACCGGTAGCAATAATTTTATTGATCAATTGATTATGTACCATAGTATTCAACAGAGAAAATTAAGACCAGCAAATATAGCGCATTTACAGAAAAATTTTAGATGAAAAATTAACCAATCGAACCCTAAAAATAATCTGTTGAAGTGGCCCGTATTTTACCGTTAAAATAACTTGATGGATAACCCTTTTCATCTGGCAATACAGGTGCATGACCTCAATGAAGCACGAGAATTCTACGGTACCGTTTTAGGCTGCAGTGAAGGACGTAGTTCGGTGACCTGGATTGACTTTAACCTCTATGGCCACCAATTGGTTTGTCATCTGAATACAGATATGGATTTACAAACTCATTCAAATCCTGTAGATGAGCATGATGTGCCGGTGCCCCATTTTGGGGTGGTACTAAATATGGATGATTGGGAAAAATTAGCCCAACGGCTCAAGGCTCAAAAAGTAAATTTTATTATTGAACCATATATACGGTTTAAGGGCCAGTCCGGTGAGCAGGGAACCATGTTTTTTTCTGATCCCAGCGGCAACGCCATCGAATTCAAAGCCTTTCGTGATATAAAAAGCGAATTATTCGCGAAGTGATCTTATTGATCTTTAGGCAACCGCAGCAAGATCAAATAAAACAGCACCGGTGCCACCACCCAGACAGCCTGGGGGATCAAGGTATAGCCCACGGTGGTAGCTGATCCGGGTAAAGGTGGAATAATGACCGGATTCCAGGACAGTTCATTGTAGACCCAGACCCGTCCATTAAATAAGTATTCTACCAGCAGTTCCTGAAATATACCCCAGGCTTCCATAATACCCAGTTCGCGCCAGCTAAAGCGAGTAAACAGGGATAGGGGCAGATATTTGAAACATAACCAAATACCAAACATAAATAAGCCACCGTCCCAGATAGAATGACTCAGTTTTTTGGGCCAGCCAGAGAGCCCCAGAGGCCATTGCTTTACAGCATAAAGAAATTCGTCCCCCAGAAAATGAAATGTGAATTCCCACGTGGAACCAATCAAGCAGCCAATCATAAAAGCCTTGATCAAATATCTGGGTAGTAGATTTTTTTGCCAGGCCCTGAAAAACAGAATGGCCAAGGATATAGCTACAAAATAGTCACCAAAACAGAAAAAATAATCAATCGGTTCCAGACTCATGATATATAAACTAAAGGTAATACTGCGTATTAGAAACCATCTTTATTTTTTCAAGCAAATGTTTTCCGTAAACTTACCAGTAGTTTCAGTTTATTAATGATCCCATAAAGGATTCTATGGTCAATAAGTATATTTTCAGAGAGTATGACATTCGCGGCAAAGTTGTGGACGATTTTCCGCCCCATGTGGTGACCCTATTGGGGCAGGCTTTTGGCACTTTTGTTAAACGCAATGGTTTCCGGGAAATAGCCTTGAGCGGTGACATACGACTCACCACCCCAGACCTCATGGAACAATTCAAAGAAGGTGTATTATCAACGGGAATCGATGTGATCAACCTGGGGCTTTTGCCGACACCAACCAATTATTACAGTATGTTCAAGTTGGGGGTCGGTGGTGCGGTGCAGATCACGGGCAGTCACAATCCACCGGAGTTCAATGGTTTTAAGATGTCATTGGACCGCAAGGCAGTTTATGGCGACAGTATACAGACCCTGCGTAAGTATATCGAGAATAATGATTTTGAGACAGGTACAGGCAGTGAGATTAAACATGATATACGAGCCGATTATAAAGCCATGATAATCGAAAAGATCAATATTGCCAGGCCAATGAAAGTAGTGATGGATTGCGGTAATGCAGCGGGAGCGCTTAACGCACCGGAAATATTCAAGGATTTGGGCGTAGAACTCACCGAACTTTTCTGCGAACCGGATGGTACGTTCCCCAATCATCATCCAGATCCGACGGTAAAAGAAAACCTTGCTGATCTAATACAGACTATACAGTCCGGTGATTACGATATTGGTGTTGCCTTCGATGGGGACGCAGACCGAATCGGTGTGGTGGATGAAACCGGTGATGTGATCTGGGCAGATCAGCTAATAGCCCTATTCCTGCCAGAATTGGTGGAAGACGGTGACGAAATTCTTTTTGATGTGAAGTGTTCCCAGGCACTGGAAGATATGATCGTGAAATACGGTGGAAAGCCAGTGATGTGGAAGACAGGGCATTCCCTTATTAAACAAAAGATGCATGAGTTGGGTTGTAAACTAGGCGGCGAAATGAGCGGACACATTTTTTTTGCAGATGATTACTTTGGGTACGACGATGCGATCTATGTGGCGGCACGAATTGTCCAAACCTTATCTCGCACAGATCAAAAACTTTCTGAATTGAAAGCAGAATTGCCTGTGTATCATTCCACCCCGGAAATGCGAATGGCCTGTGAGTCTGATGAGGAGAAATTTCGTATTGCCAATGAAGCAGCAGAATATTTTATAGCCAATTATGATTGCATCACCGTGGATGGCGTACGGATCAAATTTGGTGATGGCTGGGGCCTGGTTCGATCTTCCAACACACAGCCGGTAATTGTCTGTCGTTTTGAAGCCAATTCACAGGAACGCATGGAAGAGATCAAAGACCTGGTGCTTACCAAACTGCAATCTTTTGGTTCCGTGGAGATCGAGCCTGGTGGCTGACGACTTTTTGCAAAAAATTGCTGAATTGCAAAAAAGACTGGATGGGCAACTCAAGAATTATCCCTTTCCCCAGCAACCAGAATATTTGTACGACCCACTGCGGTATGTGCTTGCCGGAAGCGCTAAACGATTACGACCGGTCTTATTAACGTTAACTGGTCAGGCCTTCGGAGTAGATGAAGATGACCTGCAGCATGCCGCCCTGGCGGTGGAACTGTTGCATAATTTTACTCTGGTGCATGATGATATTATGGATGATGATCTGTTACGCCACGGACAGCCTACCGTTCAAAAAAAATGGGATAATGCAACCGCTATCCTAGCTGGTGACGGACTATTTGTTGAGGCCCAACGAGCCATTACCAGGGTGCGCAATAACGCACAGCGTGTTTACACTGTATTTAATGATGGGGCGTTGGCCGTCTGTGTTGGCCAGGCATATGATAAGGAATATGAAGAAAATCAAACCATAACACTAAATGATTACCTTCATATGACAGAGAAAAAAACTGGTGCTATGCTCAGTTTATGTATGGAAATACCGGCGTTACTGGCCAACCAGGAGGAAGCGGTATGCAGTCAACTAAGGAAGTTCGGTTATGATATTGGTAAGGGATTTCAGATTCAGGATGATATACTGGAGATTTTTAGTGATGCCGATAAAATGGGTAAGAGTCTGGGTAGTGATGTAATCGCCGAGAAGCAAACTGCCCTGTCATTAATGGCTCGAAAAATGGCCCCAGAGCAATTGTCTGAATTGTGGCAGCGTTCAGGAGAACAGCCGATCGATGAAAAACTGGCCGCGATGCGAACCTTCTTTGAGGATACTGGTGTCTATGCAGAAACAATAGCTATGGCGGAAGAATATTTCAACAATGCGGTCGAAGATCTAGCCGTTATACCGGATCCATGCCGAGAAGTATTGGTGGCATTCATAAACTTTGTCAAAAGCAGGAACTACTGATATGAGTGAATCATTTACAGATCCCCAGGATATGAAAAAGTCCATATATAATTTTGCGGATAATCTGCGAGATGCCATGGCTATTGGCCAACAGCTGTCCCTAACCAGCACATATACTAAAATCGATAATGTTGTCGTTGCAGGCATGGGCGGTTCAGCGATCGGCGGCGATGTTAATCGTATGCTCCTGCGTGATGAATTAAATGTACCTATATATATTTCCCGTAATTACCAGGTTCCGGCCTGGGCTAAGGCACATACACTGGTGATCGCATCATCTTATTCAGGCGGAACAGAGGAAACATTGAGTGCGGTGGCGGATGCGCGGGCAAAAGGCTGCCAGATCTGTGGAATCACCACTGGCGGGGAACTGTTGGATGTGCTGCAGAAAAATGATTGCGATACTGTACTCATACCGACCGGCCTGCAGCCTAGAGCCGCATTGGCCTATTCATTTGTACCGATGTTGTACCTACTGAAGGGAGTTGGGCTGGTGGCTTCAGATGCAGAGCAAAAACTTAAAAAAACAGCTGATCTACTGGAATCCTTACGGGATAACTACAGTAAAGCCGATGAAGAAAATGAAACTTGGTCATTGGCGAAACGTGTTCATGGTACAATACCTATAATATATGGTGAGACGGAGAGTACAGCTGTAGTTGCGCTTCGCTGGCGGAGCCAGTTTAGTGAAAATGGGAAAATGCTAGCCTTTCATAATGAATTGCCGGAGTTGAACCATAATGAGATCGTTGGCTGGGAAAATAATCCTGAGTTGTTCAATCATCTGAGTATTATCTGGCTCAAAGATAAAAGCGATCATGAACGGGTCTCTATGCGCCAGGATGTTACTGGTGCGATCCTAGAGAATGTTACAAAAAACCAGTACGAAGTTGCTGTAGCCGGGGACAGTCGCTTCGAACGATTATTGCATCTTATTCATTACGGAGACTGGGTTAGCCTGTGGTGCGCATATTTGCACAATACCGATCCATCACCGGTTGAAAAAATTTCGTACCTAAAAGATCAACTATCGCGTAAATAAATTACCATTTCGTAGAAAAAAGATTGGCTAACACACCTCTATATAGCCTAAATTATTTTCACCTATGATACCGGTTAAAGTCCAGAAAATATCATTTCACCCGCCAAGTCGCAGTTATGCTGTCATTCTTTGTGAGATCAATGGAACCAGAAAACTGCCTGTTATCGTAGGAGCCTTCGAAGCACAGTCTATAGCTTTGGCCCTGGAATCAATGGAAACTCCGCGACCGCTCACACACGATCTGATCGGTCTGTTGATTAAGGAAGTAGAAGCGAATCTGGTTGCTGTACGGATCACGAATTTGGAAGAAGGGGTGTTCTATGCCACCCTAGATATCAATGGCAAGATCACTGGTAAACGTTCGGTGGATTCCAGACCCAGTGATGCAATCGCAGTCGGTTTACGGATGCAGGCACCAATTATGATCGCGGAAGAATTATTTGATGAAGCCGGAATTGAAGAGGAAGACAATAACGACCCAGGGGAAACAAGCACCAGTTTATCGGTAAAAGAACTAGAAGGTCGGTTGCAGGTAGCAGTTGAAGGGGAGAAATATGAAATTGCTGCTAAGATCCGCGATCAGATCAAAGAGCAGAAGCATTAATTAAGCCGTCAGACTGTCCAAGGCCATTTGGGCAGCTGATTGTTCAGCTGACTTTTTATCTGTTCCCACACCCGTTGGATAATCGTGACCATTGATGGTTACTTGTACTTCGAACATTTTCTGATGGTCAGGTCCTGAAACATTAACCAAATGAAACTTTGGATTGTTATTAGCATTGGCATGACAATATTCAATTAACTGGCCTTTATAATTAATAGTTTTCCAGGCTTCAATGCGGTATTTCCAGATGGTATCCAGGATTATTTTTTTTGCTGGCTTAATACCGCCATCCAGGTACACTGCACCGATTAGGGCTTCCACCAGGTTGGCCTGTTGTTTAAGGGCCACCTTCTCATTGGTTAGGTCTACACTTGATTCTACATTCAAGTTATCGCTCAGATCGAGCATGTTACCTATTCTTGCTAAGAATGATTGCTGTACGAGGGCCGCACGTTTTTTGGTAAGCAAACCCTCATCACCTTCCGGGTAATGCCGCATTAGTTCACGGCTAATGATGATATCAATCACAGCATCTCCTAAAAATTCTAGACGTTCATAGTTTTTGCGCGGCTCGGGCGTGACCGAACGGTGTGTAAGAGCCTGTTCAAGGTAATCTGGTTTCTTGAACTGATAGCCAATGGTCTTGGTTATTTCTGGGTGGGGAGCAGGCGCAGATTTTAGGGCAGATTTTAGGGCAGTAATCAGACCCATGCTAATCTTGCCACTTGCGCATGAAGATAACGGCATTATGGCCTCCAAAGCCAAAGGTATTTGATAGGACTGAATTTACCTGCGCTTCTTCTGCAGTATTGGGGACGTAGTCCAAATCACAATCTGGATCAGGGGTCGTATAATTGATCGTGGGGGGGATGGTCTGCTTTTCGATTGCTTTCAGGGCTGCGATCGCCTCAATGCCACCGCTGGCACCCAATAGGTGCCCGGTCATAGATTTAGTTGAGCTAATCTTCAACTTACGTGCATGGTCCCCAAAAACAGTTTTTATTGCAGCTGTTTCATTCTTGTCATTATACGGTGTAGATGTTCCATGGGCATTAATGTAATCAACCTCTTCTGGTTCTGCCCCAGCATCTTCCAGGGCTAACTGCATAGCTTTTACAGCACCGGCACCGCCCTCTGCGGGCTTGGTAACATGAAATGCGTCATTGGTGGATCCATAACCGGCGAGTTCTCCTAATATTGTTGCGCCACGGGATTGCGCATGCTCTTCCGTTTCCAAAACAAGGATACCCGAGCCTTCGCCCATGACGAAACCCCTGCGATCCTTGTCAAAGGGGCGACTTGCACTTTGGGGCGGATCAGCCGCATTACAAAGGGCCCTTATGGTTGAAAAACCAGCCAGGGGTAAGTCACAAATGGATGCTTCAGTTCCACCAGCAACCATAATATCTGCCGAACCTGATTGAATCAACCGTAATGCCAATCCAATTGCATCAGTTGCCGAGGCACAAGCAGAGGTAATAGTTTGGTTTGGTCCTCGCAGATCCCATTTAATGGCAATCTGTCCGCCAGCGATATTGGCGATCAGTTTGGTTACAAAAAAGGGGCTTATACGCCGGGCACCGCGGTTCTGAAGAACCACATGTTCAGCTAATATTGTCGTGATTCCACCGATGCCGCAACCGAGCATGACACCAGCACGCTGTGGATCAAATCCGCCAGCATCCAGACCAGACATATATATAGCCTCATTAGAGGCTACAAGTGCATAAACGCTGAATGGATCCAGCTTGCGTACTTCCTTCCGTTCAAAATATTGCTCTGGATCAAAGTTGCTCACCTCACCAGCAATTTTTACAGGAAAGTCGGTGGTATCAAAATAAGTAATATGATCAATACCACTCTGACCGGCAACCAAGGCATCCCAATATTCGGAAACACTATTACCGTTGGGAGCAACCGCTCCCATGCCAGTGACAACAACCCGCATATTAAAAGACTAGTTTATCAGCTAACAGAATCTATATAACTGACTGCATCGCCGACAGTGGCAAGTTTTTCTGCCTCTTCATCAGGTATCTCTATGCCAAATTCTTCTTCCATTTCCATGATCAATTCCACCGTATCAAGAGAATCTGCTCCGAGATCATCCATAAAAGATGCAGCTTCTGTTATTTTGTCTTCTTCTGCACCAAGTTTGTCCAAAATGATGTCTTTCACTTTGTCAAATGTAGACATATAGGTATTCCTCCTTTGATTTAGCTTACATAACCATACCACCATCAATGGCCAGCGTCTGCCCTGTGATATATGCTGCCTCGTCTGATGCCAGAAAAGCGACAGCAGAGGCTATATCTTCTACCTGACCCATTCGCCCAAGTGGTATTTGTTCAATTAATGATTGTTGTACTTCATCTCCAAGTTCATTGGTCATATCTGTCGCAACGTAACCAGGAGCAATGCAGTTTGCAGTGATACCGCGCGATGCCAATTCACGGGCCGTGGATTTGGTTAGCCCAATAAGCCCTGCTTTGGATGCGGCATAATTGGCCTGGCCGGCATTGCCCATCAGACCAACTACAGATGAAATATTAATAATTCGACCGTTGCGTTGCTTTATCATTGTTCGTGCTGCTGCCTTGATGGCGATAAAAGCAGCCTTCAAATTTATGTTTAAAACAGTATTCCAGTCATCCTCAGACATGCGCATTAACAAATTATCTCGGGTAACACCAGCATTGTTCACCAATATATCGAGATGATCATGGGTTGCGACTGTTTCCTTGATCAATTTACTCACATTATCTGAATCAGATATATCGCAGGCAACGGCCGTTGCAGTACCACCAGCAGCAGTTATTTTATCGGCAACAGACTGTACATCACTTACATTGCGGCTGACACATACAACATGAGCACCATTTTCAGCCAGTGTTTTGGCAATACCGCAGCCGATACCGCGGGATGCGCCAGTTACTAGGGCAACTTTTCCAGATAAATCAAACATGGGCAATTCCTTCGATTTGTTCCAATGTTTCTACACCCCTTGAAGTTAATTCTTTATCAATTCTGCGGGTCAAACCTTGCAGTACGCGACCGGGACCAACCTCTATCATTTCTCTAGCGCCAGCAGTTTTCATATTGTCAATCGTCTCATGCCATTTTACCGGACAATCAAGCTGATTTTTCAAATTCGAGCGTAATTCATCAGCTGCAGTTGTTGACTGGGCAGTGACATTAGCGTATACAGGCATGGCAGCACTATTAATTTCAATATTATCAAGAGCAGCGGACAACTGTTTCTTGGCCGGTACCATCAGTGGGGAGTGGAACGCTCCGCTGACATTCAGTTCCTTCGCCATTCTAGCCCCTAGTTCCTGGGCTTTTTCCATTGCCTCATGTACTGCATTAATGTTTCCGGATATAACTACCTGACCAGGGGAATTGAAATTTGCGGCAACAACTACAGATTCATCATTGGAGATGGTATTGCACATGGACATGACGTTTTCATCAGTCATACCAATAATCACAGCCATGGTCCCGGGATTGGTGGTTCCAGCAGCTTGCATACTTTCTGCCCGCAACTTCACGAGCGATAATCCTGTTTCAAAAGCAAGCGATCCAGCAATTGTGCAGGCGGAATATTCACCCAGACTATGGCCTGCAACCATATCCGGCTGTTGTCCCTTTTCCAATAAAATATGACCTAAAATAACGCTGACAATATAAATCGCTGGTTGGGTATATTGGGTTTCTTTTAATTTTTCTTCAGGGCCATTAAAAATTATATCCTGGATATCAACCTCCATGATCTCATTGGCCAGATCGAAATATTTTTTCCCAATTATGCTACTCGTATAGAGGTCATGACCCATGGATACTTTTTGAGATCCCTGGCCAGGGAAAACAAACGCTGTGGACATTTTTATTTGCCCCAGCGAATGAGCATACTGCCCCAGGTAAAACCAGCGCCAAATGCAGCTATGAGAAGCAGATTTCCATCCTGTAACCGTCCAAATTCTACGGCCTCATCCATACAAATAGGAATAGTCCCGGCCGTTGTGTTACCATAACGATCAATATTTATAAATACCTGGTCCTCATTGAATCCACAACGCTTGGCCGCACCATCAATGATGCGCTTGTTGGCCTGGTGGGGGATGTATAGATCTACGGCACTACTTGCTATGCCATTTTTTTCAAGAATTTGCGCACTGACATCGGCCATACCTTTTACAGCAAATTTAAATACCACGCGACCATCCTGTGTGATATAGTGTAATTTCTTATTTACCGTATCATGGGATGCTGGGTGGAGGCTGCCGCCGCCAGGTATCTTAAGATAATCACCGCCAGAACCATCGGAACGCAAAATGGAATCTAAAACACCATGTTCCTCATTGGCTGCTCGCTCAAGCATCACACCGCCGCCGCCATCTCCAAATAGAACACAGGTATCGCGATCCGTATAATCGAGCACAGAACTCATGGTATCCAGACCAATAACCATGACCTTATTATATTTTCCCGATTCAATCAATCTGGATGCCGTATCCAGGGCGTAAATAAATCCAGTACAGGCACCAGAAAGGTCAAAGCCCCATGCTTTTTTTGCGCCAATTCTATCCTGGACCAGTGAAGCTGTAGCCGGCGTGGGCATATCCGGCGTCACAGTAGCGACGATGATTACTTCTACTTCTTCCGGGTCGGTGTTTGAGCGCTGCAATAATTCTTTGGCAATATTCGTACTCATATCCGCAGTGGTTTGTCCTTTGTGGACTACGCGGCGTTCGGAGATACCCGTTCTCGTTCTGATCCATTCATCGGAGGTGTTCACCATTTTTTCCAACTCAAAATTTGTCATGATATGATCCGGTAAATAACGGCTGGTTGCTGTAATTGCTGCTCTCAATTGACTACTACCATATGTTCAGTAATGGCATGCTGGATATCTCCCAGCAGATTTTCGGTGATACATTTTTTGGCTGCCAGGAGTGAATTTTTCACTGCTTTTGGAGAAGATTTTCCGTGGGAGACAATAACGACCCCATTCACCCCCAGCAAGGGAACACCGCCAAATTCTTCATAGTCGTAAAGCTTTTTCAGGTTGGTAAAAACAGGCTGTAGCATGCGCGCTACCATTTGGTATGACCGTTTGTCCATAATCTGTTTATTGAGCTGTCCAATAAAAAGGTTCACCCAGCTCTCAGCAAATTTCAGTATGGTGTTGCCAACAAATCCGTCGCAGATGAGGATATCAGCCGGTGAATCCAACAAGTGTCTTCCTTCGACATTACCAATAAAGTCATTGGGCAGTTCTTTCTTCACCAGTTTATGTGCTTCCTGATAGAGATCGCTGCCCTTGTTGGGCTCTGAACCAATATTGACCAGGCCAATCTTTGGATGCGGTTTGCCTTCCACATGATCAAAGTAAATGGCGGCCATGATCGCGAACTGCAGCATATGCTCCGGTCGCGCATCAGGATTAGCACCGACATCGCATATTATTTTCCCGCCGGTTGCTGTAGGAATATAGGCTGCCAGGGCCGGGCGCTTTAACCCTTCTATGCGCCCCAATGACAATAGTGATGTAGCCATGATCGCGCCGGTGTGACCGGCACTGACGAAGGCATCTGCAAGACCATCCTTGACCAGGTTTATACCCTGCACAATAGATGAATCTGGTTTGGTTTTTATTGCTTTGGAGCCCTGTTCATGCATGGTCACCACTTGGGTAGTATGGTGGATCCTGATACCTTTAGGGACAGAGTCTCCTATTTCTTCCTTTAATATGGTTTGGTCACCGACCAGGATTATTTCCATTCCGGAAGTATGATCCTGCAGGAATTGCAGTGTGCCTTTAACAGGGGACCAAGGTGCCAGATCTCCCCCCATAGCATCTAAAGCAATTTTCATTAAATGTGGTTAGTCAGCAGCCGAAATAACTGGTCTGCCACGGTAATAACCGCAATTTGGACAAGCGCGGTGCGGCATTTTTTTCTGACTGCACTGTGGACAGGCCATGATGGCCACATGTCCCGCCTTGTAATGGGTTCTGCGTTTACGGCCCCTTGCTCTTGATATTCTAGTTTTTGGAAGTGCCATTTCTTTCTCCTAATTCTTTTTTCTTATTATTTTATTTAATCATTTGCTTCCAATTTTCCCAGCGGTCATCTACCACGGCATCTACATCACAACCGCAGTTTTCCTGGTTTCGATTTGCGCCACAATGCAGACAAATTCCATTGCAATCAGCACTGCATATCTTCTTAAACGGCTCTTCAACCAAGACCAGATCACGGATGACTGGACCGATGTCAACTGTGTTCTTAGCATCACCAAACCAGATTACATCATCATCTTCTGTGCTTAATAGTTTAGTATCATTGGTCAGTAGGATAAAAAATTCGGCCGTGTGCTGATCGGTAAATTCAACCAGGCAACGATCACAAGTCTCGAAAAAAGGAATGGATATTTCTCCGGTTAAGCGGTATCCATGCCACTGTTTTTCCGATGTCAGGGAACAGGTAATCTTTTCTTCTGCAAACTCTACAATTTGGTCGACAAAATATTCGCTGGAAATTTCAAAAAGCTGTTTATCTAAACCGCGTTCTAAATCCGCTCTAAATAACTTCACTTGTATCATAGAAAATTACCCAGCTTGTCAAGATCCATCCAAAGGGTAAAACAGTATTGTCCCCTGGATGAGAAGCGCTACTTACCTAGGAATTATCCTCCGTTTCGGAATCATCCTGATCCGCTTCATTTTCTGATCCTTCTTCATCTTCTCCTGCATTCGTATCACTGTCATCATCAAATTCATCATCATCTAGAGAGGAATCATCATCATCTTCCTCTTCTTCAAGTTCTTCTTCATCTTTTCTTTCCAATAGATTATCATCATCAGAGCGTTTTTTGAAAATGATGAACATCAGTGTTTCGCCTACTGAAAGTACGGCCATTGTATAGGATACTGCCGAAACGATCAGCAAGAACAGGAAAACTGCCAGTATGAATGCAGCTACTTGCTCTGTGCCTGAGAGTGCAACACCACTGGATGTTAGCAATGAGCCGCAGCTTGCACAGCCGGCATAGCAGGCGCTACAAATACTGCAGATGTTACCCAGCAGGGAGCACAATGCACCCGGGTGAACGGCCTGGGTGGCCCAACCAACAACATTGAGCAGTTTTGACCCCATGAACCATTCATGACTGTACACTGCATTGATCAATCCATAGCCGCTAATCCAGGCATGAGAGAAAAGATACGCACCCAGCACCAGGACTGGTACCAGGGCAGTGTGATATAGAATGATTCGCCAGGGCTGACCCCAGGTAATGGAAAAATTATGCCAGACTGTGCCCATAGTATCTTCTTCATAGGTACCAACGATGGCCGGTGTGTAGACCAGGGCGACCAGGAATACGATGCCGGTGTAGATGGTAAATACCGACCCAAAGAAATACAGGAAGTAAGGAAGCACAAATAGAAATTCACCAACATAGGGTATTTTACCTAATAAGGCGAATATAGCGGCGAGGAAGAAAAGGAAGGCAAGTATCAAGGCTAGTGAAATGGAACTGAAAACAACCGGATGCCAGTGTTTCTTGACATAGGACCAGGCATCCCCTCCGGAATAAAATTCGTCACCTTTCAGCTGTTTATAGGTTACGCGCGATACCGCAGTGGCGCCTAAAGAGATGGCATAAAACCAGAAGGCAGCGCCCATCCAGTACAGTAGGCAGGCAATGCCGGAGAGGGAATCAAGGCTCAATAAACAGGGGTAAAGTCCATAGGCTGCCCAGGTATCAGAAAAAGACATGCCATGGACCGCTGCGCCCAAATAATTCAACATCCAGTATACCGCATAGCCGACCAGATTGGCCTGCATGAAAATAATGACTTTTTTTCCGCTCAGTGCAAGGCGGGGTGCGCGAAAAATGTCCCGTACATCAAAGTACAGTTTCATTGGATCCATTTTTTCCTCCTTGGTTTGTGAAAATGGTTATTCTTCAAATCTTACAAAATCAACCCAGACATCCGTGGTCATGGCACTGGCGATAACTTTACCAACCGCTAGTGCCGTTTCTCGGTTATCATAACTGCCGACACGGACTCTAAACCAGACTTCATCCGTATCACGAAAATACGCTTTCTGAATGTAGGCATCATATCCTGATTCAATCAGATTTGCAGCGGTTTTTTCCGCATCTTTCAGGTTCTTTTTGGAGGCAACTTGAATGGTATAACGTGATTTATCAAAAGGTATTACATAACGGGAACTTTTTTTCTTCGCGGGTTTTGCAGCGGTTGATTTAGGCTTTACTGCTGGCGGATTTATTTCTGCAGCAGCTATTTCTGTTTCCTCTATTTCCTCTTCATACTCTTCATCATATTCTGCCTCTTCAGCATAGTCGTACCCTTCATCCTCATAAACCTCATCTTCATATTCTTCGTCTTCAAGCTCTTCATCATACTCTTCATCCAGCCAATCTTCATCCTCTTCATCCGCTAGAGCCTCATCCTCTGTTTCACTTGCCACCAGCGGTTCGACTGAATCAACATTATAGGTGAATTTCTGGGTTTCCAATTCGTCACCGTATTGGAAAATTTCCATTTCAAAAACATATTTTCCTACCGCATCGGGAGTAAAAGACATTTCGGATTTATTCTTGCTGAATTCAAGAGTTTTCATGGATAGTTTGCTGGCATCCGGCTGGCTGCTGATGGTCCAAAAAAGATCGATTGATTCTGTTTCTTCGGGTAGTTCACCATTGATGTGTATTATTTCGCCAATGATTCCCTCGCCCTTTGTACCACCGCAATTTATCAGCAATAAAGAACCGGTAATAAGTATAAAAAAGGTGCGCAATTTCATAAGTCTTTTATTTATTCGCCCTAAGTTCACTCTGTGAGAAGAAAAAGGCAATCTCTTTTTCTGCATTCTCATCGGAGTCAGATCCGTGTACTGCGTTCTTTCCCAGGCTCGTAGCAAAGTCCTTTCGGATCGTACCTACTGCAGCTTCAGCGGGGTTGGTGGCGCCAATGATTTCTCGCCAGGTATCCACGGCATTTTCTTTTTCCAGGGCCAGGACCATGCATTGGCCGGAGGACATAAAACTGGTCAGTTCCTCGTAAAATGGCTTACCCTGATGAATGGCATAAAAACTTTCGGTCTCTGCTTTTGTCATATGGATCATTTTGGAAGCTAAAATAATAAAGCCCGCTTTCACAATGCTTTCGTAAATTAATTCTGTGTACTGATTCTGTACTGCGTCCGGTTTAATAATAGCAAGTGTTTGGTTACCCAACGTATTTCTCCTGCCGCCTTATCTTTTTAACATTTCGACCATGCCCTGACCGATATCAGCCGGACTTTCGACGACCTGAATTCCAGCGGACTGCAGCGCGGCCATTTTCTCTTTGGCCGTTCCCTTCCCACCGGCAATAATGGCTCCGGCATGGCCCATACGGCGACCGGGTGGTGCGGTCTGGCCAGCGATGAAAGAAACCATTGGTTTTGAAAAGTTATTATCCGTGACCCATTGCGCTGCTTCTTCTTCAGCAGTGCCGCCAATTTCACCGATCATGACCACACCTTCTGTATCATCATCCACGGCAAACAGTTCCAGCATATCTATGAATGTTGTACCAATGATGGGATCGCCGCCTATACCGATGACCGTACTCTGGCCCATTCCCTGGGTACCGATCTGGTGCACGGCTTCATAGGTCAGTGTTCCCGAGCGGGACATGATACCGATGGTGCCGGGGGTATGGATGAAACCGGGCATAATGCCAACCTTGGCCTGACCCGGTGTTATTACACCGGGACAATTGGGCCCCACCAGCCGCGTTGGTTTATTTTCTAAGGCATGATTCACTTTTACCATATCCGCAGCTGGTATGCCCTCAGTGATACATATCACCAGATCCAGGCCTGCGCTGATCGCTTCAACGATCGCACCGGCGGCAAATTTTGGCGGCACAAAGATAACCGATGTATTCGCATTTTTATGCTGGATAGCCTCACTGACTGCGTTAAATACGGGTACGCCCAGCGCTTCCTGGCCGCCTTTTCCTGGTGTTACCCCGGCGACAACATTTGTACCATAATCGATCATCTGCTGGCCATGAAAAGTGCCCTCTGTACCGGTGATGCCCTGGATGACCAACCGTGTATCACTGCCTACTAAAACACTCATGCCGCACCTCTAAACGTTGCCGCGACGGCTTTTTCCGCCGCATCGCTCAAGCTATTGGCCACAATGAAGTCCAGGGGTGATCGCTCCAGCAATTCGGATGCCTGCTGCGCATTGGTCCCTTCCAGGCGGATTACAACGGGTATATCTACTGTGATCGTTTCCATAGCATCGATCACACCCTGAGCCACTCGATCGCAGCGTACGATACCGCCAAAAATATTGATCAGGATCGCTTGTACATTAGGGTCAGTTAGAATGATCTTGAAACCATTGGCCACTGTTTCCGGATTGGCTACGCCGCCTACATCCAGGAAGTTTGCCGGCTCACCGCCTTTGAGCTTGATGATGTCCATGGTACCCATGGCCAGTCCGGCACCATTAACCATACAGCCCACATTGCCATCCAGTTTAATGTAGTTCAGATTGTATGCGCTGGCCTCCGCTTCGGCTGGATCTTCTTCAGATTCATCCCGCAGTTCCTGCAATTCCGGATGACGGAAAAGTCCATTACCATCAAAGTTGATCTTTGCGTCCAGGGCAATTACAACATCGCTTTTGGTCACCACTAGCGGATTGATCTCCATCAGGGAACAATCCAGGCCAATGAATGCTGTCCATAGCGCTGTAAAAATTTCCACCCCTGAATCCAGTTGTGCCCCTTGCAGACCCAGGGCCTGGGCCAGGGTGGCCGCTTGTGTGGCTATCAATCCGTCTTCAGGATCGATCCATACCTTAATTATTTTTTCCGGTGTTTCCGCGGCTACTTTCTCGATCTCGACACCACCTTCAGTGGAGACCATGAAAACAAATTTGCTTTCTTTGCGGTCCAGCACAATGCCGGCGTAAAATTCTTGGGCGATATCAATACCGGTCTCGATCAGCAGGCGCTGTACTTCCTTACCTTCCGGTCCAGTCTGATGGGTGACCAGGTTCATGCCCAGCATCTGGGTAGCCAGTGCTTCCACATCATTGCGGCTGTGAGCCAGTTTTATGCCGCCCCCCTTGCCGCGGCCGCCGGCGTGGATCTGTGCTTTTACCACCACAGTTTCTGAACCCAACGTATCATATGCAGACAATGCCTCTGCCACAGAAAAGGCCGGCTGCCCCTCCGGAACACGGACGTTATATTTTCTGAAAATTTCCTTGGCCTGGTATTCGTGTATCTTCATGATTGCCTGTCTTCCGTTTTCATTATTATTGTCCCGGCCCGGCCCTTGATCGCTTGTTCAATAGTAGGAATAGAGGTGATGACTACTTTTTCGCCATAGTGAGCCAGGAAGTATAATGCTGCTTTGATTTTCGGGGCCATACTGCCTTTGCCAAATTCTCCCTGTTCCAAAAATTTTTCTGCCTCAGCCGTTGTCATGTTTGAAATTGACTTTTGATCCGCTTTTTTGAAACGCAAATATACACAATCTATATCGGTGATGATCCAAAGTTCTTGGGCGCGAATCACCCGGCCCAGCATGGCCGCGGTCAGGTCCTTATCGATCACAGCATCCAGGCCTTCCAGCCTGTAGTTATTATCATTATACACTGGGATGCCGCCGCCACCAGCAGCCAGCACCATAGTGCCGCGATCCACCAGCGTCTTAATACTTTTCCCATGCATTACGTAGTGTGGTGCCGGGCTGGGGACCACCCGTCTCCATTCGCCGGGATTCTGTTCGGCTATGGTCCAGTCCAATTGCTTGGCAAAATTTTCGGCCTGCTCCTTTGAATAGGTATGCCCGATAAATTTTGTAGGATTGGTAATGGCGGAATCAGTTTCATCAACACGCACCTGGGTAACCAAGGCGACTATTTCCCGGTCCACTTTTACTTCCCGGAGTTTATTCTGCAGTGATTGCTGGATCATATACCCAATAGTACCCTGGGTACCGGCGACACAAACGCCCAGGGGCAAGGGTGGTACCTGCTCATGGGTTAGATCCATGCGTAGGAGTTCATCGCCTACCTGGGGACCGTTCCCGTGGGTGATACAAATGTTGTAATCCAGGTTGACAAAATGCATGATCCCATCCAGGCTTTCCCGCGTACGGGCGAATTGCTGTGTAATGGTACCCGCTTCACCTTTTGGCGCCAGGGCATTGCCGCCCAGGGCTACCATGATGGTCCGTTGGGAACTCATGCTCGATCCAGGGGCAAGGTCAGGCAGCGTGGACCACCGCGACCGCGGGGCAGTTCAGCACTGGCTGTGGTTATGACCAATTGTTGATCGTCAGCCATGTGGTCTGCAGTATTGGCGATAAAATCTGCTGCATCTATCTGGCGGTAACCGGCCTGTTGCAGCGCGGCTGTGGTCTCACTGTTGCGGGCATAGCTGATGATCTTGCCCGGTGCAAGCGTGAATGCGTTGGCGCCATCGGTCCACTGTTCCCGTACCTGATGGAGCGGTTCATCTCCGCCGCAGTTTATAGCGTTAAAATCGTAACCCTGATCGCGGAGACAATCAGTCAGTGTCTGGGGTACGGGAGAAAGATCAAATAATGACTGCCCAGACTCCAGACAATAGGTTTGTACAGTATGACCATTGATTTCCTGATCATGGAATAAGGGGGGGTAGACGATAATATCCGTTGCACTGATGCGGCTGAAAAGTGTATCCAAATGCATCATGCTACGGGTTTTGGGCAGATCAATAAGCAGGACGCGGGTAAAGCCCTCACCAAAGCACAGCGGCAGAACCGCTTCAATTGACTCTTTGGAATTTCGCTCGCTCAGTCCAATAAGTAATGTTTCCGCATCCAGGACAATGAAATCGCCGCCTTCCAAAAATAGATCGGGGCAAATTTTATGGAAATCGAACTGTGTGAAACTGGAAAAAAGAGGATGCTGCTGGGCCACATGATTCATTAAGAGCATTTCCCGCTGCCGTGCCGGCCATCGACCCCAGGTGAGGACCAGGGCATTATTCAAGGCTACAGCAATATCGCGGGTGAAAATCAGGTTAGGTAAGGGCCATTTGAATACGGTTTCCAGGGTAGGCTTGTCGATCCGGCCAGATAGTAATACGGTCGCAAAATCAGCCACTTCCAGGTCCAGAATATGCTGGGTATCTACAGAATTTTCCGTACCATATAGTTTTCGGTCAAGGGTACAGCAGGCATTATAAAGTTCCTGCCGTTGGGCAGGTGTTTGCAGTGTCTCCACCAAAAGATCCCTGAACTGGTAGGTATGATCCTGCCCTGTGAAAGCGGTCAGTACATCTTCCAGTTCATTGTGTTCAGCGGCCATCCCACCGGGGGAAATGATATCATCGAATAGGAGGTAGTCTGGATTTTGGATCAGCTGACCGGATTCATCCGCTACCCATTCGGTCGTATTTTTGGGCAGTGTATAGTTGTGTTCCTGCCCTGGTGTATGAATCAATACCTGGCGAATTGGAGCGATTTCAGACTGAACCGCCATGGTTCAATCTTCAGCCAGGAAAGGATAACGATAATCTCTGGGGGGATCGAAATTTTCTTTCACCGTGCGCTGGGATACCCAACGGGCCAGGTTGAACATGGAACCGGCCTTGTCATTGGTGCCCGAGGCACGGCTGCCGCCAAAGGGCTGCTGGCCCACGACTGCACCAGTCGGTTTATCATTAATATAAAAATTTCCCGCGGCGTGGGTCAATGCTGCTGACGCTTCAGCGATGGCGGCCTTGTCGGCGGCCATGATACAGCCGGTAAGGGCATAGGGGGAGGTGGAATCCACTAGTTCCAGGGTGGCTTGCCAATCAGCGGGGTCGTAGAGATAGATAGTGAGGACCGGTCCAAAAATTTCTTCGCACATGGTGCGGAATTCCGGGTTGGTGGTCAGAATGGTTGTGGGTTCGATAAAATACCCCACCGAATCATCACATTTTCCACCGCTGAGGACCTCTGCATCATCGGCATTGGCAGCATGATCGATGAATTCCTTGATCGAATCAAAAGCAGCCCGATCAATGACTGCATTAACAAAATTGGAAAAATCACTGGGATCACCCATTTTTACGGTGGCCATTTCAGCCAGGTATTGTTCACGGATGTCCGCCCAAATGGTTGTCGGAATATAAGCCCGTGACATGGCTGAGCACTTCTGCCCCTGGAATTCGAAGGCGCCGCGCACCATGGCGGTGACCAGGGCGTCCCGGTCAACGGATTCGTGGGCCACACAGAAATCCTTGCCGCCAGTTTCACCGACGATGCGGGGATAGCTTTTATATTGCTGAATGTTGCCGCCGATGTGCTGCCACATATTTTGGAATACAGCGGTAGAACCGGTGAAATGAACCCCAGCCAGATCAGGATGATCCATAACGAGCGGACCCACTATGGAACCGCGACCCGGGATAAAATTGATCACACCGTCAGGCAGGCCAGCTTCCTGGAACAACTGCATGATAAAATAGGCCGGATATACAGCGCTGCTAGCCGGTTTCCAAAGGGCAACGTTACCCATGAGCGCTGGGGCCGAAGGCAGATTACCGGCAATACTGGTAAAATTGAACGGTGTAACGGCAAAAACAAATCCTTCCAGCGAACGGTGTTCCATTGAATTTCTGGTCGGTTTAGGAGAATACATAGGCTGGTGGCTGTATAGTTCCTGGGCGAACCAGCAATTGAAATTCCAGAAATCGATCAGTTCGCAGGCGGCATCGATCTCGGCCTGGAAGGCATTCTTACTCATGTTCAGCATGGTCGACGCATTAATAATGTCCCGGTAGGGGCCGGCCAGCAATTTGGCCATCTTGAGAAAAATCTGGGCCCGTTCATCGAGCGGCGTCCGGGACCAGTCTTCCCAGGCTGTTTTTGCGGCGCTGATGGCCTGCGCTACCTCTGCTGGGCCAGCCTGGTGAAACCGGGCCAGAACATGGCCGTGGTTATGGGGCATAACACAGGTGCCTGTATCGCCAGTGCGGACTTCCGCACCGCCGATAATCAGTGGAATTTCAATTTCCTTGGCACTGAGTTCCTTGAGCTTGGCCTGCAGGCTGATTCTTTCCGGTGAACCCGGGCCAAAATTAAGAATTGGTTCATTAACTGGTTTTGGTATCGCGCTCATGAGGTTTCCAATGAAAATACTCAGGTTAACAAGTGCGGGAATTTAGCGGCATCATCGATCTCGAACAAGGAAGCACTATTGGGACAAAGAGGGCAATCATGGTGTTGGCAACCAGGTACACTTATTTGCTAATTTTCCTTAGATTACCGCTGGTATTATGAGCATATTTAAAATTACTTATCCAGTTATAGACACCACATGAGAGCCATAGATCTGCGCAGCGATACCACCACTTTGCCCACGGATGAAATGCGGCAAGCGATTGCAGGAGCTGAACTGGGGGACGATGTATTCCAGGGTGACCCAACCGTTAACAGGCTGCAGGACCTGGCCGCCCAGCGGATGGGGAAGGAAGCGGCGCTGCTGGTGCCCAGCGGCACCATGGCCAACCTGGCATCCATTCTGACCCACTGCGGCCGCGGTGCGGAAGTGATCCTGGGCAACAGGGCCCACACCTATAAATATGAGAAAGGCGGTATTTCTGCCTATGGCGGTATTCATTCTACCCAGATACTCAACCAGGATGATGGCACAATGCGTTTGGAAGATATCAAGGCTGCCATTCGCGCTAAAGATGACCATTTTCCGGTAACCAGTTTGATCTGCCTGGAAAATACCCACAATGTCTGTGGCGGCGCACCTTTATCTGTGGCTTATACGAAAGAAGTTGCGAACCTGGCCAGAGCACACAATATTAAAATGCATAAGATC
>CAJXWT010000036.1 GCA_913062595.1 uncultured Fidelibacterota bacterium
ACCGAGCTTTATCGTCAATATAAATTTCTGGAATTTCTGTTTCACAAATTTGAGGAAAAAGTTTAGTTGTAATTATTGAGATTATGATCATCACACTTTTCATAAGAGAGACAAATCGGTTCCCTTCATTTTCTAACAATCTTCTTCTTGCTTTAATCCTTTGGGTGGGGGTTAGTAAGCACCAATTAAAATAAAATTTAATCGTCATTATCTTTGTCGTTTTCATCTTCGTCTTCATCATCATCTTCGTCTTCAATTTCCAGAACTTTGCCATCGGAAGACACTTCAATTTCGTATTCCTTTCCATCTAATGTTCCTTCAATTTCATATACCAAACCCTTGATGGTTCTTTCTACTTCGGCTTCTGTCAATTCAATGCCAGGGACAGCCTTTTGTGCTGCTTCCAATACTGCAGTTGGAACTTTATCTAGGGGAATCTCTTTTTCATTTTCTGCAAATGCAGTTACCACAAATAGTATTAGGGTTATAGCTATAAGCCATAATTTATTACTTTGTTTTTCCATTTTGTTTCTCCTTTGCTATTTAATTTCCCAAAATGAAATTACAGCAGAGTAAATGTACGCCGCGCCAGCATAAATATCAAAAAATAGCCTAACAATGTGGGGGCTTCTTTTATTCCGAACTCTACCCGCCCCATTTGTTTGTTAGTGAGTGCGATTCAGGTTGAGAAAGTGAATTAATATCTATAAACAAAGCGGGGCGGAAAAAACCATCCCTCTTTTGTTATTTGGTCATTCTTGTAAGTCTCTTCATCTTAACCACTGCCGCTTTCGAGGATCAAGTCTCGATGGATCTGCCAGTTTCCATCGCGTTCGCACCAGACAGCGACATAGTGCCCGTATTGTTGGGTTTCGCCATCTTCACTAACATTTTTCCACCGACCACCTTCGATGATCGTTCCGTCCCTCGCCTCGAAAAGTGATTCTGTTTGGAGATCTAGCGTTTCACCGTTCGGAGTATTGTCCAGCAAGAAAGTGAACCATGTCCTGATTGCCTCACGGCCAGCGTAGTTGGAACCATTGGGCTGCACGACGACGGCATCGTCGGTGTACATCGCAAGGATGGTGCTGATGTCCCGTTTGGTAAATGCATCCATGAAAGTTTTGTTCGCAGCATCGATAGCATCACTGTTCGGAATGGTGGTCATAGTTGAATTGTACTAACTCTCATCATTCTAATATTCTTGATTTATAGCTGAATCTACCCATCATCCCACAAACAAAAAACCCCACGAATGTGGGCTTGATGTCTATTTCAACAGCACCATCTTCTTAGTGCTAATGTATTCACCAGCCTGTATTTGATATAGATAGATACCAGCACTTACGGGCTTACCATAGTCATTGGTGGCATTCCAGACAACTGATTTGAACCCAGCGTCTTGGGTTTGGTTGATTAGCGTCTTTACCTGTCTGCCAAGCATATCGTAGATGGTGACGTTGACCATGGCTTCTTCAGGCAACTCATAGCGGATAGTTGTGGACGGATTGAATGGATTTGGGAAATTCTGCTCAAGTGCAAATCCCTGAGGAAGTGTCTCACTTCTGTTATCAACCCCGACAGGATTTGAATAGAAATAAAAATTGTCCCAATAAATCGTTCCATTTCCTTCAACTTTAAATTGGAAAACATCTGTTAAATCAACATTAGGGAAGGTTGTCAGTGGGATATCCACACTCACCCATTGCTCGCTTACTAGGGCAAAGGTATGATAGTCGCTATCTACGGTGGGCGTCTGGCTGATCACAAAAAAATTTAGTGCTGTAGAATTATCGGTCCAGTAGTCGATATGCAGGTAGGTCATTCCAGAAACATCCTGTGCAATAAACTCTGTACCCTGATAATTCAAACCCGTGTAAAGGAGTGTATTATTGCCTTCAATAGCCATTTCAGTCACTACAGTTGACTGCCCCCAAACGGGGTTTAAGTTGACCCCATCTATATTTGTATATGCATCGCTGAAAATTGAAATAACGTTTGCTTCAGCTAATGTAGGCGTTGGCGCGGCTTCAGCTGGTGATCCGGGAACGGTTGCAGGGGAGAAGCTAATATTGTCAAAATATATTATGTTGTCTTGAGTTCTACCTCCCAGGTTAAAATCGGGAAAAACAACAATCTGATCAATACCAATGGCTTCGGGAAGACCAATGTGACTTGAAAAATCAAAGGTCAATTCTTCCCATGCATTGGTTACAGTATTAGCAACTTTGATTTCTCCAAGTGAACCGCTAGTTGGAATTACAAACTTAAGACCTACATCACTGATTACGGTTTTATATACCATAATTTTTAGTGTGCTATTGGTGGCATCTAGAGAGAACGTCCCAATATCTGAACCGTGCAGGGATTCGCAGCCTGCCCAAGGTTGACCAGCCTGTAAAGCAGTAAACTTCGCTACGGTGGCTGATGAGTTGATATCGCCAGTATTGGGATTTGTCACTATTTCAAGGGAAGGATTACCACCATTCTCGAAAACAGTCCAAGTCCAAGTGGCACCATAACCACCAGTTTCAAAATCAATCGGAGAATTTTGCGCTAAAACCATTCCCCCGCTCTTTAATAGCACATAAAATAAAACCAGCAATGTTTTGTTTCTTGAATCCATAATTTCTCTTCTATGGGTGCTGCCGGTACTATATATAGAATAAAAGAATTATTTCAGCAGAGAAATTTTACGCCCCACCAGTCCTAAATGTCTATAAACAAAAAATCCCGCTAATGCAGGGCACTTGCTTGAACGAAGCGGTTTCCTGAAATCTCACACGGATGTGAGTTTCAGGACGATAACCAGCTAACCAGTGATGATTTGATCCGCGCTGAAAATGGCGTCAAAAAAGCGGGTTGTCGAGATCTCGGCGACCTCCTTGGCAATCTGCACCATTTGCCAATGATGACCTGCCCTGTCTTCGCTGGGTTCTTCTATATTGTATTTGTTGAAACGCCAATAGGACGTCGCCACTGCCGCATATCGCACAAACAACTGCAAGCTTTCTTTTTCTATCTGTGCTAACGGCCTGACTTGCTGGTAACCATCGACCAAGGCGCGTGCCTTATCCAGATCGACCGTAATATCGTTTACGCAGGCACCCAATATGCCCATGCCCAATTCAAAGATCAGATGATAATGACAGGCTTCTTCAAAATCGATAATGGCTTTGAATCCTCCCGGCATACCCGACAATGGGTCAAACAACAGATTATCATAAAACAAATCACCATGAATCAAACCGCGGGGTAAATTGGCCGCGATATGCTGCTCCAGGTAGTCGATTTCTTCGGCCAGCCAGGATTCATATTTGGCGTCAATGTTCAGACCCACAACCCTTGGGAAAAGTTGGCGTCCGTAAGGATGATTGGTCGGCAAATAATCCGGTGAGGGTATCTGATTCAATCGAGCCGCTTGTCTGCCGACTTGAGATAACATGGTTTCATCCAGTTGCTCAACAACCTGACCTTCAATGTAGTCTTTGAGCATCACTGGTTTGACCCCATCGGCGGTAGCGAAGGTGGTCAGGATCTCGCTGTTCACCGGCGATATCAGACGATTACAAGGCACGTTGTGCGCTTCAAGCAACAACAGCAACTGGCCCATTTTAAACACTTCGTCGAATTCTTTGTCATCACAAACCGTTAACACATAACTGGCTTGTTGAGTCTTCAGTATGTAGCTGGAGTTACCGTTGCCACCATCAAGCGGTGAAAATTCGACGATTTTCAGATCATAATTGTCAGCCAATGACTGGATGTCTTGTTGATTGAGTTGTGTGTATATTGCCATTAGCGGGTTCTCGCATTTGTTGGAATATTTACAGCTGACAGTATCCTAAATCTGTTCATTGCAATATACTTTTTCATAATTAAATCTACCCATCATCCCATAAACAAAAAAACCCGCTTAGAATCAATAAAGCTCCAATCAGGTTATGAGCCCGATCTATTTTCTTATATTTTGAATTGGCTGGAGGGCGATTGGGGACTGAATTATTACCACAAACAATAATCCGCGCTACTTGGCGTGGCTTGCCGTTTCGTAATTTTCATTATTTATAAAATGATTTACGGATACTGAAAGAAACCACAATGCTGCTGTTTTGTTTTCCGGTCAAAACACAAACCCGATTCCCACATTCATAAATAACCCCTTTGATAATTGGGGTCTTTTCCCGTTCTCTATTACCGGAAACTTAACTTCTACTCGCGCAATAACATTCTGGCGGTATGGCATAATCACCGGACCGGTTTGAATGGTGGTAGAAAACTCCTGCCAGCGGGCGGTAACATCCCAAATAGCGAAAAGACCTGTATTGGTGGCATTATCATGGAATGGATGGATGCCCAGGTTGATGTCCAAGCCAAGGAGCGGGTCCTTTTCACTATACATCCAACCAAAGACATCATACAGTTGATAGAATGAAAATGATTCAGAACTGTACGATAGGCTAATACCTCCACCAAGGTAACCTGAAGCGCTGGTTATTTCTTGATTTAATGGGATCCTTACTTGTGGGGTAAAACCAAAATTCTGTGTCCGGCGCTTGAAATTGCTGTATTTCTTCAGTGGCATAGCCACGATTAGATCGCCGAATGAATTAGCTTTTGACACAAAATCAGAATCCTGATGTTCGATCATATGGTAAGGCAGTTTGAAAGTGATCCGCTTGGATCTATGCCAAGTATAGATACCCTCCAGCCAGAAGGTCTGTTGAAAATAGCTAGAGAGGATATCTTTTTCATGGATGGTAAGATCAGAACCGAAGCTTTCATAGCGAACCTGGAAGCCATAACCTCCGCTCCAGCGCGGTGCCATGTCCATGACCGGCTGGTGCGCAAAAACCAACGTACCGATCAAACCAAGGCTGAAAGCGCTATTTTTCATCTTTTTTGGCCTCGAACTTCCTTACTTCGATCTTTTCACCAGTTCTGTTAGTATAAACAGAGAGCACTTCATATCCGGATTTGGTGATCATTGTTATGGCTTCATCAATATCGATATCCTGGTTACTCTTTTCCGCAATGACAGCATATTGATACTCAACATCAACAAAAACACCATTGTTATATTTTTTTTTGTCAACGTACTTCAAGGAGGACAATCCGCCCTGCAGTCCCATAGCGCAGAATGAACAAACCAAACCGCGCACTTCTAGTACGACCTCATCCTTTAAGATGGTTATAGTTTTGTCATTCAATGCTACGGTTTGTGCACTGATCAAACCCAGCAGTGCGATGGGTAAAATAAATCTATGTATTATATTGCTATTCAAGATAATCTCCTTTCAATGGGTTACACCGCCCCTACCATGGGGAAGTATCAATGATTCAGGAGTTGTCTAGATCAGGAGGGGCAGATTCAGGGAGGCCATGGGCCCGGGATCATAATTCCCAAAGCTGGTAACGTAGTTCGTTTCGATCTTGAATATATCAAGGTCTGTAACGAATCGTTGGCTGATGCTATCAGAAGATTTTAGTTCGGACTTATGAAAGGGTCCTAACACGATCAGCACAAAGATCGATGACCCACAGTCCGATATTGTTGGACAGGCCACTTCTTGATCCATATCACAACAGGATGTTGCAAGGCCCGCACAGCAAGGCATATTGCATTCATCCAGATGGATGAGCGGTGCGGCAGTCACTCCTGCGAACAAAGTGATTAAGCCAACGGCTGTGATCTTCTTCAACATCTCTTTCTAACTTACGCTGTAAACAAAAAAAGTTTCAATTATTTTACTTAATTAATTTGGCCAGTTCACGGAACCGGTCACCAGTGGCTGCGCCCTGCAGTTCAAATAGCAACATTTCCACACTCGTTCGCATCACCCCTTTGAGTAGCACGCGCTCCAGCACAAAATGTAGTTTTGTAATCAAAATGACCTTCAAAGCCCGCAACATGTTGCACCTATAGCCCTACCAATAACAAGAAATGCCCAATATGAATCATTTCGTGCCTACTTAGATTTGATGATATTCAATTTGCCGAAGCCCGACAATGTGAGCACTCCGATGCTGGTACTCGGATCGGATGAATACCAAATCGTGTCTGTAAAGGAAACCGAAAGGACGGCGCGAGATTACGACGCTAATATTGAAATCTTCCATAGTATCGGACATTTCATAGCCAATGATGTAGGTTGGGAGGTCGTGTTATTTTTCTCTACCGATTTTTGGGGAAACCAATAAACCGGGGCACACGATGGCAGTATGAATCATATTCTTCACCAAACTGATCCTTAAGCCATTGCTCTTCAGCAAAGGGTGCAAGAATAAACCATAGAGAATATGGAATCCCAACAATCAGCGCGAGTGATGAATTGGTTGCCAGAACAATCGCCGCTATTAATAAAACATGGGTTACATACTGGGGATTGCGTGTAAATCTATAAACACCCGAGGTGGTAAATTTTCCTTTGAGACCCAATGTTTGCTTAAAACTCAATTGGTACATTGCTGATATGCCGACAGGAAAAGCAATTAAGAACAAGATTCCAGCACTAATGAATCTTGGCAGATCACTAATTTCTAAAGAGCCATAATCGAGAATACCTAAAACGGGGATTCCCATCATAAAATATGTAAATGAAATCCAAGTAAACCAAAATTGCGAGGAAAACTTTCCGGGAGGAGGCCAGATCTGGACGTTCTTCAAGTAAAGTGTAAGAATAAGTGCAATGAGATTAAGTGTAATACCTAAACATAAAATGCTGAAATGGATCAGCACAACATCAATCATTAATCTAAAACAAGATCCACAATAAGTAATACATCAAAAATATCTATGACGCCATCATAATTCACATCAGCCCGGTTTAATTCATCTTCTTCCAGCTCTGACATACCCATAACAAACTGTATACAGAGCAATACATCCATTAGGTTATAACTACCGTCCCCATTCAAATCTCCCATTAATCCCATAAATATAGTGGTAATTTGATATAGTTCATTGGCATTGGAGCATACGTACCAGATTGCCCCATCCGGACTGACCTTCAAGCCCATGATTTCATTATTTAACCCTGTTTCAATCCTGCCTAACTCGACAACCGGATCCTGTGTAATATCATAAACAATGATATCTCCATTGGCATAGTCACTGACCAAGAGCCTGTCTTCGTAAATGTCCAACCCTGTGGGATAGGTCATATTAGAATCTGCAACAACTTCCCAGTCAGTTCCTGACATGCGCCAGTAACCCTGCAGCGGTTCACCATAGGGATTAAGATTCTCTGCTATTGACCCCGAATTCGGATCCATTCTTACAATGCGCTCATTGCCGGTATCGGCTATATATAACCAGCCTGAAACCGGATCAATTTCCATATGGCTTGATAGGCCAGTAACCCGATCAACGGCAACATCAGAATGACGCCAGACACGACCATCGGAATGGTCATCACCCCCCTGCTGATGAGGAGCTCCAAAATCATATTTACATATGGCATTATGAAATCCATCAAACAACCAGTATACATTTCCGCCCGCACTGGCAATGCCTTCGCTGTATGGACTTTGGTGAATCATATCTATATGGCTGCCCAGCAAAGGACCATTTTGATTAACTTGGGCATAGACTGTCGTATCAGAATCCCACAGCGAACATCCTGTAAAGTAGCCACCAGCGTTATTATTTGCATCTTGACAGTCTAAAGTATTAGCGAAGGTGCCGTTTTCGCTCATGGCGATGGCGCTGGCGGTATGCATGAAATGGCCTGAAAATGAATCTTTACGATATTCTGCCCACTGGATATCTTGCCCGGCGTTGTAATACGTTACGGTACTTCCGCCTGCGTCAGCATGCATACCATATACAGTTGAATTATCGTCATCCACAATATCCCAGGATGTTTCACCTCCGTAATTATCAGTGAGAATTGAGATAGTCACCTCAACTTCATTCACTGCACATGTATCATCGCAGGTGCCCACATTAAAGGAAGTTGATTCCTGGGCACCGAAATTCCCTCCTGAAGCAACTGTCACACCACAAACAATTACTTCATAAGAGCCATTCCCAAAACTACAGCAAATACCGTCCCCATAAGAATCATAAATAGTAAACGTTGCATTACTATTCTCGGGAATACATACTGCTTCAATATACGGGGTATTATTTCCATAGGGCGTTCCACCTTCATTAATGACCCAGAGTTCATTCTGCCTATCTGCATCTTTATGAAAATCCAGGTCTCGTGGTGTCGTCAGCCCATCTTGATGTGTCCCTCTAAGTGTGGTCGTATTGTTGCCAATTAAAAAAGCATCAATGATATTTTGAGATTGTAAAAAGGATATAAACAGAAAATTGATTAAACATATCGAGATGAGAAATGTTTTAGGTGATCTTGATTTTTTCATTTTCATCACTCTTAAATTGTAATGTGTAATATATGAATATAGACACCAGAACCCTTATACTAAAAGTGATCGATTAGAGACTCTCCGCCTGCCATCAATTTGACTCATGACTATTCTTGAAAGATAGGCTTGCAGGAATCTACCTAAACAAAAAAACCCGCTCCATCTGCACTGCGTTACGCTGGACAAGTGGGCGGGTTTTAAATTAATTAATCCGCTGGGAGATTTTCTGGATTGAACTAGGCATAAAATACATTAAGATGAATCGCAATTTGGTTGCGGCTCTTTTCATCATTTACAAATTTTTATCTTAACCTGCTACCTAATCGAAATAATTTATTTAGGTAATCCTTTCTTTTCCTATCTGAAACAAATGGCACCGACCAGCAATTAAATCTTTTTATGTTCTTTATACCACACATCTTCAGAACTCCCCGCTTTAGTCTTCTAAAAGGAATATTCATATAAAAATATTTCGTAGCCAATGCTGGAGAACCATAAGTGTTAACGATAATTGCTTTATCACAGGGCAGTAAACCAATAGGTCTTCCCCAATTACCGATAACCTTTTTGAAATCAAATGCAAATCCTACGGTAAACACTCTATCAAACCATCCTTCCAATATAGCTGGGGCTCTAAACCACCATACTGGATAGACAAAAACAAGGCAGTTGGCGTTCTTGATTAATTGTTGATACTTTTCTACTTCGAGAGTTATTTCGTTATCTCCAAAGGAAATTGGATTAAATTTTTCCCGATATAGATCTATAACTTCAATGGAATGTTTATTGTGATTAACACCATTAATAAAACTATCTTTAAGCGCTCCGCAGAAACTTTTTGGGTTTGGGTGAGCGAATATTAACAATATATCCATGGAATAATATTACACTCCACCAGTCCTAAATGTCTATAAACAAAAAACCCCACTGATAGGTGGCGCTTGGGTGAGGTGATTTAGATTAAATGTTTAAAGGGTTACGGCTAAATGCTAGTGGTATTAGTTAATTAGATAAACAATATTCAATCGGTCATCTTTAAAGGAATAATATTTGGGGAGGGTTTCCCTACTTGTACTGGATCATAATCACCGTACCATTTACTAAAAATTGAATATAATTGTTCTTCACCCTTATCGTTGATTTTAACACCATAAATAAAAGGTGGATACCAGTCCTTTTCATCAACATCATCGGGTTTAGTTTTGTCTAATAATTCTAAAAATACTCCAACATCTTTATCTGTTCTGACCCAATCCGGTTGAAAAGGATGTTTAATTTTTTTTAAGTCTATACTCATTTCACTATTCTTAACCCATACCTTCTTCCTATACAACTACAAAGGTAATCTCACTTTGGTAATCCTACCTTCATTTAATCTATAAAATGAAATCAATTTTTTAGGTAAATAAGTGGTGGATACACCATATTTAACCTTGATTGATTTTTTAGCTTCCAGACAAAGAATTTCTCAAGTTTACGTTTGAATTTTAATGTTTTCGTAAATTCACCCTCGTGGAGCGACTACGTTTGTGTACTATTGTAAAAGCAAAACCATGAACCCTATATTCCGGCAAATAATCACAAAGACAGTTAAGCAGCTTTTCGGCAAGGATCGTGCAGATAAAATAAGCAATTATATCACCGCCAAACAGGCGTTAAATCTAAAGGTTACGGCAATGCACTTGTTTAAAGACATTGTTTTTATTTCTCTGGGCATTCTTGTTGCCGGCTTCGGGCTTAAGGGGTTTCTGTTGCCCAACGGATTTATTGACGGTGGGGTAACGGGCATTTCGCTTTTGACTGAGGCGATGACAAATTACCCTTTATCAGTACTGATTGTCATCATCAACGTGCCATTTATTATCCTTGGGTATTTCCAAATAGGTAAACCTTTTGCGGTCAAAAGCATTGTTGCAATTGTGGGGCTCGCCCTTGCCCTCACGCTAATTGATTACCCGATAATCACCTCTGACAAGTTGCTGATTGCTGTATTTGGTGGTTTTTTTATCGGTGCCGGCATTGGCCTTTCGGTACGTGGCGGCAGTGTGCTCGATGGCACAGAAGTCCTTGCCATTTACTTAGGCAGAAAAACAGGGCTGACCATAGGTGACCTCATACTTATTTTCAACATCATTATCTTTTCAATTGCAGCATATCTTCTTTCAATCGAAACAGTATTGTATTCCATCCTCACCTACCTTGCTGCATCGAAAACAGTTGATTTTGTTATCGAAGGGGTTGAAGAATACATAGGGGTAACTGTCATCTCAACGCACAGTGAGGATATCAGGGTTATGATCATCGAAAAAATGGGAAGGGGAGTTACCATTTACCAAGGGAAAGGTGGTTTTGGAAAAAGCAAGGAAAACCTGAACCGTAGCGATATTATCTATTCAGTTATTACACGACTTGAAATCACCAAACTTCAAAACGAAATTGAAAAAATAGATCCGAATGCGTTTATCGTAATGAACAGCGTAAAAGACCTGAAGGGCGGTATGATTAAAAAACGGCATTTCAAAGAAAGATAATTACAACAGCACACAACAAATTCAGAGTGTTCTATTTTATCCTAATATGGAATTGATTTAAAAACAGTTGAAGTGTCATACTGTTCAGAAATACTCATTATCTTACTTTCTATTTCTTTAGCAATTCATCAAAAGAAAACCCTCTTCTTTTTACCATGTTTTGGGTAAAAGACCATTCTGAAAAAACGATGGGTTCTTCAATATCCCCAACTGTCTTTAATGTAAGCGCATCACCATGAACTATATTTTTACTCAATACAAACTTAACACAGTCAAATAATTTTATATTCTGTTCACCATGTGATACTGACTTATACCAATCCAAATATATATCAAATAATCTTTCCCTACATCTGGCTACATTATCTTCTAATAATTCAACCCCGTAAATACTTGTAATAGCAACGAGTGAGTATTTATCTAATTCTTTTTGACTCTTGCTGTAACGACCTTCAACTATTTTGAGCTTTCTATTTAATATTTCGCTTAAAAAGTTACCATCTCCGCAAGCTGGCGCTGAGTGACTTTAATTATCTTTGCTTTTAGCGGTATGGGGTAATTGACTTTTGTTGGTTTGTGCATCGACCACAGGCGCGGTGACGCTTTCCAAAGTCATGTGACGTTTCTAAATTTGGAAAGTTTTAAGACACATACACCTGTATATATATGAGTACCGCCTTGGTGTACCCCGAAATATGTACCCCAAACTATATTACTACGTACTAATAAGTTTTTACACATATTATATATGATTGTATTTTCAGGTGTTATTTTAAAACGTAATTACTGACTATCGCCTCTCAGTATCCTTGGTGTACCGAGAGGCTTAATCAGACTACGGAAAGACTAACGGCCCCGTAGCTCAATTTGGTAGAGCAGTTGACTCTTAATCAATTGGTTGAAGGTTCAAGTCCTTCCGGGGTCACAAGTATTTAAAAATATAGTATGGCAAAAGCTGAAGGCCACAAATTTGAGTATGGCAGCGAAGAACTCATCGACCCGAGTTATCTGGAAACCTTTCCTTTTGATAGTCCAGAGCAATACATTGTGACCGAAACAGATGAATTTTCCGCTGTCTGTCCCTTTAGCGGTCTACCCGACTATGCCTACCTGAAAATTGAGTATTATCCGGAAGGCGGCAAGTGCGTAGAGTTGAAATCCCTGAAATATTATATAGTCAGTTTTCGAAACGTTGGTATTTACCAGGAAGCAGTAACGAAACGGATTCATGGGGATTTGAAAACGCTGCTGGATACCAGTAAACTGCAGGTAACCACCATTTATAATACCAGGGGTGGTTTTGATACTACTTGCACGGAAGGATCAATAAATTGATTGAACAGATATCAGCACCATGAACATTCCAGATAATTTTCAGGTAATAGATCACGCCCTGATCCACCACAAGCTGGGCCTCATCCGCGATAAAAATACAGGGTCGAAGGAATTCCGGGAACTGGTCACCGAGGCAACCATGCTACTTGGTTATGAAGCAACAAAAGATCTATCCCTCAAAGACGCGGAAGTACAGACCCCCATCACTACGGCCCAGGTGAAAACTGTTGAGGTTGCTGATATTGTTCTGGTCCCTATTATGCGGGCCGGCCTCAGTATGGCGGAGGGCATGCTGAAACTTATCCCCAATGCCCGGGTAGGTTGCGTAGGTATGGAACGAGACCATGAAACCCACCAGCCGGTGGATTATTATTTCAAGATTCCTAACCAGGCACAGAAAAGGACTTTTATCGTACTGGACCCCATGCTGGCTACTGGCGGCACAATTATTGCTACAGTGGACAGACTCAAGGACCTTGGTGCTGATAAAATCCTGTGTGTGTGTATCATTAGTGCTCCAGAGGGTATGGAAGCGTTCTGTGAGCAGCATCAGGATGTGAAAGTATATACGGGAGCACTGGATGATCACCTGAATTCCAGTAAATATATAGTACCGGGTCTGGGAGATGCTGGGGATCGCCTTTACGGTACGGATTAACCCTATTTAACAGAACAATTTCCGATTCTATTCCAGATTACAAAGCGGTAACTTTGCCACCGCATTTTGGCATTGCATTGATCCCGTAGCTCAGTTGGTAGAGCAGTGGCCTTTTAAGCCATTGGCCGTGCGTTCGAGTCGCACCGGGATCACAATACAAGCGCCACTTAATTCCCACAGTGGCGCTCTTTAATTCTCTACTCTTTAACCTCAGCCAGATAACGCTTATATGGTGTTATATAGCGCTTGATAAATGCGGGGTATACATCCGCTATGGTGACCATGATGGCCGCTGCATAGGAAAAACCAAAATATGAATCGAAAACCGGTTCAAAAACCTTCAACGAACCAGAGACATTAAAATAACTTTTTACCAGCGGTGGTAGCGCAGTACCATGGTTCTTGGCCGCTTGGTTTAACTTTTTATAATCCTCCTCCGCTGATCGACCATCAATTATTTTTTCCAGATCAGCAGCAGGAGTTGGCAATGCAAATGGTTCCTCGGCCTGCATCAGTGTTTGATCACCCTGTAAATGTTTGGCAAAGAAATAAAAGGTCAGGTCGCGTACTGTTGGATCATAATTAGAAAAGAATGTAAGTCGTCCAAAAAAATATCGGATGAATGGATATTTTATAACCAATGCGCCCAGACCGTCCCAGATATTATCCAGTGAAAACGCGGCTTTCCGGCCGGCATACTTGGGCTGATATTTTGGTTGAACAAACGCACGGGTCAACTCCACTACATAAGGTAGGTATTCAGCGGTAAACGTATCGGAGATATCATACAGAGACTTAATGGCCAGTGGAATATCCTTCAATGGACTATCTTTGAACTTGTGGAAAATATTAAAACGGTAGCCGCCGAGTATTTCCTCCGCGCCAGGATCCCAGACAATCAGCTGTTTACAGGGGTAATCATCCGTATCAAAACGATCAATATCAACGGCTGTGCCAAAACCAGCGCCGGCGTCACGGAAAGTCAATTCCCGCAGTCGGCCTACTTCCTGCATGAGGTTGGGAGCATCAAGTCCAGTAAATATATAGACCGCATTGCTGCCAATTCTTGTAGGACGAACCAAGCGATCAGTGGTTAATTCTTCCCACAGAAGTTTCCTGGGTACTGGTTCCATTAGTGGGACAGCGTCCTTCAGATTCATAATACTTCACTAAAGGCCGGAATGGTGTTTGCTGATGAAAATTTTTCACTGCCCAGTACATACACATATTCTCTTACTTTTTGGGCCCATTCCAGGTGGGTTCGTGAATCATCAAATGTTTTATAGGCTATCGGTATCCCAAAAGTGATGGTAATCGTTTTACCACTTTTGTTAAACATTTCGCGAGGAAGTAAAAACATTTCCAGGTTTGATTTAATACGAAATATTTTACGGAAACTGGCAATATTATAAAACAACCGTGAATTTCTGGCCTGCACGTGGATCGGTATAACATCCCGTTTGTACTGGATCGCTTTATGGATAAAAAATTTATTCCAGGCTAGATCTCTAATTTTTACCGGATTCCTTTTTGACACCGTCCCAGCAGGCTGTACCAGAAGCTGAGCTTCAGAAGCCAAGGTCTTGTTTATTAAGATAGCATTTCGTCTATTTATCTGACCAAATCTGGCAATATAAAGGGATATAGAATCAAAGCCCTTAATCACCCTCAGCAGGTCATTGGCTACGAATTTTATCAGCGGATGAATTTTTGCAACTACTGATACTATTGCCAGACCATCGAGGCTGCCAATGGGATGATTTGCTGGATAAATATACCTCCCCTTTTTTGGTATTAATTTCTTACCCTTAACAACAATGTTTACGCCAAACTGATCCAGCACCCAATCCACCAGTGGAATTCCATTTAAATGACTGCTTTCATGAATCATGCGATTCATATCAGCCTGGCGAATAACCTTCTCCATTAACCGAATTAGGACACCGGGAATTTTTTTGTATATATCTGGAATTTTCTCCTGCAGAGCTAATTCCACATCAATGACCTTGGGCACGCTGGTCATTTTAAATTTTTACCTGTATTTAAAAATTAACCTTTTTCAAAAGCGAATTGAATTCTGATTAGGAAGTATGATTAGGGGCAAAAGATTGGATTCACGAGGTTGCAAATCCTTTGGTATAATTGGAGGGTATTTTTCTATTGCCCCTAATCGAGATATTAAAACGTTCATCACGCTTGATATACTCAAAACTAATTGCTGGAAAGATGCGTAAAAACACAATAAGTATTGGTTTAAATATAATAGAATTTATATTCACTGACTGTATTTAGAATAATTATTTGGAGAAAATATGATATTTCGTAAACCCGTTTTTTGGATTGCGGCGGTGCTGCTGTTTATTGGCGGATTATTTTACAGCGTCCAGGTTTTCCCGAAAGCCTTTGCCATACTGAATGTAGACTTGAAAATGGATCGGGAAGCTGCGTTTAGTCAGTCCAGTGCACTGGCTGAGAAAAATAATTGGGGTCCGGATAATTATAACCAGGTAGCTTCATTTTCTCATGATACAAGGACACAAAACTTTGTGGAACTGGGTGCTGGAGGTGTAGAAAAAGTATCCTCCTTAATGCAGGATGGTCTATACCATTTCTACACCTGGACAGTCAGACACTACAGGGAACATGAACCAAATGAAACAAGGATTACCTTCACCCCCGCTGGTGATTTTTACGGTTTCAAGGAAACACTGGCAGAAACAGAAAAAGGCGCCGCGCTGGGGGCCGGGGAGGCAAGGGTAATCGCCGAAAACTTCGTACAGAATGAAACTAGCATTCAACTTTCCGAATTCGAATCCATAGAAACATCGGAAGAAGTAATGCCCAGTGAGCGGATTGATCATACTTTTGTGTATGAACGTAAAGAAGAACAGATCGGGGACGGATTTTTTCGGTTAAGACTGGTGGTAAGCGGAGACAAAGTAACTGAACTGAAACACTTTATAAAAGTACCAGAAACATTTAGCAGACGTTTTGAGGAGATGCGTTCCGCGAATAATACGCTGGCAACATCCGCTAGCATGGCCATGTTTTTACTCTATGGTTTTGGCGGCATTATTCTGGGACTGTTTTTCATGATGCGCAAACGCTGGGTGATCTGGAAACAAGCAGTATACTGGGGATTTTTCGTTGCCGCATTCGGGACCTTAGGTGAGATCAATTTCTGGCCGCTGATGTGGATGTCCTACCCAACAGCACTATCGGAGCAGAGTTTTTTCCTGCAAAATATATGGTTCATGGTAGCCAATACATTTGCCATGGCTATTATTTATTCGCTCTCTTTTATGGCAGCAGAAACCCTGACCAGAAGGGCATTCCCCCAACAGATCAATCTCTGGCAGATATGGTCTAGGGGGGCAACGAGTTCCATCCAGGTATTGGGTCGCACAATAGGTGGCTATCTCATGATCGGTTTTGATCTTGCTTTCGTAATCAGTTTTTACCTGCTAACGAAAAAATTGTTTGGCTGGTGGGATCCTGCTTCTACACTGTTTGATCCTGATGTCATCGCCACTCCCTTCCCCTGGATATCATCGGTCAGTAGAGCATTGGGCGCAGGGTTCTGGGAAGAGTGTCTTTTCCGCGCCGTGCCCATCGCCGGGGCAGCGCTGATCGGGGACAGACTCGGTCGGCGCAAACCATGGATCATAATTGGTTTTGTTGTCCAGTCGTTAATCTTTGCCGCTGCACATGCCAATTATCCATCTCAACCAGCTTATGCACGACTGGTTGAATTGATCATACCATCTATCATTTTCGGTTTGTTGTACTTACAATTCGGTTTGCTGCCCGCAATCATTTCCCATTTCATGTACGATGCCGTACTCATGTCTTTACCTATTTTTACTTCTTCTGCGAGCGGCATGTGGTTTGATCAGCTGATGGTTTTTGTCCTCTGTCTTGTACCAGTGTGGATAATTCTCATGGGTCGCTGGAAAGACAAAAAATGGACTGAACTAGGCAACAACTTTTATAACAGTGCCTTCACCCCTGCGCCTGAAAAAAAATCTAAAGGAAAGACCCCTATTGTTGATCTACCCGGTTATACACCAACCAGTAATAAGATTATACTTTTATTCGGTGCCCTGGGCATTATTGCAGTCGTTGGGTTCAATCGCACAGCCGATGCTCCCGGGCTGGAAATGAATCGAAAAGAAGCAATTACAATTGCGGAAAATCATCTGGGTGAAAATGGCATTCAGTTAGGGGATGAATGGAACAGGCTCACATCAGTCAGCCCTAGTGGGCCGGGGCAGCAAAACAGATTCATCTGGCAAACCGCAGGGAAAGATACGTATGGTGACTTAATGGGTAACTACATCGGTACACCCGGCATGGATATACGTTATGCAAAATTCGAAGGCGATTTAAATGAGCGCGCTGAAGAATACCGGGTTGCATTGGATAATAAGGGTAAGCCATTGAGTATCACCCATAAACTGCCTGAGAATCAAGCTGGCAATGAATTAACGGAAGATGAGGCAAAAGATCTTGTATATGCAACGATTAATAAACATTATGACCTTACACCGGAAGACATTGAATTCATTTCAGCTGAACCGTCCAAAAAACCAGAACGAATGGACTGGGATTTTGTTTTCAAGGATATTGCCAGCGCAAAATTACCAGATGGTGATAAACGAATCCGTGTTACGATAAATGGTGATGAAATAAGCAGTCATAATACATTTATTTTTGTTCCGGAAGAATGGGATCGCAAGGAGAAGGATCAACAAGCCGTATTAGGTGTTGCCTCCAACGCCATGTCCTTTTTACTGATTATTACCGTTCTGGCAGCAGTCGTTTTAGGTATAATTCACTGGACCAGAAAAAAGATCACTACCAAGCTGGTGTTGTATGTTATGTTATCCTTATTCATTTTACGGCTGGTCTCTTTCATCAATCAATTACCATCGATTGTGGCTGGCTTCTCCACCGCACAACCATATAACAATCAGTTAGGTATACTGCTTGCTGGTGCGGTCGTTGGCGCCCTATTAATCTCAATGATTCCAGCTGTCTTGACCGCGGTTGTTCATTTTCAAATAAATGACAGTAAGCAACAAACATCTGGCCCTGATCTAATCGAAGGAATTGCCATAGGAATTGGTCTGGCGGGTTTTTTCACATTTACAAATTCAATGCAGCCGAATCTGAGCCCTATGTGGCCAGCTGTATCCCAAGGGGCGGCGGCCATACCATTTCTGGGAGTTTATATCAGTGCTTTAGGTAGCTTTATCACATCGGCGGCGTTCATGACCTTTGTCGTTCTATTTATTTCAGAAAAAACAGGATCCTGGAGCGCCAGAAAAGGCTTATTTACCATTGTATTCCTCCTCTTGGGTTTAATGATCGCCGGCGAGGATGGTGTAACTGGAATAGGACCCTGGATTATAAGCGGTCTATTAACTGGTGGTTTATTTCTATGGTTATACAGTGCAGCTATACGATACAATACAGCGATTACAGTATACGCTGTCAGTACCCTTATTGTTATAGAACTCGGTGTCAGGTTAACGCAAGGACCTTTTCCAGGCGCAAGCGTAGGTTACATGCTGGCTATATTAACAATCGTTGGTGTCAACTTTTATTGGTCGAAGTTAGTAGCAAAATAATAACTGCAATCTTTCTGCCAGCATTATGACAACCAGCGATAACCATGATCAGAACACATTCACAGCGCGGCATATTGGTCCATCCCAAGCTGATATTGCAGCGATGCTGAAGACAATTGGCCAGGAATCTCTTGAAGCGTTAATTGACGCCGTAGTCCCACCAGCAATTAGGTCATCTGAACCGCTAACTATTGGCGATTCAAAAACGGAAAAAGAACTGCTGGATGAACTAAAGACTATTGCTGGCCAAAATGTACTTATGAAATCCTATCTTGGAATGGGTTACCATGACTGCATTACACCATCTGTTATCCAGCGCAACATTCTTGAAAATCCCGGCTGGTATACCCAGTATACGCCCTACCAGGCAGAAATCAGCCAGGGCAGACTCGAGGCGTTATTGAATTACCAAACGATGGTGTGTGATCTCACAGCACTGCCGATTGCCAATGCATCCCTTCTGGACGAAGCCACTGCTGCCGCTGAGGCTATGACAATGACACACAGGCTTAGTAAAGATCGCAATACATTTCTCGTGTCAAAAGATTGCCATCCCCAGGTTATAGCTGTTGTGGAAACTCGGGCGGCACCACTGGGTATTAATATTAATCTAAATGATCATGCAGATTTTGATTTTACAGAAGACGTATTTGGTTGCCTGGTGCAATATCCTGATACCAACGGCACTATACACAATTTTCGGCATTTGTGTACCAGTGCACATGAACAATCGGCATTTGTAATCATGGCCGCGGACATTATGAGTCTGGCATTGCTCACACCGCCTGGTGAATTGGGGGCAGACGTTACCGTGGGATCCTCACAGCGCTTTGGTGTCCCTATGGGTTATGGTGGCCCTCATGCGGCATATTTTGCGGTGACAGAACAATTCAAACGGCATATACCCGGTCGGCTGATCGGCGTTTCTGTAGACTGTCATGGACAGCCGGCATACCGAATGGCATTGCAAACCAGAGAGCAGCATATTCGGCGCGAACGGGCCACGTCCAATATCTGTACCGCCCAGGTTCTGCTGGCCATTATGTCAGGTATGTATGCTGTCTATCATGGCCCACAGGGCATACGCAGAATTGCGAAACAAATACATCAGCACACCTGCGATCTGGCCGCAAGTTTGACTGCAGCAGGTCATAAAATACACAACGATAGTTTCTTTGATACAATTCGCGTTACGGGTCCAGATAATATTGTTGACAAAACCCGTAGCAGCGGCTTTAACATTCGTGATTTTTCCGATGGAACTGTAGGTATTTCTCTCGATGAGACTGTAACTGCAAGTGACCTGAAAAATTTATTGACGCTATTTGATGCCGACTACAGCCCAGATGCTGACTCAGTGATACCATCAGAACTACAGCGCAAGTCAGCATATCTCACTCATCCGGTATTCAACAGTTTTCACTCGGAAACAGAAATGCTGCGCTATATCCACCGCCTGGAGACCAAAGACCTGTCTTTGAATACGAGTATGATCCCTCTGGGGTCCTGTACTATGAAATTGAACGCCACAACGGAAATGGTATGTGTCACCTGGCCAGAATTTGGTGAACTGCATCCATTCGCACCGCTGGATCAGGCAAATGGGTATAAGAAATTATTCGATGATCTCATCGCCTGGCTAGCGGATATCACTGGATTACCAGGTGTATCACTGCAGCCAAATTCCGGAGCCCAGGGTGAGTACGCAGGCTTGATGGTCATCAGGGCATTTCACACGTCCAAAGGAAGTACAGACAGGACAGTATGCCTCATCCCTGAATCTGCCCATGGTACCAATCCTGCCAGTGCGATCATGTGCGGCATGAAAGTAGTAGTTATCAAATGCGATAACGATGGCAACATTGATTTCGATGATCTAAAGGCTAAAGCAGAACACCACCAAAAAAACTTGGCAGCATTGATGATTACTTACCCATCAACCCATGGTGTTTTCGAAAATTCAGTTCAGGAAATATGCAATATCATTCATGAAAGCGGCGGGCAAGTCTACATGGACGGCGCAAATCTAAATGCCATGGTCGGCATCAGCCGAGCCGCTGACATCGGTGTAGATGTATGCCACATCAATTTACACAAAACATTCGCTATTCCCCATGGCGGCGGAGGACCGGGTATGGGTCCGATTTGTACAGCACCCCACCTAACACCGTTCCTGCCTTCCCACCCGGTAATAAACAGCAATAATACTGACCAGGCTATATCGGCTGTTTCTGCGGCTCCCTGGGGCAGTGCGGGGGTGTTGCCCATTAGCTGGTGCTACATGGCCCTGCTGGGTAGCGCTGGCATGAAAACTTCTACTGCTGTGGCCATCTTGAATGCTAACTACATGGCCAAGTTACTCGAAGAACATTACCCGGTACTTTACCGGGGGGAAAATAGTTTGAACGCACATGAATTCATTATTGACCTGCGACCGATAAGAAAAGAATCCGGTATCACGGATGAAGATATAGCCAAGCGATTAATGGATTACGGCTTTCATGCGCCTACCATGTCCTGGCCGGTACCCGGGACACTAATGATAGAACCTACTGAGAGTGAATCCAAGACAGAACTGGATCGTTTCTGTACCGCCATGATCGCTATAAAAGATGAAATAACTGCAGTCGCTACAGGTGCAGCCGATCCGGAGAACAATGTCCTCAAAAATGCGCCCCACATTGCCAGAAATATTGCCGCAGACACTTGGGATCATCCGTATTCCAGGGCAGCAGCTGTATACCCAGCCAAATGGCTGGAGGATTTTAAATATTGGCCGCCCGTTGGTAGAATTGATAATGCTTTCGGAGATCGAAATCTGGTTTGTACTTGCCCAGACATAAAAGATTACGAAAATATTGATTAATCATTGTATATCTTAATAACTGGTTCGGATCCATTTAGATAATACCCGCGGTACATACCCTCCGTATTGAATGGCATGGCTATATTTCCATTTTTATCCATGGCAATCAGGCCGCCTCTTCCCCCGCGTCCCGATAACTTATCAATTACTTGCCTAGCTGCCTGTTCTACTGATAGTGAACTATAGTTCATCAAGGCCGAAACATCATAGGCCATATTACCCCGAATAAAATATTCACCCTGACCGGTGCCAGACACGCCGCAAGTTTGATTATTAGCATAATTTCCTGCGCCAACAATCGGCGTATCCCCGATCCTGCCCCAGCGTTTGTTCGTGAGACCACCGGTGGAGGTACCAGCCACAATATTGCCATTCCTATCAAGGGCTACACAACCGACAGTACCATGTTTTTCTGCGTCCTGTGCTTTTTGCAGTGCTTTCCAACGTCTTTCTGTATAAAAATAATCATTGTTCACTATTTCCAAGCCCTGTTCTTTAGCAAAATGATCTGCTCCGTCACCAGCCAGCATAACATGCCAGGTTTCCTCCATCACTTTCCGGGCAGCTGAAATTGGATTTTTAATTGTTTTTACTCCAGCCACTGCACCAGCCTGCAAGGTGCTGCCATCCATGATCGATGCATCTAACTCATTTGTACCAGCACTTGTAAATACAGCACCCTTTCCAGCATTGAACAATGGTGAATCCTCCATGATACGTATTGTGGTTTCCACCGCATCCATACCGGAACCACCTTTTTCAAGGATTTCAAATCCAGCTGCAAGTGCTTCAGTAAGTTTACCACGATATGCTGATTCCTTTTCTGGGGACATATTTTTCCTTGTAATGGTACCGGCACCACCATGGATTACCAACCCATATACCACTGGTTTATTTACAGTTGGCTTACCGCAATACATCATTGTAAAGGCAATAAATAGAATTACTTTTTTCATTATCTTTCCTTACAAAATATTAGTGGTGCCATTAAAATTTTTGCTGCCAGCATTAAATTTGATCATTGCTTAACCAGACCATTCATGTAAGGACCATGATTCTTATTTAATGTTACTTCCAATAATCTGTTCTCGTAATTCATATCTGTAGCTACCTGTACTTTTATATAATTATCTGTATACCCTTTGTTTATACCATTAACAGATTGTTCAAATAATACCAGCCTTACCTGACTCAGGAATTTGTCCTGAAACGCATATCGCTTTTCATCCGATAGCATATGCAGTGTCTTGCTACGATAGACCTTCTCCTCCTGAGGTACTTGATTGTCTAAACTGGCTGCTACCGTATTTTCCCGTTTAGAAAATGTAAAAACGTGCAGATAAGAAATATCCAAATTATCTAAAAAGGATTGTGTTGTGAGAAATTCCTCTTCTCCCTCACCGGGAAAACCGACAATCACATCCACGCCAATACAGCAATCAGGCATCAGGTTATTAATTTTCTTTATCCTTGATGAATATAATTCAGTATCGTAGCGACGTTTCATGCGCCGTAGAATGGAATCCGCGCCCGACTGGATGGGAATATGGAAATGAGGTACAAATTTCTTTGAATGCGCACAAAAGGTTATAATCTCATCGCTGAGCAGATTGGGTTCAATCGATGAAATACGAAACCGATCAATCCCATCAACATTATCCAGCGCCTGAATTAATTGGAATAAATCTTCATTGCCACCCACGCCATAATCACCAATATTCACTCCGGTGAGTACGATCTCCCGGGCTTCAGTATCGGCAATCTGCTGAGCAATATTTACCGTATTCGCAATATTATCACTACGGCTGCGGCCACGTG
>CAJXWT010000037.1 GCA_913062595.1 uncultured Fidelibacterota bacterium
TATGTACTTATCCCAGCAAAAGTTAATAATGCTGCTTCTTCATTTTCTAAGGCTTTGGAAAAAATGATATCGGCATATATAGATTCATTTTGGAGTGATTTAATTGGTATTTTTGCGTAATTACTATAGAGAGATTGAATACCGCGTACCGATGTATAGGTCTCCAGGGAAATATTTTGATTATTTTTCATTTCCCAGGTTTTGGCAATCCATGATTTTGCAGCATCGAAGGGGATGAGCTTCCCATTTAGCTTTAATGCATCTGCGGCACCGGTACCACCGCCTAAATAGTAGGCATTCTGGATGCCCTTGAACATACCGCCATCGCCATATTCTTCGCCGATTCCACAATAATCTGCATCACTGCCCAATTGACTTATGGGATATTTTAGTCCAATATTTTCTTCCTGTAGCAACTGTTCAAGATGAGCGCAGAATTCCGGCATTCTCGGTCCATTTGCCATGGCACCAATCCCACGGTTGTCAGATGTCTTTAATCCGACCATACCAATGCCAATTAATACCGGACTATTGATATTTAAATCCAATATTACATCTCGAAATGAATTAATTATCGATTTGCTTTGCGCTATCTCTGCAGTTGTAGGTTTGATTTCATTGGCCTGTAACTCGCGTAATTGGTTACCCATACCAACGGGTGAAAATCCAGTATCGAATTCAGGGTTTTCAATGTAGTATCGATTTGAAAATAATTTATTAAGGCAGAAAACATCATCGTATTTTTCAATAATTCCTGCCGTTACTTTAGAACCACCACCATCAACACCAATAATAAAAGGGTGCTCATCTTTAGAGTTCATATGATTTCTTCATTCTGTTAAAAGGATAATTGTTATGCGCTAAAGTAATCTATTTTTAGTCAATGAGGTATACAAGGATAGAATTGGTTATAGATTGGTTGATCCAGAGCGGTTAATTTCACGGCTTTATGAAGCGTCTCCGATTATCATCTTCCATTCATGTGATCCACATTTTTTTGGCATCCTTGTTAATCGTCATGGGTTGCCAAGGATTCTTCACTAAACAAGAAGTACAACTACCAGAACCATGGGAATTGCTTTCACTGGAGCAAAAGGTTGCCCAGATGATCATGTTTAGATTGAAAGGGGATTTAATTGATCCAGAATCTAAAGAGCGTGAAAAATTTCAGCGCTGGATTACAGAAATAGGTGTAGGTGGCGTTGTCGTTTATGGCGGTGGACTAAAAGAAACATTTGATCGAATTCAGATTGCTCAGGGTTGGGCGGATATACCATTATTCGTTGCTGCTGATTATGAACGGGGCCTAGGACAATGGTATGATGGTGCCACTCTTTTCCCTACAAATATGGCAGTAGCTGCAACCGGACGAAATGTAATGGCCTATCAACAAGGAAAAATTACAGCAATAGAAGCAAAGGCATTTGGGGTAAACATGATATTTGCGCCAGTATTGGATGTAAATAATAATCCTGATAATCCCATCATAAATTTTCGATCGTACGGAGATGATCCACGTACGGTAAGTATTTTTGGTAATTCATTCATTCGCGGTGTCCAGGAAGAAGGTTTATATGCCTGTGTTAAGCATTTCCCAGGTCATGGAAATACGGGAACGGATAGTCATACCAAACTGCCGATTATACCCGGCAGTAAAAAAGATTTTTCCAATATAGAATTACCGCCGTTCAAATCTGCTGTTAAACATGGTGTAAAAATGGTTATGACCGGACATGTAATCGTACCAGGTATTGACCGTTCAAAAAAACCAGCTACCCTTTCACCAGTAATCACCAATGAATTGTTGAGAAAACGATTGGGGTTTGAAGGATTGATTGTTACGGATGCTATGGAAATGGGCGGTCTAAAAGATATTGACCCTGGTGAAGCTTGTGTACGTGCTGTAGAGGCTGGTGCGGATCTTATTATGTTACCGCATGATGTGGATACAACAATGAAGGCTATTATGAATGCAGTTGAAAATGAACGGATTACAGAAGAAAGGATCAATGAATCCGTGAAGCGTATCTGGTATGCAAAGGAAGAATTAGGTCTTTTTCAGGATAGCGGTAAAAAGGAATGGAAAGTAGCAGAAGATGTAATTGGCAATTCAGGGCATAAGAAAATTGCGGCAGACATTGCCCAATTATCTATCACTGCTGTCAAGGACAAGAATAATCTATTGCAACATATATCCGATTTTAAACGGATTGCACATGTTGTACTTACATTGGACGAGAATTCGCAAAAGTATTTACAGCCCATTAAGGAGAGGATCGATGTTGCTTATGCGGATAGAAAAGAAATTGTCATCACCGAAAAGCTGAATAAAAAACAAATTGATGAAATTGCTGCCAAGCTCAAAGACGTTGACCTGGCAATTGTATCTATCTTAGTTAGAATTAGAATGAATAAAGGGATTGCGACAATTGACCGCAGCCATGCCAGATTATTAAAAAAATTATATAAAATTAAACTGCCCTATATCGCAGTTAGTTTTGGCAGTCCTTACTTACCTGATTACGATTATATTGATACGTACCTTGCCGCATACGGCTACGGTAGCGTTTTAGTTGAAGCTGCCGCAAATGCATTGCTTACAGATGTGTCTATAACTGGCCGTTTACCAGTAGAATTAGATCGAAAGTTAACCAGGGGTGATCAAGTACTTGTACATCGGCAAGATCCGCTTAAAGATGATTTTGATTTTTCCAATGCCTGGTCGATCCTTGACAGCGCAATAGAAGCAAAAGTTTTTCCCGGAGCGCAAGTATACATATCGCTGCATGGTAATACACTTGTATCAAAGGGTTTTGGCTACCATACCTATGATAAATCAAGGAAAGTCTCAACAGAAACAATTTATGATCTGGCATCGGTGACGAAAGTGGTATCTGCAACACCTATTTTAATGAAATTAATTGATGATAAAGAGCTTACTCTTGATCAGCCAATCAGTGATTTTTTCCCTGGTTTCTATAAAGGCGGCAAAGATTCAATCACCATCAGTCATCTACTATTGCATGAGTCAGGACTCAGTGCCTACCATCGTTATTTTCTGGAAACCAAGTATAAAAATAGGGGCGATGTCGTTGATAATATAATTAATAGAAGACTTACATATGAGCCAGGAACTGAATACAAGTACAGCGATTTGGGCATGATACTTCTGGGTACGATTTTGGAAAAGCTAGGTGGCAATACCCTAGATGCTCTGGGAACCAACTGGTTCTACAAACCATTAGGCATGAATCATACATTCTATAACCCGCCGGTTGCCTATCTGCATCAAATCCCCCCAACAGAAAGAACCGTAATACCTGTGGGTACTAGCAGGACTTCCTTGCGGAAAAAGATTGCTGTTACTGTTGCTGGCTTGGTTGGACCGCTGAAAACGTTGTCATTTAATCTTTTCCCAAAAAAACCTGCGCACGGTTATGTGCATGATGAAAACGCAAATCTGATCGGTGGTATTTCTGCCCACGCAGGACTTTTTTCTAAAGCAGAGGACCTTGGGAAATATGGAAAGATGCTGTTGAATCAGGGCCTAGTAGATGACAAAGAAATACTGGACCGTGATTTGATCAATCTTTTTATAGCAAGACAAAGCACAGTGGATGAAGCGAATAGAGGTTATGGTTGGGATCGACCGGATCGTGATGGCACGAGTAGTGCCGGGGACTATTTTTCAGATAAAGCTTTTGGGCATTTTGGCTATACAGGTACATCATTCTGGATCGATCCAGAGCAGCAATTGATTGTTGTATTGTTGACCAATAGAGTTCACCCAACACGCGAAAAACCAGGTATAAAACAGGTACGTAGAAGGTTTCACAATACCGTTGTGAAATCAATTCTTAATTTCAAATGATATTTTATTACTTTAAAAAGAGCAATCGTTTAGAGTACTTAACCTTGCTTCCTGTATTTAGATAAATTAAGTACACACCAGAGGCCTGGTGACTCCCCGCATCATTCTTACCATACCAATTTATTGTATGATTACCTGGTAGCATAGGCTGATCAATAAGTGTCGCAATAATTTTTCCTCTAATATCCGTTATTGATAATGTAACATGACTGTAATCTGGAATTGCAAATGGAATAGTTGTCATCCCATTGAATGGGTTTGGGTAATTCTGTGCGATTTTATATTTATCTGGCATTGGTCCTGATGATGTATAAACTCGGTTGGATGATTCCGATTCATTCCAAAATCTATCTGTCTGGGTTGCGAAATACTGGTAGACTAAATCAGTATCTGACAAATAATCCGTATATGTTATATCTTCAGATTTATATTGAATCGATATTATTTCACCAATATCTGGCGTTGCCATAGGATCCATTGAGCGATATATAATAAGCCACCCTGATTCATTCGTTGTCGAGGGGTAAACTGTAAGTTCCATAGTCACTGAATCCACTGCATTAATAGCCAATAATGGTTTATTTGGTCTAATACTAAAAATATTCGGTGTAGGATGGACTTTTGTTTTTCCCTGAAAAAAAGATTGCCCAGCGGTATTAAAATAATTGTTTTCATCCCAGGATCGGTAACTAAAGAATTGAAAACCCTTCACCCAATTAATACTACGAATGTTTGCAACAATATCGGGATGTCTATACCAAACATTATTTTCATCCAATATATAGGACCCTGGACCCACCGTAAATGATCTTCCAGATTCTAATCCAGGTTCAACAAAAATTCGCCAGCATTGGGGACAGTTGTCTTCCAGCATACCGGTAAATCCAGAAGCCGTTGTCCAATGATAGCTCATTGGCATTATGTGATCGATACTGCCCTCATTATACCATTTGGCACCATCCTGAAAAACAGTGCCATAGCCTTGCCACCCAGACCAGTTATATTTTCCTAGTACCGCTGCCGAAAGTCGAACCTGTGGTTTAACAGATTGAATTGAATCATGAAGTGTTTCTACAAATGTGGTGACGCTCCAGCGCCACCAATTCTCCCAAGAATCAAAACCCTCAGGTATTCCGCTAGAAAAGCGGTGGTTGTAATCATACAAGTATCTACCAGATGGATTATTGTTCAGGTTTTGAAGTTCTTCACTACTAATCAAACCGTCTCTTCTCTGCAACTCCATTATTGGTTCTACAGCTTCCCGCCCGGTATTTGTATGTTCGTTCCAACGAATGTAATCAAGGTGTAATCCGTCTATATCGTAATTCCTTACGATTTCCATAGCCACATTAATAGTATAATTCTTTACTTCCTCGAGACCAGGTGAAACAGAACGATATGAAGTCATCGAAATACCGTTTTGGTCCCGGCAGATCCATTCAGGATGCCCTGCGGCTGGTGTACCAGGGTATGTACTGGAAGTTTGGAAAACATTAAACCAGGCATGTAACTCTAAACCGTGCTTATGTGCTTCTTCAATAGCGTATTCTAGTGGATCATAACCTGGATATTGGTACCCGGCATAATAACCCCAAGGCTCATAAGAAGATTGATAATACGCTGTTCCACTTTGCCGTACTTGAAAGATTACGGCATTCATGTTCGCAGCCTTATGGTCGCTCATTATTTTGCGGATTTTTTCCATATTTTGACCTGGATTTTTATATTGATCAATATGTTCCCAGGTAATGACCCATGTTGCACGAAATTCATTGTTGGCTTGCTCTGCAAGCCCAATTGATACTATAGATAATTGCAAAATGAAAAATAATATGGTTATCAGATTCATCATATTTTCCAAGTAAATAAACTAATGACTACATGCATCTCATTATTAGCAAGGTTAAGAATAAAAATATCAATATTTTTACTGAAATTTGTATTATCAAAATGGTGAATTTAGATACCAAATAAATTATCTCAGGATTATAGAGTCCTTTACTTAAAATGGCAATCACAAGAAATATTAAAACTAAAAAAGTTATACGCACTGCCGGTCTCATGACCGGGACATCCATGGATGGACTGGACATTTCTATAGCGGACATTGGTCTGAGTAATAATACTGCTGATTTTAATGTGATAGGAACAACATCCATACCATACCCGAATGATTTACAATTCCAGATCCGTCAATCGGTATATGGTACTGGAAAAGATAACAGCGCATTAGATCGTGACCTTGGTATATGGTACGCGGATAAACTATTTGAGTATTTACGCTCAGAATCCATCGATAATATTGAACTTATTGGCTCGCATGGACAAACTATTCATCATGTTAGTGGGCAATCCTCCTTACAGATCGGGGATCCATCTTTTTTAGCCGGAAAATTCAACGTACCAGTAATATCGGATTTTCGAACTGCTGATATTCATGCAGGTGGTACAGGTGCGCCCTTAATGCCTAGAGTGGATGAATGGTTATTTCGGAGCATTGATACTGCCATAATAACGCTGAATCTTGGCGGTATCGCAAATGTAACTTTACTGCCATGTATCAATAATGGTGATGTTATTGGTTTTGATACGGGACCAGGGATGGCGTTACTGGATGAGACCTTTCTTGTAGAATCCAAAGAAGGAATAGATTTAGGAGGAGAACTTGCTCTAGAGGGTAATGCAGATGAAAGATTGGTAAATAACTGGCTGAAAGCACCTTATTTTTTAGCCCTGCCGCCTAAATCTACCGGTCGTAATCAGTACGGGATCAGTTGGCTGGATGATCATCGGCATGAACTTGATTCTCTTGCTATAGCAGATCAGTTGGCAACCCTATCTTTATTTACAGCGAAGTCAGTTTTTTTAGCCTGTGAAGAATTTATAAGAGATCATCAAGTGGAGCGCGTAATAGTTAGTGGAGGGGGAACACATCATGCCTGTGTTATGAAAAATTTGATGGAACGGTATAATCCTATTGCAGTGGTGCCATCTGATGAACTAGGTGTGTCTGTGGATGGCAAGGAAGCACTTGGTTTTGCCATATTGGCTGTTGCTCATGTAAAAGGTATTCCTGGGAATATCCCTTCAGTTACCGGTGCGAAAAAAGCATTAGTTCTGGGGAAAATGACCTTATGATCCCGATCCAGGATCCGGTTGCCATTTTAGTCTATTTACTGACTTTAATTGGCTTGATTTACTGGCTCAATGAGCAAGCTGCATTAGCAGGTTTCTTCAAATATCTGCCCACAGTTATTTGGATTTATTTTTTACCCATGGTTTCCACTACATTAGGAATTATACCAGAATCATCTGCACTTTATGATTGGATCAAAACCTATCTATTACCACCAGCCCTAATATTATTATTACTGTCTGCTAATTTACCTGCTTTGGCCAAGCTTGGTCCAAAGGCAATATTCATGATGCTGATAGGTACGATAGGAGTGGTAGTTGGTGGTGCAATTTCATTGGCTTTGTTTGGTCCTTGGCTGCCAGTAGATGCGTGGCAGGGTATGGGTGCACTTTCCGGCAGCTGGATTGGTGGCAGTGCCAACATGATTGCAGTAGGTACATCTATTGGTACGCGGGATGATTTATTTGGTATCATGATCATCGTGGATACAGTTGTAGGATATGGCTGGATGGGTGTGGTGATATTTTTCTCTGCTTATCAGCAACGGCTTGATGATTGGAACGGGGTTGATACTACACTAATTGATGAACTAAATATCCAGATGAATGAAGTAATGAATACAGGTCGCAGGCCAATGGAGTTTAATGATCTGATAACTATATTAGCAGTAGGAATGGTCAGTGGATTTATCGCTTTGAAATTTGGGCAGTGGCTACCAGATCTGGGCAGGGTGATCACTAGTTTTGGATGGACGATCATTATTGTTACCGCTTTAGGGATTATTTTATCCCTAACATCATTATCAGATTTGGAAAAAGCTGGCGCATCCCACGTTGGTAATATTTTTCTGTATCTATTATTGGCTACAATCGGCGCCAAAGCAGATCTTAATGCTATATTAGAAGCACCACTCTTTCTATTAGCTGGTGTCCTATGGATTATTATTCACGCTGTAATCTTATTTATTGGTGGACGCCTAGTGAAAGCACCGATGTTTCTAATCGCTACCAGTAGCCAGGCCAATATTGGCGGTGTAGTGAGTGCGCCAATAGTGGCAACGGTTTATCAAAAATCCCTTGCACCTGTGGGTTTATTAATGGGTGTTATGGGCAATGTTATTGGTATTTATTTTGGCTTATTTACCGCTTGGGTTTTGTCCCTGATTGCAGGGATTTATTATTAACATAATTTCCCTTAGTAATCGTTATTAAATTTAATGATAAAGGACTGAATGAGCATGCATATCTGTATTTATGAAGATTCTGGGTGTAATAACCTGCTGCCGATGGCCTATGTGCGCCCCGTTTATGATCTATTTTGTGGGATGATATCAATACAGGAAAAATTGATTAGAAACTTCCCGCAAGCTTCACTCACCCTGCATACAAGATCAGTTCTTGAAAAAGTAGTACGGGATCGCTACCCAGATTGCTTAGTGAATGAATTTCCAGCCGGTCTGGAAGAGATTGTATTTATCAACGGACGCACTCTTTTAAACTCTGAAACTGAATTGAATAAACTGGGCAAGAACCAATCTTTCATAATAAATGATACAGTAGTCGCAGCGAGGTTAAGCGGTGCTGAACTAACGATGCCTGTCGAGACAGTTCAAAACGGTATAACTTTTGATTTAGATGGAACTGCATTTGAAAAACAAAAAATTGATGGTGTATTAGTTGAATATATCTGGGATCTTATCCAGGCCAATGGTGATCAAATAAGATCGGACTTTGCGCTCGCTACTCAAGGAAGCGAAGAGTCTGCTATTGATGATGTTACTGTAATCCATAATCAAAATGTTTTTATCGATAAGACTGCGGAAATTATGCCGCAAGTGGTAGTTGATGGATCAGATGGTCCGGTTTTTATCGATCGTAATGTGGTGATTCAACCGCATGTGTACATACAGGGTCCAGTCTATATTGGCCCATCTGTTTTGATCAAAGCAGGTGCACAGATCTACAGTGGTAGTAGTATTGCTGAAGGATGTAAAATTGGGGGAGAAGTAAACAACTCTATAATTTTACCCTGGTCAAATAAAGCACATAGTGGATACCTAGGTAGTTCATATGTTGGGTCCTGGGTAAATATTGGCGCTGGAACAGACAATAGTAACCTGAAAAACAATTATGGTGTAGTAAAAGTAACAGTCAATGGTGAAGTTATTGACACCGGTTTACAATTTATGGGTTTGATAATGGGTGATCATTCAAAATGTGGGATTAATACAACATTTAATACTGGTACCAACGTAGGAATTAACTGTAACCTTTATGGATCAGCGATGCATGAAAAACATATTCCATCGTTTACCTGGGGTAGTGCCAGTGATGGTTATACCACCTATAAACTTGAAAAAGCATTATCCGTCAATAAAATTGTTATGTCGCGAAGAAAGAAATCCCTTACAAAAAACGATGAAGAGTTGTTACAGAACATTTTTCAGTTAACCATTGGTTAATATTTAATATAAGATTTTATGTTAAGTGCTATTGGATGTGAAAATGTATTCCATTATCTGATTAGCGATTTCCTTTGGGCTGCCTGAATTTCGGTTAGTCAAAATTAGAATACTCATTTTTTCATCTGGGAATCTCATGTAAACATTTCGAAATCCACGGGTGCTACCGGTGTGATATGCTCGATGCCGATATAAATAAGAATCCAGTAACCAGCCAAATCCATATCCTGTTTCTTCGCCATTGGCTAATGTGCCGGAGATAAACGCTTCGTTCAAAATGGTGAAGGGTACTAATTGATTTGTATTAATGCTTTGATCCCATTTAAACATATCATCCAACGAGGAATAAATACCACCGTCGCCGAGCACAGCGCTGGTAAGGCTTTGGTCATCACGGGTATATTCATTATCAATTAGTGAATAACCATATGCTCGATTTTCAACTGTTGAAATCCCATTTTCGTAGGCGATACTGTTTGACATTCCCAGTGGTGAAAAAATATTTTCTTCAAGGAAATCAGCAAACCCCCTACCAGACACTTTTTCCACGACCATTGCTAATAGAGCATAGCCCGAATTACTGTACCGGTATTCTGTCCCCGGTGGGAAATACGTGGTTGTTTGTGTCATCATGAGATTCAGAACATCTTGATCCTTTAATTGCTGTGACACTGTGTCTGCTATCAAAGTAAAATAGTCTATGAGCCCTGATGTATGATGTAGGAGATGCTTGACGGTTATATTACTGCCATATTCGGGAAAATCCGGAAAAATATCAGTTAATGTTAGTTCATAGTCTAACTGTCCCCGACTGTTAAGGATCATGATGCACATGGCGGTGAATTGCTTTGTAAGTGATGCCAGTCTAAAATTTGTTGCAGATGTAATTGGAATGCTTTCTTCAAGGTTGGCCAACCCGTAATCCTTTGAATATATGATATTACCATTTTCAGTAATTAATAATGCAGCGCCTGGTCCGATTTCCATGTCATAATCAGATATTAAAGAATCAATGATTGCACCATCCAGTTCAATTCTTTCGGTTTTCACTTCTTTCTGGTCACAGGATGAAAAAACAAATCCTAAGAGAAAAAAGAAGATTAAAACATAATAGCTTTTCATTATCAATCTAATTTTTAACAGGCTTATTTTTTATGATCTTTAAATAATACAATTTGCCGCAACCACAACGAGAGTACTTCAAATGTTTTGTCATATATATAAATTAACAACATTAGTGGCTAAACTGCGACTTTACCCTAAAATATTATCCAATTTTTCCTGGTTTATGTGCTCTGGTAAAAGCTCTATTGGTAAGTCCTTGAAAAGTGTGAAATAACTGACTACATTATACCAACATGAGAGCAGCAGTTATATTAACGGTCCTGTGGTTGAGCAATGTTCTTTTGGGGGGAATTCGTTTTGAAGAAAAAGTGTTTTTACCGTGGGGTACGGAAATTAATGCGATTGGTCTACGCCATGGACCAGGAGGGCCATTTGGTCCGACTTTCATTTTCATTGATGATGAAATTATTCAGATAATCGATACGCAAAACAAGTTATTTAAGTCATTTACTGATAGGCAAATAATTAATTCACTGCCGTTACCAAGCAGTCATATAGACAAAGCAGATTACAGCGAAAATGGTACATTATTATTGTTATCTAATAACCATACCTGGGGAATAGGACCAGGCGGAAATAATTTTATTACCAGTTCCGAATCATTTCCAAAACGTGTTACAGACCGTGCCGAACGAATTGATAAGAATCAATTCCGTCTGATTACCACACAGGGCACAGCTATTTATTTTAATGAAACGAACATTGCTACTGTTAAAGTTTTAGGTCAAACACCATCCGGATTGCGCTATATACTGGTTGAAAAGATTATCAATCAAATTCCATTAGAGGTGCATCGACAGGTGTTGGTTATAGATAATAATGGATCGGAGCTCAATAGGTTTGATATACCGCCAATATCATTTACCTATATATCCAAAGAGTTCCATGTTGATATGAATGGTGCATTAAACATGCTTCATACTAGGACAAATGGTGTCCACATTCTTAGTTGGAAATATGATGAAACAATTGAGACAGTGTCTGAATTACCGGGAGTCTATTATGAAGCGTTAGAATTTCCTGTTTTGGAAGATCCGTCCATCGAGAATGATCACCAGCGCGCCATGCAAGATTTTCCCACTGTTACACCAGCGGAAGCATTAGCTATGGCGGATCTTTATGTTCAACACCAATGGACTGCAACTGCTGCCAATATCACAAATGGCAGGATCAACGATCCGAACGGTGTAGAAATCGAAACACCAGAATGGGTTGAGTCTGGATCCAACTATCACGCACCCTATCAATGGGGCGGATTTAGAACATTGGAACAGCTTGAAACCGGACTTTTAAATGGTAAGTATGCCGGAGACAAAGCTACAGACTGTGCTCAGAATTACTGTGTCAGTTCTCATTGCGTTGGTGTGGACTGCTCAGGTCTCGTTTCGCGATGCTGGAAATTACCCACCCATTATTCCACCCGTATGATGGATGATTCAATTGCGGTAGCGTATCAGAATTGGGATGAATTACAACCCGGTGACGTGATCCACAAAGAAGGTCATGTAAGAATGGTGATACTCAGAAATCCAGACGGTTCTTTTCTAACAGTTGAAGCGGCCGGATATGACTGGAAGGTAAGTTACCGTAGTTATTATATCAGCCAGCTCTCCAGCTATACACCCCGATATTATATTGGTATGGAAGGAGTAATAGGTAATATACCAAAACCTGAACTGCAGGCTTTGAATGTTTCTGATAGTTTAACAATTACTTGGCTGCCGGTAGATACAGCGGAAATTGCAGGCTATAATATACTTTACCAAGAAGGTAGTAGCTGGGTTTCAGCTATGAATGGGAATATCATCGCAGCTGATCAGTCTGCGGTTGTTCTGCCAATTGCTGCAGATACACCAACCTATTACAAAATGCAGAGTGTTGCCTCCAGTGATGACAGCACCATGAGTTTTCCCAGTGATACGTACGGTAGTTATAAAGCTGGAACAAATGAAACTATCCTAATTGTAGATGGCTTTGATCGTATTGATGGCAGTTTTCCATTTCCTTATCATGAATTTTCAAAGACGATGGGAAATGCTTTGAAACCCTGGGGTTATTCGTTTGAATCTGCCGATAATGATGCTGTTATCAGCGGAGCCGTGGATCTAACAAATTATGATGCTGTTTTCTGGAATCTTGGTGACGAAAGTACAGCGGATGAAACATTCAATGAGGTCGAACAGAACTTTGTGAAAAGCTATCTCCAGCAGGGCGGCAGTTTGTTTATTTCCGGTTCTGAAATTGCTTGGGATCTGGACAATCTAGGAAGTACGACTGATCGAAATTTTATTCGTAATTATTTAAAAGTGTCCTACGCTCAGGACGATGCTGGCAGCTATGAAGTTCATGGCCAAACAAATACCGTGTTTGAAAATCTGGCCCTGAATTATGATAATGGAAACTATGGTGTCTATGAAGAGAATTACCCAGATGCATTCTCAACTACAGGTGGTGGCGCTGTGGCGCTACGGTATGGAAATAATCTTATAGCTGCTGTTCATTTTAGCGGAATGGTACCTGGTGGTTCAGAACTTGCTCATGTGTTTATGATGGGTTTTCCTTTTGAAACTATTTATGATGATTGGCAAAAAATAAGCCTGGCAGGTATGGTATTATCGGACTTTGGTTTTAATGTGCAACTAAGTGGGCAGGAACCAATTACTCCAATTCAATTCTCATTACTAAGGAATTATCCTAACCCATTTAATAATTCCACAACATTTCAATTCACAATACCTTCTTCAGGGAATGTAAAGATTAACGTCTATAATTTACTGGGACAGGTAGTTGCTACACCACTTAATGAAATACGCGGACCTGGATTAAACACAGCTTACTTTAGCGGAAATGCTCTGGCCAGCGGAATGTATATCTATGCAATCAAGTGGGAAGATAAGATTGCACAAAGCAAGTTTTTGCTGGTCAAATAGTTTTTCTCTAGTCAACTTAGTAAAAACCGGCAAATATAAACCGCAGACAAGATTCCTACTGTATCCGCGATCAAGCCAGCAACTATAGCATGACGTGACCTAAGGATACCAACTGAACCAAAGTATACAGCCAGTACATAAAATGTTGTTTCGGTTGATCCAAACATGGTTGCCCCAATCTTAGCGTAAAGCGAATCGGGACCATGTGTATTTACCAGATCAGTAAGTAACCCTAGAGACCCGCTACCTGAAAGAGGCCGCATTAAAGCTAGAGGTAAATTTTCTGTTGGAAATCCGATTAGGGAAAGCAGTGGTGAAAGTCCTGCCAATACCAAATCCAGCGCACCTGAAGCGCGAAACATTCCAATAGCTACTAGGATTGCCACAAGGTAGGGTATGATTCGTATGGCAATGGTAAAGCCATCTTTGGCGCCTTCCACGAATAGTTCATAAACTTTGATCTTTTTGACAACAAGACCATAAAAAGGAATTCCCACCAGCAACAGGGGAATAATGTATCTAGCAAAATCATTAATAACTTGAACAAATTGATCAATCATTGTCTATTCTCTGTTTCAATCTGAAAGCGTTTCAATTTTTCCAAGCCCTTGACGGCAATAATTGCTGCAATGGTTGACATGCTAGTAGCTATAATTGTTGTAATGAATATTTCACTGGCATATGTACCCATTAGGCCTACAACTGTAGCAGGTAATATCAATTGTACGCTGGAAGTATTAATTGCCAGAAATGTACACATAGCATTGGTGGCAGTATCTTTATTTGGATTGATCTGCTGTAATTCTTCCATGGCTTTTAAACCTAGCGGCGTGGCGGCATTGCCTAAGCCTAGTATATTAGCTGCCATATTTAACACTATTGAACCTATCGCAGGATGGTCTTCCGGCACATCAGGGAAGAGCCGTACGGTTATCGGACGGAGGCCTTTGGCAATAATAGTGATTAAACCGGATTTCTCAGCAATCTTCATTGTTCCCAGCCATAATGCCATAATACCGATCAGGCCTATTGCGATTTCAACAGCAGTCTTAGCCATGTCAATGGCAGCTTCTGTTACAGCATCGATTCGGCCGGTTAATGCACCCACAACTACAGAAATAAACATCAACCCAAACCAGATATAATTCAACATGACTTTTTCTTAATTGACGGCCGGTCCAAGAAATTTAAGTTTTACTGTTTCATCAGCGCACAATTCAATTGGTAATGAAATAGGTAGGGTGGCCTGGTACTTTCCATGGCCACATGGGAAATTGGTCACAATAGGTATATCCATGGTCCCGCATATTTCCATGATGATATCATCTGTTGATTTACCAAAAGAAATTTCCTGATCTTTTATATCTATAAGTTCGCCAATGATCAGACCATTTATATTATTAAAGACACCTGCGGTTTGTAAATGAACCAGCATCCGTTCAAAGGAGTATAAATATTCATCGAGGTCTTCCAAAAAAAGAATACAGCCAGTTGTATTAATTTGGCCATCAGTTCCAAGACGATTCATTACAAGGCTCAAATTGCCACCCCAAAGTGGCCCCTTGGCGGTACCTTTCTTGAGAATATGTGGATCAAATTCCGCTGGCGGGTTAATTACAATATTCTTGGTGCTGGTCAATACTTTCATCATCTGGTCAAAATTATATTCAATAAATCCATGTTTATAGGATACCAACATGGGCCCATGGAAAGTGATTATTTCTGTTTTTTGAGTAATAGATGTGAGGTAAGCGGTAATGTCACTATTGCCAATGAATATCTTGGGATTTTCTTTAATCAGATCATAATTTAGCAGTGGCAAAACACGATTTGCTCCATAGCCGCCCCGGGCACAAAAGATGGCATCTATATTTGGATCGGCAAACATATTGTTTAAATCATCCGCCCGTAACTCCGGCGGACCAGCAAACGGCCCTTCTTTTAACTTAATGCTCTCTCCATATGTGAGATGGAAATTTCGGCTGGTAAATATCTCTGCAGTATTTTTTAATACGTCATCGGCAATCCAATAAGAAGGACTTATTACACCAATGTTTGCTCCTGATTTTAGGCCTGCCGGTCTGATCATAACTTTATTTCTGTCAGTGCGCTGACAATTCTATCCTGCAGGTTGCGAAATGGCTTTGCTTCGTCCACATAACCATTCATTAAGATTGAAAAAGCGAGTGGATCACCCCGTGTTGTAAATATATACCCAGATAAGCAACTTACACCAGATAGTGTACCGGTTTTTGCAATAATTTTTGCTGTTGACTCTTCATTTTTTATTCTGTCTTCGAGTGTGCCGTCCCATCCCCCAATCGGAAAGGTACTTAAAAATTGATCGCGGAAAACTTTATTATTGTAAGCCCAGGTTAATAATTTAATGAAATGCTCTGGACTGGAATAGTTATACCTAGAGACACCGGAACCATCACTTAAGCGGAATGTATTTGTGTCTATCCCAACGGTATCATGAAGGAACGATTTTATCGCGAGAAGACCATTATTCCATGTGCCAACCGTATCGTAAACAACTGCGCCAATGTGTTTTACCAGGAGTTCAGCGGTAAGGTTTTCGCTTCTTTTCATGAATTCGGTAAGGGCATGGTTAACTGGTTTAGATCGATGTTCTGTTACCTTCATTGCCCCTGACGATAAAGGTCCTTTGATCACATGGTTGATGTTTATTCCCCTAGTTTGTAACATTTCAGCAAAAACTGTGCCGCTATACAGTGTGGGGTCATGAACATTTCGCTGAAAGGTATCCGTGGATGCGGTGTCCATTACATTCCCTGTAATGGTGAAACTATTGGTTTGTTTTTTCCAATCTCGTTCTATTTTTAATTCCTTAAAGTTGGTTGTATCATTTACGGTTTTTGATTGATTGGTAATAGATATGAAATCTGTAACTGGATTTGTTTGAATTAAAACAGGCTGTCCAATGATTCCAGGTGTGACGTAAAAGTCGACGCAATTTTCATTGACTGACAGGGCGCTGATCTGGGCTGCGTACCACGAGGAGCCCTCATCCCACATCCAGCCGGGGCCATGGGGTACATCATCCAATATGGAATCATCCAATATCAGATAATTTATTTTTTTGGCTCGATCAATCGTGCGCATACGAACGCGATTATTCTGAAACCAGTAGTCACGTCCTAGATGCAGTTTCATTGTATCGCTAATCGTACGGGCCAATGTATCCAGTTGTTCAAGTGTAAGGTGCGGATCACCACCGCCAACCAAATACAGGGCTGCAGTATCCTGGTAAACAGATGTGGAAAAAGTATGGTTTGAATCAAGTATTGCCAGCGCCGCAATACAGGTGTAAAGTTTATTATTGCTGGCCGGATTGAATAGTGCCTGGGCATTCCACTCGTAAATAGTCTCATCAGACTCAAGTTCTACGACCTTAATTCCCAAATTGGTTTGTAGTCCAGATTCCTGGATAATTATTGTAATATCATCAAGTACCTTTTTATGGCCCTTAACATGGAATAAGGTAGGCGCCTTGCTGCAGCTGAAAAGGAAAATAAAAAATAATAAATGGTAACAAATAAGTATGTTTTTTCCTTTTGGCTTTTTAGTTATAGACATCAAACACTTGGGTAGATTTTGAAAATTCTTGCGCGAAAGTTATGCAAATTAATTTGCTTGAAATAATATTGTATGATACCTTTATGATGTGAGCAGGATATTGCCCAAAACCAAAAAAGAAAGGGTAGAAATAAATGTTTAAATCCCATCAGATGCTTTCTTATCAAAGTTTCCCTTAAAATAACATACATAGTTTTTAGTCAGATAAATATTTAGTTATTAATTTAATACGACCATGTGCAAAAGGTTTGTCCTGATTCCCATCATCACATCTTTGGCATTGGCTGGTACACCCGCTAAGATCTCCAGCGGAGTGAAAATGGAAGTATCCGGACACCTACAACTGATTTCGGACCTTAATTAAATAAATGAGCAGCAAAGTTATAGTTTTCACCTACTTATTATTTTTTTTCGGTTGCGGTGGATGCAACCGAATTGATAACGAGGATAATTGGATGATTTCATCCCAGGCTGTTAAACACGTTCAGCGATTAGAGAAAGAACACCCGGGATTATCTGCTGCACAGTTCAAGAAGTCGACTGTTTTACCTGATTCAACACGCCGGTTTGTGTATTTGAGCCCATCGGAAACAGGGATCGACTTTCAACATACCTGGGATCTCCAGCCCAAGCACCGTGATCAGTTGCGTAACTCGTTTATTGCATCGGGAGTTGCCATTGGTGATTTCGATAATGATGGTCTGGCTGACGTGTTTTTAACTCGACAGACAGACGGTGGACGGCTATATCGAAACCTTGGCAACTTTCAATTTGAAGACGTGACCGCGAAAGTGGGTATTGATCCTGCCGGGATGTGGAGCTCGGGCGCAACGTTTGCCGATATCAATAATGATGGCTGGCTCGATTTATATATCTGTGGATTCGACTGTCCCAATCGGCTGTATATTAATAAGCGGGGCAAGTTCAAGGAAGAAGCAAGTGAATATGGTCTGGATTTTCACGGAGCCAGCGTAGTCATGTCGTTTGCCGATTATGATCTCGATGGTGATCTCGATGGCTATTTGCTGACCAACCGACTACATTCCAGTGATGCAATAAAAAACGTCAAAATTTTACGTCAAAAGAAACAGCCACTCCGTGTTCATTCCGATTCCCGAGAGCTTGCGTATTTCATAAAACCTCCCAATCGCATCCAGATGTTAGTTCCTGCCGGTCAATTCGATCATCTTTATCGAAACGACAATGGCCATTATGTCGATGTCTCGCTGGAATCAGGTATTGGCGAGTTCCCTTATTATGGTTTGTCTGCAATCTGGTGGGATTACAATGACGATGGTTGGCCGGATTTGTATGTTGCCAACGATTATATGGGACCCGATCATCTGTTTCGGAACAATGGACTGGATGATAATGGGGTAATCACTTTTACTGATGTCGTGGATGAGGCCTTGCCGCACACACCTTGGTTTTCAATGGGGTCCGACTATGCAGACATTAATAACGATGGCCGGATCGATTTTCTAGCTTCTGATATGGCGGGAAGCAACCACTATAGAGACAAATTGTCAATGGGCTCTATGAGTGGGCCTAATAGTGACGCTTGGTTTTTGAATTTTCCTAATCCGCCTCAGTACATGAGAAATGCGCTCTATCTAAATACAGGTACAGACCGGTTCATGGAAGTGGCATATTTAACCGGGTTGGCAAAGACAGATTGGACCTGGACTGTCAAATTCGGTGATTTAGATAATGATGGATTTGAAGACGTATATTTTACCAATGGTATGTCACGCGATTTTTTTAATGGAGATTTAAAAGAACGAACGCAACAGATTGCAATTAAGGATGGTTCTTATAGCTTAAAAGTGCTAGAAATGTGGGAAAAAGAAGAGCCCTATCGCTTGAACAACCAGGTTTATAGAAACCTGGGCAATCTGCAGTTTGAAGATCTGAGCAGTCGGTGGGGCTTGGATCATTTTGGCGTCAGCACCGGATCAGCGATGGGTGATCTGGATGGTGATGGCGACCTGGATCTCGTTGTCAACGGATTCGAAGAGCCGGTACTCGTTTATCGCAACGATGTTTCTACCGGAAATCCGCTAAGGATCAAACTTAAAGGCAGGGCGAGCAATAGTGGAGGGATTGGCGCAAAAATTGTTTTGGAGACTAATAATGGGCTTAAGCAAATGGTTCGCTATCTCACGGGTTCAAGAGGGTTTATGTCATCGAGCGAACCAACTGTACATTTTGGCTTGGGAACCATGGATATGGCCGAGAAAATCACCATTTATTGGCCATCGGGCATTACCCAAATCTTGCAGGATATTCCTACCGGTTTTCTGTATGTAGTTACCGAACCAAAGTTACCCTCTCAAAAAATAAATCAACCCAGTTTAGTAAAATCCGTTGGGACGATGTTTTCATCCAGTGGAGAAGGTTTGGCAAACGTAACACATCAGGAAAAGGAATACGATGATTTTCAAAGGCAAAAGCTGTTACCAAACAAATCATCCCAGCTTGGACCAGGGATGGCATGGGGTGATGTCGATGGGGATGGAGACGATGATGCTTTTATCGGCGGATCTGCAGGTTTTGAAGGGATGCTATTTCTCAATCAGGGTAATGGTCAATTTAAAAATGCCTTACAGTCTTGCTTTACTTTTGACGTCCGTTCTGAGGATATGGGAGCGTTGTTTATTGATCCCGATCGTGATGGTGATCTCGATCTGTATGTAGTTAGCGGTGGTGTTGAATGTGAACCGGGAGAGGCAGTACTGCGAGATCGCCTATACATCAATGATGGATCCGGAAATTTCGACAAAGGGACCTTGGATCTGTTGCCAGATATTCGCAGCAGTGGGAGTGTTGTGGCCGCAGCCGATATCGATGGAGATAGTCATCTGGAACTGTTTGTCGGCGGAAGGATTATTCCCGGTAAATATCCTGAAGCACCGCAATCGTATGTGCTGCGCTACACAGGGTTCAGATACGAAGATGCAACTGATGTTTTTGCTCCTGAAATTAAACGGTTAGGGATGGTCACAAGCGCCTTGTTCACTGATGTAGATAGCGATCATCATCCCGATCTTTTGGTAACATATGAATGGGGGCCAGTGCGGTATTTTCATAATGAGGAAGGTGTACTAATAGACCGCACATCACAGTCAGGCCTGGCTAATCGGCAGGGCTGGTACAATAGTATCAGTGGCGGTGACATGGATAACGATGGAGACACGGATTATCTGGTAGGTAATTTTGGGCTTAACACCAAATATCAGGCTTCTACAACAAACCCGGAAATAATGTATTACGGTGATTTTGAAGGGAATGGGAAAAAACGAATAATCGAAGCCAAATACGAGAATGGTATTTGCTTTCCTCACCGAGGACTGGGGTGTTCCAGCGGTGCGATGCCCATGGTTAAACAAAAGTTGCCAACCTATCACCAGTTCGCCATTACATCCTTACAAGGTATCTACACCGAGGATCTACTCAATGATGCGGAAAAGTTTGAGGTCAACAATTTGGCGTCGGGCGTACTTATCAACCAAACGGATGACCAGGGGAAAGTTCGATTCGAATTTCAACCGTTGCCGCGCATAGCTCAGGCCAGTCCGATCTTTGGTTCAGCTGTATGCGACATCAATGGAGATGGGAATTTAGATTTATATGTGGTACAAAATTTTTTTGGACCGCAACGGGAAACTGGCTATATGGATGGGGGTGTCAGCCTGCTACTTCTCGGGGATGGTTCAGGACAGTTTGAAAGTGTTGCCCCAGCCTCCAGTGGACTCCTTGTCCCGGGGGATGGTACCAGCCTCACCATCAGCGATATTAACCAGGATCAGCGCCCTGATTTTATTGTTGGTGTAAATAGCGGAAAGTTGCGGGTATTTGTAAACCAGACACAGTCTAATTCAATAGCTATTCGGATATTGGATAGATCTGAAGGTCGAAATCATATTGGAGCAAAAGTCAGTGTAATTTTCTCCGACGATTCAATCCAACTTCATGAAGTCTCAGCCGGCGGGGGCTATCTATCCCAATCGGCCCCGGTTGTTTTTATTGGGGATGGTAACAGTCAGCGTAAAATTGAAAGTATTCATATCCGTTGGCCTGATGGTTTGATCAAGGAATTCAAAGTCGATGAATTCCAAAGACAAGTCCCGTCCTTATCTTCTTCAATTGACCTAGAATAATATGACCTGCCAATATCATAAAATCAATTATATTACATTAGGATTAGGAACAAAAACTTAAGAACTACATGAACCGAAAGGCCTACCATTATCGCGCAAAATTTAGCCTATATTCATTCTTTCAGTTATCTAAGAGACCTTAACCCTGAGGAAATTCTATGAAAAAAATAACAAAATTCCTGTTTTTGAGTGCCTCTTTACTTATGCCTCTGGAAGCAAGCCGGGGAAGTGCATTTGCTAACCAGATGGTCCACTCGCGAAGCTTGGTTGATACGCTAAATGTGGGACTGGAAGATACGGTCCATATAGGATTTTTCCCTGGTGACATCATGATGGAGGTCTACCGGGCTCCAGGCGATTTAAGTCTCTATGGTGTAGCTGTGGATGTACACCAATGGAACACAGATGGCACATTCCCTAATCTCAAGGTTGAAGTTTATAGATCGAGTGCTGCTGGATATCCATTTACATCTGCAGGGTGGATGTATGACTTTGGGGTCATGGGTGAAAATGGCTGGATTGGTTATGCCCACCCTGTGGATAACGATTCCATTGCCTATCCTGACGTAAGTTCTGCTGCTGACCTGATCTGGAACAATTTCAGTGCAGGTGCCGGTGTCTGTACCGCTGCACCGGAAGAAGTGAATGGACAACCGGTCTGGGGCACCAAGGTTTTGCCGGTTGGCAATGATGTTATGATCCCAAGGCCTTCTGATGGGTCTGCAGGTCTTTTTTATGTTGATTTTACATCGAGCTCCCAGTTTGCAAAAGACGAGTATATTGCAGTGGTGGTAACCTACCTAGCCGATGGTGCCGGTGATCCTGCCAATGAGGCAACAATAATTGACCTTAATGCTGGAGACGCATCCTATATCTTCCCGGCTCCCGGCCTTATGTATTACGGATCTGGCTGCAGCGGTCCCAGCGGTGAACATGGTTGGTATATAATGAACTACGCATGGAAGTTTCAGTATGTAGTCAATATATTTGGCGATATTCCGCCAGATATTGAAGTGTATCACGTGGGCATGTCTACTACAACCGGATTACCGGATCCCATACCACCGTATGAAGATGTTCTTGTCCAGGCACTGGTTAACGACACTAATCCTGCCGGTGGCCAGGAAGGTGTTGAAATAGTTGGTCTGCACTGGCAGCGTAACTCACTTACGGCTGATACAAATTCAGTTGCAATGCAAGTCGCCTATAATCTAGTAATACAACAATATGTTTTTGGTAGAAGAATAGATGGCTATGGTAATGGCACCACTGTGTATTGGTGGATATCTGCCATGGATGTTGAAGGAAATATTTCTACTACAAATAAGCAATCCTATATTATAGGGACCCTGGCAACAGACAATGACGTGACTCCTTATGAGTTTGATTTGCATGGAAACTATCCGAACCCTTTCAACCCGGTTACGAACATCATTTATTCCATGGGCACCGCATCCGATGTGACCATCATGGTCCATAATATTCAAGGACAGTTGGTTAAGAACCTTTTTATTGGTAATGTAAAACCGGGACAGCATACTGTGTCCTGGAATGGCACAAATAATTTTGCTCAATCTGTACCTTCTGGTATCTATATTTACTCGGTAAAATCTAACCAGCAGATCCTCGTTGGAAAAATGATGTTACTGAAGTAATTATTAG
>CAJXWT010000038.1 GCA_913062595.1 uncultured Fidelibacterota bacterium
ATGTTTTGTCTAGCGGTTCCCCATTACGAAGTAATATAATATTATTATTCTTCATCAAGAGTGCTGTATGAACATTATCGTTTTCTGATGCTTCCTGGAACTTCCACACGGTTGTTTCTTTCTTATTATTATCCCCGGAGAATGCTGATTCGGATCCATACAATTTTTGAAAATTATCCGCCCAGTGAATTCCCGAAACTCTATCCTGAATCCATCGAGAAATACAAAAAATCGGCTAAACGGTATCAAGTCATGAATCATCTCATTATGGTTTTAGGCTTTGGTTTGATTGTGTGGTTTTATGTTACACCGAGAACTGGAGGGTGGGATCAAGTCATTGTATTCTGGTATTTTATGATTCAATTCATTCCCAACATTGGGATTGAATTGTGGAGCAGGAACACTCACAAGACTATGCGGCTTTTAAATCAAGATGCACAAAAAGAGGCTGTCCTTCAACCACGGCGATTAACTGATTTTGTCTCAAAGGAATTGCTGGGAACTGCTGCAGTGATCTTTGTTATTTTTGTTGGATTCATTGTCTACGTTGATCAGTTTGATTATCCATGGTTCGGGGGTTACTTAAATGTGTTGATTATTTCCGGTACTTATTTATTTTTTGGATTGATCATTTATAAAGCGATGTACGGTAAAGTCAAAAACCCTCATCAGTCTTACGAAGATCGTAAAATAGATATACAAACAATTATACGTCAAGCACTGTCTATTGCAATAGCAGTAACTCTTTATGCTATATTGCAAATTTCAATGAAAGCATATGGGTTAGAATCCTTTAAAGCTATAATTGCATCACTTTATTTCCATGTGATTGGGTTTCTCGCTATGCAATGGTCTCGCTTAAATTCCATCAATTTTGATGTGTATAAAGACAAACCCGCACTAACAAAATGAATAGTAAACCTATAGCAGTTGGACTTGTGTTTGGTGTTGGTTTGGCATTGGCTTTAAATAGTTGGCTGTTTGGAATAATTTTTTATGTTGCACTTAAAGAAGCAGATAAGAAGGAAAATTCTTCAAGCGAAGAAGAGTAGGGTCCCCCCGCAGTAGCGGGGTTTTTTGTTTGTGGTGGTTGTAGTAGATTTAAGTTAATCTTTCTTGGAGAATATTATGGAAAGCAAAAATAAGTCATGCTGTGATAAAAAATGCAAATGCTGTGATGGCGAATGTTCCTGCAAAGGATGTGAAAAGGGAAAACCCTGCAACTGCGACTGTGATTGTGCCTGCTGTAAAGAAGAATGCTGCTGCTCTAAATAAAATAGAATTATTATAGAAACATAAAGCCCCGCAGTAGCGGGGGGGTTTGTTTGTGGGATATGGGGTAGATTTATAAACAAACAATTACTTAAAACCATTTATTGGATAATAATTGAAAGCTGTTTATTTAAATGAAGAAAATAGCACATATCTTGCATTGGATTGGATTTCTTGTGACATGCTTTATGTTAGTTGTATCATTTCTGGATCAAGGTAGGGATGAGATTGTCATTCATTTTACTGCATCTATGATTCCAAACACTCTTCTATGGTTTATCGCATATCTATTGGCTGGAAAAAGAAAATTTCTCCCATTTTTAAATAAATTACCTGTTCGCCTTTTTATCCCACACTCGCGGGGATTTTTGTTTCCCCACATTTATTCTTACATTCCAGTGTGAGCATTCGATTTATACTTGTTGTTATATTTTTATTTATAACCAACTTCGTAGTTTGGAGTTGGGCATTAGAGAAACACCCCGAACCAGAAATTCAACCCGTAAACATGCAATTGGTTTAATTATATGAGAAACTTTCTTATAACATTTCTGATTCTCATTTCTGCGCTGTTTTCACAAGAAACCATCTATGGAACTATTGAGCATGATGGCCTGCAACGGGAGTACATACTTTATGTACCGGCATCATACACAGTGGATCAATCCGTACCATTGTTATTCAATTTTCATGGGTATACAAGCAATGCCAATGTTCAAATGTATTATGGTTCTTTTCGTTCAATTGCGGATACTGCCGGCTTTATTATCATCCATCCTCAAGGAACGCTCGATAATCAAGGAATTACGTTTTGGAATGTTGGCTGGGGAACTGAAGTCGTGGATGATGTAGGCTTTACTGAAGCAATGATTGATTCAATCGGATTGGAATACAATATTGATTTAGAGAGAGTTTACGCTACCGGTATGTCTAATGGAGGCTTTATGAGCTTTCACTTAGCATGTCAATTAAGCGAAAAAATTGCAGCTGTTGCCTCTGTTACAGGTTCCATGACACCATTTACGTTCAATAACTGTAATCCACAACATCCTGCTCCGATTCTACAAATACATGGTACTGCAGATAATGTTGTCCCTTACAATGGAGCTATTGCGTGGACATTATCTATTGAGGATGTGCTCCAGTATTGGGTTAACTACAACAACTGTGATACAAGTGCTACGATAACTAATCTACCTAATATAAACCTATACGATGGAAGTACTGTTGAACTTATTATTTATGACGGTGGTGACAATGGTGTCACGGTTGGACATTTTAAGGTAATCGGTGGTGGACATACATGGCCTGGAACTGTATTTGGAAGTCCAGGTACAAATTATGATATTAATGCTTCAGTTGAAATTTGGCAGTTCTTTTCTAAATATGACATTAATGGATTGATAGGCACTGCAGGGATTGACGAAGAAGCAGTACCTACATCATTTACTTTGTTTCCTGCTTACCCCAACCCATTCAACCCAATGACAACCTTACGTTATGATTTGCCAGAACAGGCAACTGTAAATATAATCATCTACGATATGCTGGGTAGGGAAGTGAAGACACTGGTTAATACAACCCAAGACGCCGGATTTAAATCAGTTATCTGGGATGCCACCAACGATCAAGGTAATCCAGTGAGCGCAGGGGTGTACCTATATCAGATACAGTCTGGTGAGTTTGTGCAGACTGGGAAGATGGTGCTGTTGAAATAACCCCCGCCCAAAGGGATAGGATTTAAAAAAGTAATTAAATGAAAAAATATAAGGGGGGGATGAGTACATTTGTGGGATTTGGAATCTAATCTGGAATATTTAAATGAAATGGTTAGATAAAAAACGAGAACTTACAAGAAAGAGACCTCAATTATTCTTATTTATATCCTTTATAAAAGGAACAATTGCCGGTTTATTGATTTATCATTTTTTTATTAAGTAATGAAACGACTTTACTCCAATTCACCCCCGCCCAGTAGCGGGGTTTTTTGTTAATAGATAAGACACAGTAGTTTTGATATACGTATGTCCTGGAAGTGTCTGTAGCACTTCTTTTGGTACACAATTATTCTGCATTATTAAGAGGATGAGTTGTCATTTTGGCAGTGAGGGGTGCCAGTGTGACGTTTAATATTTAATAATTGTCATAGAATATAAATTGGCACAGTAATTGAAAAGTATTTAATGATTATTGATAGAAAGTATTATCATGGCAAATGAACAAATGAATCCAAATCCTGAAGCGGGTATTAATCCGCTTGAAAAGTATGGTATTAATCTTACCGAACTTTCTAAAGAGGGTAAGATTGATCCAGTTATTGGGCGTGAAGATGAAATTCGTAGAATCGTCCAAATTCTATCTCGTCGTAAAAAGAATAATCCAGTGTTGATAGGTGAGCCAGGTACAGGTAAGACTACTGTAGTAGAAGGGCTTGCCAAACGAATAGTAGATGGTGATATTCCCGAAAACATTAAGGGAAAACAAATAATCACAATGGACTTATCTGCTATGGTTGCTGGTGCTATGTATAAAGGTCAGTTTGAAGAACGACTAAAGAATTTTATAGATGCTGTCAAAGAACAAAACGGTGATATTATTGTATTCATTGATGAGATACATATGATAGTTGGTGTGGGTGGTCAAGGACAAATGGATGTAGCTAACATCATTAAACCAGAATTGGCACATGGAACATTAAAGGTTGTAGGAGCTACCACTCTCAACGAATATCAGAAGTATGTGGAACCAGATGCCGCCCTTGAAAGACGGTTTCAACAAGTTTATATAGCAGAACCAAATGTTGAAGACACCATTACGATTCTACGTGGAATTAAAGATAAGTATGAAGTCCACCACGGGCTGAGTATTAGAGATTCTGCACTTATTTCTGCAGCTGCATTATCAGATAGATATATTTCTGATAGATTTCTGCCAGATAAGGCCGTGGATTTGATAGATGAAGCGGCCTCCAAACTGCGCATGGAAATGAATTCTGCACCTGAGCTTATTGATAATCTTAAACGAAAACTGATACAGTTAGAAGTTGAAAGAGAAGCACTTAAAAAGGAAAAAGATACTAAATCAAAGGAAAGATTATCCGAGTGTAAAAAAGAAATTAAGGACACCAAGGAGCAACTTGGTATGAATATGGAGGTATGGGAAAAGGAAAAGAAAGCTGTAAGTAACGTATCCAAAATTAAAGAAGAGCTTGAGGACGCTAAGTTCCAAATGGAAGCTCATCAAAGAGATGGAAACTATGCGGAAGCTTCTAAATACCAATACGATACAATCCCTAATCTTGAAAAGAAGATAGAAGAATTTTCTAAGACATTAGAAAATTCCCGGTTTATTAAACTTGAAGTAACTACCGAAGATGTAGCAGAAGTAGTGTCCAAATGGACTGGAATACCTGTAAATAAAATGTTAGAGGGTGAGAAAGAAAAACTTTTACAGTTAGAAGATCATTTAAGAAAAAGAGTTATAGGACAGGAAGAAGCATTGAAGAAAACTTCTGATGTTATTCGTATGTCCAAGATGGGTCTTACGGATGTTTATAAACCGCTTGGTTCATTTTTGTTTTTAGGAAATACTGGAGTTGGTAAAACCGAACTTGGTAAAACATTAGCAGAGGCATTATTTGATGATGAGAAGGCACTTGTTCGTGTTGATATGAGTGAGTTGATGGAACAACATTCAGTTGCCAAACTGATTGGTTCACCGCCTGGATATGTTGGATATGATGAAGGTGGATATTTAACAGAGAAAATTAGACGTAGGCCATATTCAGTTATTCTTTTTGATGAGATAGAGAAAGCCCACCCAAGTATATTAAACATTCTATTACAGGTTTTGGATGATGGTAGATTAACTGATTCTAAAGGCAGGACAGTTAATTTTAAAAACACAATTATTGTAATGACAACTAATTTAACTGAATCTGAACTCAATATATATTTAAAACCAGAGTTGAGAAACAGAATAGACGAGATTGTTAAATTCAATGATTTGAACAAAGAAGTAATTGAGAATATTGTGGATATGCGAATTCGTGGAATGATACAGAACATTGAGAAACAAGGTATTACATGTCATGTTAATGGTAGTGTTCACGATTATTTAATAAAGAGCGGATATCAACCTGAATATGGTGCAAGACCCATAAATAGATTAATTCGTAGAGATATACTTTCGGAAGTATCCAAGTACATGTTGGAGAATCCTGAAGTGGAATCTATAAATATAGGATACGATAATGGAGTAATTGTGAGTAGGTAAAATTGTGATACACGACCCCCAGCGGGGTTTTTTGTTTATAGACATTTAGGACTGGCGGGGCGTAATATTGGTCTTTGGAGGAGTCAAAATGAAAAAATTATTCTATTTACTCATCATAAGTCTGTTCATTAACGTTTCCTGTAGTCCCAAATGGAAAGAGAAAACATCAGGAAATCTATCTACAGTAAACAACGAAGGTGGTGCAACACTTCAATACCATAAAGAATCTGGGGTTACTCTATTCGAAGTGGATCGATTTGCTTTCAAAGATCTGAATAAAAACGGAGTACTCGACCCTTATGAAGACTGGCGCTTAACAGCCCAAGATCGGGCACTTGACCTTGCTTCAAAAATGACCATTAACCAAATTGCAGGATTGATGTTATACAGTGAGCACCAAGCTATTCCTGCAAGGTCAGGAGGGTTTTTTTGGGGCACTTATGATGAAAAGTCATTAGAAGAAAGTGGTGCAAATCCCTCTGACCTAACAGATCAGCAAAAGAAATTTTTATCAAATGACAACCTTAGACATGTGCTCATAACGAGTGTTCAAAGCCCTGAAATTGCTGCGGAATGGAACAATAAAGCCCAGGCTTTAGTAGAGGGAATTGGATTAGGAATACCAATGAACATAAGTTCTGACCCAAGACACAGGTCACGAGCCGATGCGGAATTCAATGCAGGTGCAGGTGGTGAAATTTCCATGTGGCCAACAACCTTGGGACTTGCTGCAACATTTGACATTGCCATGGTAGAAAATTTTGGTAATATCGCTTCCAAAGAGTATCGTGCCTTAGGAATTACTACTGCGCTATCACCCCAGATTGATCTTTCTACCGATCCACGATGGTTGCGTTTTAATGGAACTTTTGGTGAAAACCCAAAGTTAGCTGCCGATATGGCACGCGCCTATATCGACGGTTTCCAAAGTTCAATGGGAGATACAGAGATTTCTGATGGTTGGGGATTAGAAAGTGTAAATGCTATGGTCAAACATTGGCCAGGAGGTGGAACGGGTGAGGCCGGAAGGGATGCCCATTTCGGCATGGGAAAGTACGCTGTATATCCCGGTAATCAGTTTGAAACACAATTGATCCCATTCATTGAAGGTGCATTTAAGCTGAAAGGGAAAACAAAAATGGCTTCTGCCGTTATGCCGTATTACACAATCTCATATAATCAAGATACCAAAAACAACGAGAATGTTGGCAATGCCTTCAACTCATACATTATCAAGGATTTATTAAGGACCAAATACGGCTATGATGGTGTGCTTTGCACCGACTGGAGAGTGACTAGAGATCCAGGACCTCTCGATGTTTTCTTTGAGGGCAAATCATGGGGTGTAGAGCATTTGTCTGTGGCTGAGCGACATTATAAAGTCTTAACAGCTGGTGTAGATCAGTTTGGAGGAAACAATGATTCCCAACCCGTGATAGCTGCGTATAAGATGGGAGTAGAAGAAATGGGAGAAGATGCTATGCGGTCTCGTTTTGAGGAGTCAGCTGTAAGGTTACTAAAAAACATTATCAGACCGGGATTATTTGAAAACCCTTACCTTGATCCTGAAAAAACATCTTCCACCGTTGGAAACCCTGAATTCATGGCTGCCGGGTACAAGGCTCAGCTGAAATCCGTTGTTTTGCTAAAGAACCAGCAGAATGTTCTGCCCCTTCCAGAAAAAACAACTGTTTATGTACCTAAACGATTTACTCCTGCTAGGAGAAACTTATTTGGAGCACCTATTGCTGCAAAATCGGAATATCCTGTGAATATGGAGACTCTGAGAAAATACTTCAATGTCTCAGAAACCCCAGATAATGCTGATTTTGCACTTGTTTTCATAGAAAACCCAAAATCAGGATTTGGGTATGATCAAGCAGATTTAAAATCCAACGGTACTGGTTATGTGCCAATAAGTTTACAATACAATGATTATACAGCTTTGGATGCGAGAGAAACCAGCCTTGCTGGCGGCGATCCACTTGAAAATTTTACCAATCGATCTTATCAGGGTAAATCTCGAAAAACAGAAAACATTTCTGATATGAAAATGGTTAATGAAACCTCTGCACTCATGGGTGATAAGCCGGTTATCGTACTTATAAACACGAGTAATCCAATGATATTCACAGAGTTTGAAAGTAACGTAAACGGGATAGTGGTGCACTTTGGCGTTCAAAACCAGACGTTGCTTGATATTGTCTCAGGAAATAACGAACCCTCCGGACTTTTACCATTTCAAATGCCTTCAAATATGACCACAGTTGAACTTCAAAATGAAGATGTCCCCCAAGATATGGAGTGCTATGTTGATTCTGAAGGGAACAAATACAACTTTGCATTTGGATTAAATTGGGATGGAATAATTATCGATGAAAGAACGAAGAGTTATAAATAAATGAAATTTCAACAAAAACCACATAAGAAAACAAAAGATAAGAAATCTTTCATAGAAAAAATAAGAGAAGAAGAACAAAAGAAAATGGATAGGTTAATAAAAACTAATGATAAGGAAAACGAAGACGGAACTAAGAGAGTAGATAGAAAGACGGAAATTTGGAAGAAAAAGGAATTGGATGGAATATAGGATTTTAGGAAATACTGGTGTTGAAGTATCGAAACTCTGTCTCGGTACAATGACATTTGGGGGGCCGGCGGATGAAAAAGAATCGGCCAACATGTTCAACCTAAGTCGCGATGCAGGCATTAACTTTTTCGATTGTGCCAATGTATATGAGAATGGGCGTTCCGAAAAGATCCTTGGCAAGCTCATTGCCGATAGTAGAGAACAGTTGATTATAACCAGCAAGGCATATTTCCCCACTAGTGATAATGTTAATGCTCGTGGAGGAACCAGAAAGCACATCATGAAAGCTGTCAATGATAGTTTGAAAAGATTAAAGACGAATTATATTGATCTCTATTTTTTACACAGGTTTGACGATTTCACTCCACTTGAAGAAACACTGCGGGTCCTGGAAGATCTTGTTCGCCATGGTAAAGTTCTTTATTTGGGTGCTAGTAATTTTGCCGCCTGGCAGATGACAAAATCACTTGGAATTGCAGCAAAAAATGGATGGAGCCAGTTTGAATGTATTCAACCCATGTATAACCTGGTAAAACGACAGGCTGAAGTAGAAATATTTCCGATGGCTTTATCGGAAAATATTGGTGTTATCAGCTATTCACCGTTGGGAGGCGGTCTGCTCACGGGTAAATACGGGATTAAAAAACGGCCCAAAGCGGGTCGCCTGATCGAAAATAAGATGTATAAAAAACGTTACGGTGATCCACAGGTGTTTAAAATTGCTGAAAAATTTAGCCATTTGGCCAGAGAACAGGACCTGTCGCCGATCAGCCTTGCCGTAGCTTGGGTTGCCAGCCATCCAGCTGTGACTGCACCTATCATCGGCGGGCGAAATGCAAAGCAGCTGAAAGAATCACTGAAATCTGTGGATATAAAGATGACCGAAAAACTTAGGAATCATATATCGGCATTGTCGCCTGAACCTCCGATTGCCACTGATCGCAATGAGGAACATACCATATATAACTACGGTCAACGATAGATTGGAATGAAACGCCTTTATCTCAATCCAGCGGGGTTTTTTGTTTGTGGAATTAATCGGTACCTCATCGCCTATACAAAGGTAGAAAAAATGATGATTATAAAATGAACTTGACAAAAAATAGTGCTGTTGAAATGACACTCAACCCAAATGAATAGATCAAGTAAATAATAAAATGAAAAAGACATTAATCTTATTACCATTATTACTGATTGTCTCAATAGCAAATGGTGTAGATCTAATTGTCGATCAAAGCGCGCTTTCGCAATATGGGACGGATAACTACCTTTTGTTTGATGGATTCGGCGACGGCCCTAGCCACAGTGTAACAGGTGTCGATGAGGTCCATTTATGGAATGGAGAAGAAGAACCGCCTGACAATGCACCCACAGACTGGATCAATTATACCCAGGAAGCATTAGTCTATATGGACACATATGTGGCAGATGGTGCTACAGCCCATCATCGCGAAATCATGGGTAATGGCTGGCCGGGTGTCGGCGGTAATAGCTCGCAAAGGCCACCATCAATATCGATTCATTATGGCAACCAGATTAGATATGGATTTGGATTTGGGGTGGGCACTCAGGGAGCACGTGAAATAGTTGAGGGAACAGAAATACAACAAGAAACATGGCAACATATAGCCGTTACGTTTGATGGTGAAACTTTAAAATTATATGTAAATGGTGAACTGGCACAAAGTGACAATCACGCAGGAGAGACTCCAGTCGCAGTACCGGTAAAAATGCTAGGCTCATCTTTCCGGGGCAAAATGGATGAGGTCCGAATGTGGAATGTGGCCAGGACCCAGGAACAGATTCAGGCAGCAATGAATGATACTTTGAGTTTAAATGACAGAGACGGGCTGGTATCCTATTTTACAATGGATCTCAATGAAGATTGGAAGTTAATTGATAAAAGCGGAACTGTTGATCCTATTGGAATTTTTCCTGGGGACGTCCACGATGACTTTGATAATAATGAGATTTTACAAGAATATTATTCTGATGATTGTCCTAATGGACCCGATGGAAGCACCAATTGCCCATATCCCACCATCCGCAGTGCGATGGATGATGCACAGCCCGGGGACCGTATTTATATCAAGGGAGGGAGATATAATGAGCTTCTCAACAAATATCGGTTTAATGGTTTTGATTGGCCTACTGGTTCAGTAGCTGCTCCAACAATCACTTTTGAAGGGTATCCCGGTGAAGATGTGAGGATCGATGGTACTGTACCCATTAATGCAGAGTGGGAGTATCATGAAAATGGTATATGGAAAGCGGTTCTGGATATGGATGCCGTTTCAAAACATATCTTGAGGCCGGTTGATACCCTCTACAGTGTGTTTGTGGATGACCGGTATATGATTCCTGCTCTTCCCTTTAATATAAAAAATCCTACCGATCCCACCACCGGTAATCCAATGAACCCTGAGCCGAATACTGTTTGGGAAAATATTGGAAAAAATCCTTTCTTATATAGCCCAGATAGTTCCGATGCATGGCCGTATTTAGACTCCCCGGCCTATCCTAATGGCATTGATTATTATTTACCTGGGGAATATGCAAATTTAGATACAGTGGAAGAGTGGTCATTTAATGCTAGCACGAGCACCTTATACATCTACCCAGGTGAAAATTTCAACTTTGCATCCCCAAATGTCCGGGTAAGGGTGAGGGTAATAAATATAAATTTTTTAGACTCGGATAATCTTGAATTCAGAAATATCCATTTTTTTGCCGGCGCACAAATTTTCAGTAATTGCAATTATAGGACTATGGAAGATTGCAGATTTTCATTCGGTGCGTTCTTTGGCGCAGAATCCAAGATAAACACTGGCAACAGTAATGGTTACAGTGACCATATGACCATTAGAAATTGTATCTTCGAGTTTAGCAATGGCCGATCTCCTTTTTGGGGTATTGGCCATAGATCAACCGTTGAAAATGTTCTAGTCAGATATAATGATTGGTTTCATGGTTCTGCTAACTATATAGGTGGAGACCATGCAGGCCCTGCATACTATCGTTATCTTACAGTAGAGAATAGCACCAATGCCGGTCTCTGGCCAGGAAGGGGTGCTTTGGTAGAATATAGCCGCTTTGAAAATCTATATGATGGCGTAGACGGCAGTGGCATTCAAAGAAATGGAGCGAATGCTGAATATAGCACAACGCGTTACTCGTGGATCATAAATATGCCGGGTTTGAATGGTATGCGGTTTAATAGTGCCTGCGGCGGCTCTGAAGGAGATGTGCATCATGTTGTTGCCATAGGTGCCGGTCGTGGTATGAAACTGAAAGGTGACTATCATGAAGTGTACCATGTTACTGCATACGATAATAGGAGGAACGATATCTCTCTTGGATGGGGTAAGTATTGTGGTCCGGATAGGGGAGGGGCTTCTGAACCTGGGAATCTTAACTCCAGAATCCTTAACAGTATTGCAGAAAGCTCATTGGATTGTAGCTCACCCGACTGCAAGCCCACAGCAGGCCTGACGGAAGCTGATTCCCTTATTGAAGACATTTTGAATTATGAAACATTTGCAGCTTCGGGCATCTGGTATGGTCGATTTTTGAGGCGTTGTGTGTCTAATTGGTGCTCTTACTTTCCTGCACCGCAAATTGAACTGGCAGCCCCCTGGTATGCCTGGCATGCTGAATCTGAAGAAACTCTTATGGAAGAGTTTGGTGAAGTACCATGGGATGACCAAAGGCAGAGTTATGATTTTCGCCCCAAGAAAGGATCTAATTTGATTGATGCTGGCGTGATAGTGCCAGGAATCAATGATGGTTTGGATAGTCGCGACAATGCCCCAAGTCATGGCCTTTGGCTGGATAGCCGTCCGGATGAACCATGGCTGGGAGTATACAATCCAGTTGGTGCGGATTTTAATCACCCGCCTACGTATCCTGGACAGAACCGCAAGTTTGTAGGAGCTGCGCCCGACATTGGCGCCTATGAATATGGCGATTCCGTCTACTGGATCCCGGGATACAGGTATCCTTATCCCAGTGTTCCCATACCCAATGATAATGCAATGGATGTTCCCATAGATTACAGTGTAGTCTGGAATTATCCCTATAAAAAGGATTATACCGGCACAACGGCGACAGTTACTTTAAGCGGGCCCGGCGTAAACAGAACTGAGACTTTTCAGTATCCAAATAATGTGCTTTTCCAAACGTTTAAACCGGGCGGGACCTACACCTGGTCCGTTTCGGTGGACGGCATCAGTGGGGGCAACTGGACTTTCACGGTCGCTGATAAAATGTATCCCACGAATGATCGATCAATAGATACAGTGGCTGTAGATAGTGCCCTCATTCCATTTATCCACATTGATGAATTTCATGGGGAAACCATTCTGAGAGTGAAGAAAAATAATTTGGCCTTTTTACGTTTTGATATTCCAACATCTCTCAATTACAGCTGCACCATTCATTTAAACTTAGTCCCGCAAAACGTTTCACTAGCTGAAGGTGGCGGCATCATTCTTTACGCATTTGATTCGGACTGGGGAGAAAGATTGACTGATGAAAATAACATAGGCATTATTGATCATAGTTTATTAACACCGTTAGATACGCTGTATGCCTTGGAGCCGGAAACCCCGGTATCTTTCGATTTAACTGATAATATTAATTCCGCTTGTAGCGATCACTCTTTTGCTTTGGGCGTTTTGGATTCTACAGATAACGTAACTTTTTACAGTAAAGAAAAAGAATATGATCAAAGGGCTAATAACTATGCCCCCCGAATGAATCTTTGGCCCAGTCTTTCTTTTCAGGAATGTATTTATACTGTTCTACCGTCAGTTTACCCTGGTGATACGGACAACAATGGAGTTGTGAATGAATTTGATATTCTGCCTTTAGCCACTTATTTTTACCAAACCGGCCCACAACGTTGTACAGCTGGTTATGGCTGGTTACCGTCGCCTTTTGACTCTCTCTGGGTATCGAATTCTGCTGCCACATATGCCGATGCCAACGGAGACGGTATTATTGATGAGAGTGATTTATTCGGGATCGCGCTTAACTGGGGCAAGAGCCATGGGGACCGTTCGGACAATTTTGTAATTGATCCAGGTGACAGTACATTGGTTACCCTACATAAACCTGCACTTGAAGAATTATACCAGGCTTTGGTTGGAGATGGTGAGCCGGCACGGAAGATGAGATCACTTTTGGAAAGAATTTTAGGCATGGCAAACATACCTGATAAATTCTCTCTGTATCAGAACTATCCCAACCCTTTCAACCCCATCACTACAATCAGATACGATCTTCCAGAACAGAGTCACGTAAATATTGTCATTTATGATATGCTGGGTAGAGAAGTAACTCACCTTGTCAACGCCACCTTGGAAGCCGGCTACAGGTCAATACAATGGAATTCTACCAATAGTTTTGGCAAGCCCGTAAGTGCGGGAGTTTACATCTACCGGATACAGGCTGGGAAATTCATGCAGGCTAAGAAGATGGTGCTGTTGAAATGATAAAATTCAAGGAAGGAATGGAAAGGTGTTAAAGAAAAACACAATATTCATTTTGTTCTTTGGTGTAATATTAACCAGCTGTGGGCTTTTTGATAATGAGGATGAATCAATCGATAGCCCTATCGCCGCATTCGAAGCTGAACCTGCAGAAGGTTATGTTCCGTTGACAGTGACATTTACTAATAAATCTGATCCTGGCACAGGTAGTAATGTTGAGTACTTGTGGGATTTCAGTGATGGTGGTACAACAACAGCGGAGAATCCAGTTCATACTTTCACTGATGTCGGGTTTTTTTCCGTTACGTTGACAACTACAACAACTCATGGCAGTGATATTTCTGACCCGCGAGTGATTACAGTAAATACTACGGTAAATCCTCCAGTTTTGTTATTGTCCTCCAGTTCTTCTTCAATAACAGTTGGCGGATCAACATCAATATCACTGGAAATAACTGATTTGGTGACTTCCGTTTTTGGTGTCGAAATGCAGATAAGTTACAATGCAAGTGTTGTTGAGGTAGACACTTCAAGTTTTGAGCAGGGATCTTATTTTGGGACTAATGCAATTTCACTGTTTCAAATAGTGGATGATAAAATACATCTTTCGATAAGTGCAATTCATGGTGATGCCATGGTAAATGGCACCGGTCAATTAGCTGCGTTTGAAGTAACCGGGCTTTCTTCAGGAACGAGTACATTTACAATTGTACCTGAAGAGCTTCATTTTATTGATGATAACGGAAATGAGGTGGATATTACGGATTATTTAGAAGTGAGAGATTTAACGATTACCGTCCCATAATCCAATGAAATGCCACCAATTTATATCTAGATATCAGATACAGGCTGGGGAATACATTAGCACTAAGAAGATGGTACTGTTGAAATAGATTATTTAATTAGGTAAACATCAAGCCCTGCCCAGTAGCGGGGTTTTTTGTTTGTAGACATTTAGGACTGGCGGGGTGTAATATTGCTATTATGAAGCGATTTCTACCAATATTAATATTATTCTTAACTATTTTTTTGATGCAATGCGAAGATGAAACAGCTGATCAAGTTCAGCAGGAGAGCTCTTCTTCTATGACCCTGGATACACTTTTTGAAGGAAAGAGTGTTTATATCTCTGGTTTTTATTCTGATTCCATACAGATTACCCCGATAGCCTGTTACTGGAAGGACGGTGCGCGTATTGACCTCGATTACGGATGGGCGGAAGACATTAAGGTAGTAGATGGGGATATTTACGTGAGTGGCCGTTGGACTGATGAAACTGGCTGGAATGGATCATATTGTTATTGGGAAAATGGAGCAAGAACTGATCTGCAGGGTGGTACACAAGATCTTGAGGTTGGAGCTATATTTGTTGATAATGGGGATGTGTATGTTGCCGGTACTCGAACAGTTGATGTGGGGCCTTTTGGAACCCCTATCGCTTGCTATTGGAAAAACGGTGCCCGAACTGATCTAACAACTTCCGAAATGGATGCTATGGCCTATGGTATTGGTGTTAATAATGGTGATGTGTATGTTACAGGCTGGAGGATACAGAACCATACGACACTCGCCTGCTATTGGAGGAATGGTGAGATAAATAATCTTCATGGTACGGCATACTTTGGTGAAGGACGTGATATTGCTTTTAAGGGCAATAATATTTACATATCAGGGCATGTGGATAAAGCTTCCACTGAAACCTGGAATGCCTGTTACTGGAGAAATGGTAATCGAGTAGACATGGCTAGGAATACTTCTACTGGTGGCTATGTTATAGGTTCTGAAGCATTTGGTATTTTTATAGATGACAGTGATATTTACCTTGCAGGGTACAATATGATTGTGAATTTAAATAGTGTAGCAGTAAAATGGAGAAATGGCAATACACACGAACTAAGCGGCAACAGTGCTAATGTAGAATGGCACCATTTATGGGATATTGCGGTGGAAGAGGGTATAAAAATTTCTGTGGGGTATTTTTCACCTGATATTTCAAATGAATACAATTACGATCTGGGCTTACCACAATTTCCAATTTATTATGTAAACGGTAAGCGTTATCAATTAGAAGACAGTGAGTACCAGTTTGGGGATGCGACCGGCGTTTTTATAAAATAGCAGGTTGTTTTTATAGCTTCTTTACGGGGGTTTTTTGTTTATGGACATTTAGGACTTGTGGGGTGTAAAATTGCACTGGTCAAGTGTGGAGGGCTTGGTGAAAAAAATATTGTCCAAACTGTTCATCAGCAGATTCTGTAGTGCCGATTTTGTATAGTTTACCAAACCCTATTATTGTGGATTATCACGTCGATCACTTATAGTTCAGATACCATTCTATGGTCTAATTTTAAAAATGAAAAATCTTATTGATCAAATTATAAGTGATAACAAACATGGCTCAACTGTTCTTTTCAAACAAGCTGTTCAATATTTTCTTACCATAGATGAAGAACGATTTCTCCTTGATATAAAGAGAGAATCAAAAAAACTGGCAGATCATTTTTATGCTATGGGATTATTCCAGAAATTAAATGCCGAGTTGCAGAAAATTCAATCTACTAAAAAATTAAAATCTTACCTCTGGCAAATACAGACTCACTTGTATAAAAATCAAGACATGATCAATGCCATGGCAGTAAAGGCAATATATACTAACTGTACTTTACTGACTATCAGCCATTCCAGCCTGGTGCGGGAAGCGGTAACAGCAATAAACAAATCTGGTACGTTGCAAAAAATATTCTGCCTCCGCTCAGCACCAGCCAATGAAGGTGAGATTCTTGTAAAAGAGCTTATAGATCGCGGTATAAATGCATTTTTAATTGAAGATGAGGAACACCACGGGTTAATAGATGAAACAGAGCTCTTAATAATGGGTTGCGATTTATTATCAACAACCTTTTTCATAAATAAAAAAGGCTCCAAAAACCTGGTGGAATGGACTGAAAAAAACAATATTCCAGTTTGGATAGTAGGTGATCTTTTGCGTTTTATTCCTGTTTTTCAGGCTCGGATCTCTAAGGATTCATTATTTGAGCAAATACCTTATTCAGATAATATGAAAATATTGTGTGAGAAAGGATTGATTACCCAACAGGAAATATTGGATGAGTTGATGGCTATTAAGGCGAGGGATGAAAAGGGGAAGAATTAATACCTGGTCCGACACCCTCGGCTACGAACCCAACCGAAAGAAAAATTGAATATATACAAAATAATCCTTCAGCTTACAAAAATAGATAATACTAACCTGATTCGATTCATTTTACTGAGTGGAATTATATTTACATTTTTGCCAGCCCAGATTGATTCCACCCACATTGATTCTATCAGGACGGAGTGCAGCCAAGATCCTTGGGTTGGTCAGGATAAGTTTCTTCATGCTGGAATGAGCCTGGGGTTTGTTGTCGGCATCAATCAGATGGAAGGTATGAATCATCAATCAGCGCTGGTCGGCACCTTTACGATCGGAATATTAAAAGAATTCTATGATTATATATACGGTGGTGGTTGTTTCAGTATCAGGGATATTTTTGCTAACACATTTGGGTTGATTGTGGGATTTATCATCATTTCAAATACAGGATAAAACATGAAAAAAAGTATTACTTATTCTACCATTGCTGCTTTGGGTTGTTTGTGAAGAGGAAAAAGACGAATCCACAGATAAAGGCTGGGTGATAACAGATGAAAATCGAGCATTCGCAGATGATAATTGGGATTTAGAGACTTGGGTTTTTAATACTCTAAATACACCGCTTGGCGATTATTATGACTCCGAAAAAACAACAATATTTAAATATGTAATCAAGCCCCGCCCAGTAGCAGGGTTTTTTGTTTGTGTAACCAAATTGCATTGACCTTAACTTTAAAATGAATATGATAGATAATGGTAAAATCTTTTTTGAGACTCAACAATTCAGGCAAAAATGGATTTGGACACTCCTCTTAATTGTGTTATTTGCTCTCTTTCTTCCTATTTTTAGTGGAATGATAAGCATATTACTTTGCGTAATATTAATTTTTATCGGTTTCTGTTTCATTTGGCTTTTCTACAGTATGAAGCTAATCACCGAAGTAAAAGATGACAGTATACACATTAAATTTTCACCATTCACAACTCGAATAATTCCTTTCAGTGAAATAATAAAATATGAGATACGGCAATATAGACCAATCATCGAATATGGAGGTTGGGGTATTCGTTTTAATAAGTCTGGTAAAGCCTATACTGTTAGTGGGAATATTGGAATACAGATTCAAATGTCTACTGGAAAGGGCATACTAATTGGTACGCAACAGCCAAATGAATTCCTGCAAGCAATGAAATTATATGATATATGAAACAGTACTAATTAACCCCACCCATTAGCGGGGTTTTTTGTTTATAGATATTTAGGAGTAGTGAGGTGTACATTTGCTTAGCGTTATAATATTAGCTGTCCAAAGGAAATTGCTATGAAACGTTTAATATTCAGTTTATTTATTTCAACAGCTGTCTCGTTTGCAACTGTAACCGTAGATGGCTATGCCTATCTTGGAAAGCAGAATGACCATAGCGGCATTAATATTATCTTTGACCCGCGCGATACCGGGCCTGTAACTAATATCGCTACCACCGATGCAAATGGCTATTTTACAGTACAGGTAGAAACTAAAAACTATTTTATTACCTATGCAAAAGATGGATATTTCTCTGAGCCCATAAAACCGTACGGGGCTATAGATTTTGATACAGATACAACATTATCATCCGTAACACTAATAAAACAGACCAAACTAATTGAGTTTGTCAATTTTATTGAGAATATAGTAGTAGATAATTATCGAAAACTAGATATACCACAAAAACTATTAGAGAGAATACAACTGGCTGACACCACCAGTCAGACAACGCCAACCAGACACCACCAGCCAGACATCAGCCAGACATCAGGTAGCGAGCCAGCCATACGTTTTTCTAAGAATGTTGTTCCATCGGGAACGCCTGAAAAGGCAGAGGCAAGTGACCAACCAGTCATCAGCCAGTCATCAGCCAGTGAGCCAGCCATACGTTTTTCTAAGATCGCTACTCCGCCGGAAGCGTCTGGAGAGGCAGAGGCAAGTGACCAGCCACCAGCTAGCAACCTAGCCACACGTTTTTCTAAGAACACTGTTATGCCTGAAACGACCGGTGAGGCAGGGGCAAGTGACCAACCAGTCATCAGCCAGTCATTAGCCAGTGAGCCAGCCATGCGTTTTTCAAAGAATGTTGTTCCATCGGGAACGCCTGAAAAGGCAGAGGCAAGTGACCAGCCACCAGCCAGCCATCTAGCTACACGTTTTTCTAAGAACGCTGCTCCGTCGGGAACGCCTGAAAAGGCAGAGGCAAGTGACCAGCCACCAGCCAGTCACCTAGCTACACGTTTTTCTAAGAGCGCTGCTTTGTCGGGAACGCCTGGAAAGACAGGGGCAAGCGACCAGCCAGCCATCACCACTAGACATCGATCAGCCAGAAAGCTACCAGCTAAGACGAAAATGGGCGCTATGGTGCGGTCATTGCTGTTTCCCGGTCTGGGACAATTTTATGCTAATCAGAGAATGTGGGGTTACGGCTGGATTGCTGCAGAAGTCGTAGCGGGTGGATTGATAGTTATGAATTACAGCAATTATAAAACAGCTAATGACGATTACAATGATTATCATACTTCATACGCTAATGCGACCGATCCTGTACTTATTGCCCATTACAAGACCCAGTCACAGAATAGCCATGAAAATATAGAATCTGCCATGGATGATATGAAAACCATGGCCAGTATTGCCGGTGCGGTATGGATTGCCAATGTGGTTCACGCTTATATGGTAGGGCCAAAATCGGAAGTAACTGCCTATAATGAAATTCCTCTACAGATGGCTTATGACCAAAATACAGATCAATTCAAACTTTCAATTTCCATTTCGCTGGATTAGATGATGAAGCACATTACCATGTTTATCTTATTGCTGCTAATGGCTTGCGAAGAAGTGCCCGAAGAAGTGTATGATAATCCCCTCGATATTGAAGCCATAACAGAAGAAGGTATTGAAACACCTGCTTTAATGTTTTTCCCTGATGAGATCAATATTAATACAAAAGAAATATTTACTGTTAGTGTATATGCTCTGGATGTGCAAAATGTGGCCGGGGCCTATATAAATATTAATTATGACCAGGACAAACTATTGCTCATTGCCATTAACCCGGGTACCTTCTTTTCGGATTTGCAGGATCCCCTTTATTTTTCTGAAACCCAGAATTCGGGAAAAATTGAACTTTACACAGTATTTTTTGGCGCCGATTCTTCATCCGTATCTGGTACCGGAAGTTTTTTTAGTATTATGTTTGCCGCCTCAGTCAGCGGGACATCCTCACTTACTTACGGCACCGACTGTGAGCTGGTTGACCCAGATGACATCCAGATAGAAATCAAGGGCTTTGGCGAAGGGGTGGTAAATGCGCATTAGCATCTTATTCCCACTCTTCTTTACCTCTGTTTTGGTTGCCCAGCCCTCAGCGCCTACCGGTCTGATTGCCACCCCCGGAATGGAAATCATGGTACGATATCTGGAGCTACATACAATTCAGAAAGTGCTGTTAAAATAATATTATGAAAAAAATATTAACGAGCAGTTTAGTGATACTGTTGGCAATGAGCGCCAGCCTGCTGGCGCAAACTGCGACCGCACCGTCCTTTGGTAATGGAGATCCAGATAGTTCCTACCAAATATCCACCTTGGAACATCTCTTCTGGATCACAGAAAATACTGATAAATGGGACAAGTCCTACATCCAAACCGCCAATATCGATGCTTTTTCAACGAGTGGTTGGGACAATAATTCGGGCTTTTCACCCATCGGCAATAATTCCACCAAATTCACCGGTTCGTATGACGGTGACGGGTATACCATTAACGGTTTAACGATCGCTCGCTCATCCACTCATTATATTGGCCTGTTTGGGTATACCGATGGTGCCACCATCCAGGACTTGGGCGTGACGAATGTGAATATTGAGGGTCATCACTGGGTTGGCGCCTTAGTGGGCAAAGTGGACAACATTAATGGGGAAATTGATGGTTCCACCATCAGTAATTGCTACAGCACTGGTAGTGTGACGGGAGCTTGTAACTATGTCGGCGGCTTGGCTGGATTGGTAAGAGATACTTCCACTATCAGTAATTCTTACAGTACGGGTACAGTGACGGGCAATAATTATGTCGGCGGCCTAGCGGGATGGTTATATAATTCGACTGTCTCCGTGATTAATTGCTACAGCACTGGTAGTGTGACGGGTAATGGGAGTGATGTCGGCGGCCTTGTAGGGCGGCTGAGATACGATCCCACCGTGAGCAATTCCTTCTGGGATACCCAAACATCCGGGCAGGCCTCAAGTGCAGACGGCACGGGCAAAACCACAGCGGAGATGAAAACTGCAAGCACGTTTTATGATGCCGACTGGGATTTTGAAGAAGACGGGAACGGCAACGACGATGGAACCAACGGTGGCGCCAGCGGTAACGGCACTGACAATTACTGGGATATGGATCAGGATGGCAATAACTATCCCGTTTTAAGCTGGCAGGATGGTGCTACTGTATTAGTAACAGATTTAACCGACCCCTCAGCACCTACCGCTTTGATTGCCACCCCCGGCAATACCCAAGTTGTTTTAACCTGGGCAGCCAACAGCGAGGGTGACCTGGCCAGTTACAAGGTTTACGGCGGCACCAGCGCCAGTCCTACAACATTGTTAAGCACAATTACAGCGGGGACCGAAACATCCACTCAATCCAGCCTGACCAACGGCACACTGTATTATTTTAATATTTCGGCAGTAGATGATGTCGGTTATGAGAGCGATGTTACCAGTGATGTGAGCACTCTGCCCCATGATCCATCTGGTGATTATAGTTTGAGTTTTGATGGGGATGATGATTATGTGAATGTAGACAATGTTGCAGATGAAATGTCCAGTGTTACCGATTGGGCAGTTTCCTTTTGGGTAAAGCCTAATTTGAATTCATTTCCAGAAGCGGAAGGTGATGCTGTTAGCGTGAATACGAGTAGCGGTGGAAATACAGTATTAGTGGGGATGAAAAAAATTGGCGGCTTTCCTACTGTTTATGATGGCGCTAATGAGGATACGGAAATCGTAGGAAGTACAGGCGCGAGCATTAGCAGTTGGAACCATATTGTCTATTCCCGTTCAGGAAGTACAGGAACATTATATTTAAATGGTGTTTCTCAGGGCACCCATATTCCAAATTATACTTTTTCCAGTTCGGATACATGGACCTTGGGGGGAGAATATGATGGCACCGACCTTACAAACGAATATGCTGGCTTTTTGGATGAAGTGGCTGTTTGGAATGACGACCTAACAGCTGCGGAAATAACAGCCCTCTATAATTCCGGCATGCCACTTGATGCATCATCTAATTCCGGAAATTATACATCATCCGCAAACGTGCAGGGCTACTGGCGCTTTGGAGAAAACAGTGGTACCACAGCCTATGATTTAAGCGGCGACGGAAATCATGGTACGAGATCTGGTGCTACATACTCTTCACCGGGTGCTGACGCTGCCGCCCCCACCATGATTATCACCGCCACCGAAGGTGCGGATGGGTTTACATCCAATGACGCCACGCTAGCGCTCACTTTTACCAGTAGTGAAGCAACCAACAACTTTGCTGTAGGCGATATCACGGTAACCAATGGCGCATTGAGCAGTTTTACTGCGACATCTTCTACAGTATACACGGCCACCTTTACTCCTGCAGCAGATGGAGCAGTAACTATAGATGTAGGGGCAGCTGGTTTTACTGATGATGCTGGTAACAATAACACAGCTGCAACACAGTTTAACTGGACTTATAATGGAACGCCCTCAGTACCTACTGCTTTGATTGCCACCCCCGGCAATACTCAAGTTGTTTTAACCTGGGCAGCTAACAGTGAGGGTGACCTGGCCAGTTACAAGGTTT
>CAJXWT010000039.1 GCA_913062595.1 uncultured Fidelibacterota bacterium
GCACAGGTGGCAAAGAAAATCGCAAGCGGTTTCCACTTTGGACCAAGTCCTTTTTCAATATAATACATCGGTCCGCCTGAAGCTGATCCATCATTGTGGATTACGCGGTATCTATGTGAGAGAGTGCATTCCGCATATTTTAATGCCATGCCAAATAGAGCTGTCATCCACATCCAAAAAAGAGCACCAGGCCCTCCAAGACGCATTGCTAAAGCAACACCGGCAATATTGCCAATACCAATCGTGGCAGATAGAGCAGCAGATAAAGCCTGGAAATGGGTAACATCGCCTTCATCGTCCGGATTATCATATTTTCCTGAAACAACTTCAAAGCTATGTTTCAATCTGCGAATTTGTATGAATCCTAATGATAGGGTAACAAACACACCCGTACCGATCAGGATAATAGTGAGCGGCATGGATATCCACCCACTGAATATTTCTGTCCAATGAGTTAATGTAGATGCTATTTTATTCATATATGACTTTTTGCAAAGTTGCTATGATTAGCTGAAAAATCGAATTCCAGTTTACATGTCTGTCTTTGAACTGGCAACTGGCAATTAGACCAAATAAACGGGTAAATTGAGCAAATACTCCTAGCATTACTCTTTTATAGAAAGTTATGGTTCTATAAACAGGTCAAGCAACAAATGGCAGGAAACGGCAGTGTACTGTATAAACCAAAAAGAGGTGAGACGCTGCGGCTGAGTGATCGCACGTCGATCCAGATCCTGGCACCTGATTCAGCTTTCGCATCCAGTACAGCTAATGTGAATAATGCCAGCATCGTATTCAAATTAACCCATGTTGATGTAGGTGTTATCTTTACGGGCGACCTGGAGTATGAAGGGGATGTAATGCTGGAATCAATGGCGCCATATCTGAAAGCAGATGTGTTGAAGGTTGCACACCATGGTTCCATTACCAGCAGTACGGAATTCGTACTAAAACTAATTGATCCTAAGTTCGCTGTTATTTTTGTCGGTAAAGGAAATAAATTCAGGCATCCATCACCAATCGTAATGGAACGCCTGGGTAGGCTGGGAATCTAGATCCATCGCACGGATATGAGTGGTGCAGCGTGGTTCTAAACTGATGGACAAGAAATCTGGAAACGAAAATGGCATTAATTGCAGGTGTAGATGAAGCAGGAAGAGGGCCACTGGCCGGGCCGGTTGTGGCTGCAGCGGTGATCCTGCCGAATTACTATGACCTGAAAGGCCTTGATGATTCAAAAAAATTAACCCCTAAAAAACGATCTCAATTATTTGTAGAGATACAACACCAGGCCACCGCTATTGGTGTGGGAGTTGTAGCAGCAGCTGAAATTGATAAAACCAATATATTGCAGGCTACCCATCAAGCGATGAAAATGGCCCTGGGCCGGTTAAAACCAAGACCCGACCAGGCCGTAATCGATGGTCATGCATTGCCAACACAAATCATACCTAACAAAGGGGTCATAAAGGGAGATAAAACTATCGATGTTATTAAAGCAGCTTCTATTATTGCTAAGGTTACCCGGGATAATATGATGGAACAGTATGATATAATTTTTCCAGCATACGGTTTCAGGAAGCACAAAGGTTACGGAACCAGGGAACATATGGACAAGTTGCGACTTAATAAAGCATGCGTAATTCACCGCAAGAGCTTCAAGCCTGTCGCCTCAGCAATGCCCACATTATCCTGGCTGCGGAAAGAAGACGGAATCGGACAATGGGGAGAACAGACGGCGGCTGTTTATCTGGTGGAAAGAGGCTATGAGATAGTAGCCATGAACGTTCATTGTGATCCTTATGGCGTGATCGATATTATTGCCGAAAAGGATGGAATCGTAACCTTCGTAGAGGTAAAAACATACAGCAAAAAACAACTAGGCACACCGGCGCAAAATATTGATCAGAATAAATTGAAAAAATTGGAGGCAGCCATACATAAATACGTTGTGGACATGCAGGTCAAAAAAGATATTTTCCTGGATGTAATCTATGTCTACCTAAAGCCATCGGTTCCCATGTTTGAACATTTCAAAGGCATACGTTTAGAAGCATAATATTTATTTTTTATCCGATTGGGAAAGATTCTAAATTCAAGGTCAATGAAAGAATCCAAAATCTATAAGGAAGTCCGTTCACTTACGATCCTGGTAATGATCGCCTTTCTGTTGAAAGCGACCCTTGTGGAAGCATATATCGTGCCTACAGGCAGTATGGAGAACACGGTCATGACTGGTGACTTCCTGATCGGGAATCGCTTTGTTTATGGTATGCGGACCCCGGATTGGATTGGGATTCCATATACCGATATTGGATTTGATCTACCTTACATCGTTTTTCCAAAATTTCGCAAAGCCAAACAAGGCGATATTATCATTTTCAAGTATCCGCGGGATACGCACCAGAAGTATGTAAAACGCTGTATTGCGCTACCGGGAGATACCGTAGAGATCCAGGCTAGGCGTGTCTACGTGAATGGGCGCGAGTATGGCCAACCGGAACATGGCAAATTTCAGGGCAGAATGGATGAACCGGGCTGGAATAATCCGATGATATTTTTGGGCAATAAAGGGAATAAAGATCATTTTAAACCACTGCGGGTGCCCAAAAAAGGTGATGAAATTGCTGTGACCCCTGCCAATGCTCAGTTACTGCTGCATTTGATGGTTCTTGATGGTCATAAGCTCACCATTAAAAGTGAATCAAAGGAATATATGTTTACCATGACGGACCCGGAGAACCTGCTGCGCAGAAAGAAAAACGAATCCGTTTTTGATGATTATTATCCAATAGGAAATAAAATCAATCCCTGGATGCGCAATTTACCTAATGGTGAATTGTATATTGATGGTAAATCAATCAAAGAAATACCACACTACACGGTTGAACAGGACTACTTTTGGGCCATGGGTGATAACCGGGATGATAGCTATGACTCGCGCTTCTGGGGTTTCGTACCGCGGGAATACCTGCTGGGCGAAGCATTATTTGTCTACATGTCACTGAATTTCAAAACCAAACTGCCCAGATTGGACCGGGTTGGGACGGTTTTGAATTAATATATTTGACCTTGCCTCCATCTTAGATTGGTGTGTATTTTGGTGTACATGGTTGGTACAATACGATACACTGTAACAGCCGTTACCTCGGGTTCCCAATGAACCGCACTATTTTTATCCTGACGGTTTTCTGCGTCTTGACAGCCCAAGACGAGGGCCCCAGTGCTTCGGATACATCTGCGGTTCCTGACGCCGCCGTGGATACAACCAGCAATGATTCATTAGCCTGGGCTGGCGATTCACTGGGTGCTGCAGTTGATACGATCGGTCCACCGATGGATCTCGATTATGGCTATAAGGGATTCATGTGGGGCGCTCCATTAGGTGCTATACCAAGCTTGCAATATATGGGCGAACCAATATTTATTCGTGATAGTACAGCATTAGAGATGTCTGGTTATCTGGGACAGGAAGCTGTGGTCATAGAATATGTCTTTTCAGATAGCGGTTTCTGGAAGATAGAAATTAACTATGTCATGGATCCATCTGATTATGAATCCCACCTGGAATTATTCACGCAGGTCGAACGAAGCCTTTCAGAAGTGTATGGTTTTCCACAAACAACGGATCGCATCGAATCTGGTGCTATGGGTGTCCATGATGTTGTCAATATTGGCTTTGAAAGGGCGTTTTATTTTTCATCCTGGAATGTGTCCCCGGTAAAGATAAGCTTGTTGCTAAACAGTATTGTTCAAGTGCCAAGAAATGACCTGAATGTTTTTGGGGATGATATGTCTATTATGAAAATGGTCTACTATAATCCTGATTACATGATCATGGCTGAAGAAGTAATTGTGGTAGAACCGCCGCCGTCCATATTTGATATTTACTGATCATACATATTTCCATGCTGCGCCCAGTACTTTTTGTCGTTTTAGCTGTACAATTATCGTTCTGCCCAGAACGACCGCGAATGATTCGCTATTTCAATTACGAGTGTACACAAGAAGAGGCCCTGGAACTGGCCAAGAATTCATTGCTGGACCTGGGCTACAAAATTGACCTGGTGGCACCGGAGGGGTACTTTATGCTGACAAAAATACAGGGTGTGAAAAAAGATATTCGGCAGTATGATTTCCGCATCGCAGTGTTGGTCGAAGACCGGGTGGAAGTAATCATTGTCGCCCAAAGAAATGTCTTTAAACGTGATTCTGAGGCTAGCATCGGTGGGAAGGGTCTGATCCAGACTGAGGTCTCGGACAAACTGCCCTATAGTTTACAGCGCTCCATATTTTATCCGATCATTGATGAATTTACAAAAAACGGCCTGGCGGAAGTAGAAGACATCACCTTTCTTACCAGTGCCTGAATCCACAAAAAAATATTTGTAAAGTGCTGTTACTATCATGAAATTAAATATCGTATTTTATTTAACTATGGGTAATTTGGAGTATCATATATGGCTAGTGAAATAAATACTAAAGATCAGCTTGCGGCCATGCTTTCTGCTAAATTAAATGAATTCCTTGATGGGGTCAGTGATAGCTATGGCAAGGTTATCCTTGATGAACTTGTGGCCAGATTGGAATACACCGTGACCGATTTCAAGGATGAAGTAGGCGATATAATGGAACAAATGTTAGAGAATGCTGCCAATAAAAAAGAGATCCTTGCAGATCTTATTGCAAGAGAAACCAAGCCGGCCGCAGCTGAAGAAGCAACGAATGGGGAAGCAGCCGCAGGTTCTGCAGAAGAAGGTGATCGGGAGATGAGTGAATGGGAGAAAAAGTTAGAACAACTAGGATAATTTAAGGAGTGATAGTAATTAATGAGCGTAAAGGACAAGATTATTTTCGGAGTGTTGGTAGTATTGATCGTGGTTGCTGGTTATTTTCAATACATGGCTACTAATATGATAGCGCGCATGGATGAATTAAACAAGAATGACGCGGAACATGTAGATGTGGTTCATAATGAGTTCAGGGAAGATCTACGCAAACTGAATTTACAATTCATAGGGCGAGGCAAGCACCTGCAGAAGGCACAACAGGATATTATCGCCAATACCAAATACATTGAATATGTTACTGATTCACTGGGCAATGCCATTCAGGAAGTACAATATAACCTTGATGAACTGGATCGTATGGTGGCCAAACAGTTTGCCAATGTGGAAGATGATATTCAAGACCTGACTGAAAGTTTTAACCGGGAGCGGCGTCGGAGTAAGAGTGAACGGGCGGAAATCAAACAGACGATCACGGCCATGCAGAGTGAGATCAAGGCACTTAATGACAAAGTCTTTGGCGTGCCGGAAGAAGAAAAAGACAAGAAATAATTTTAATCTAACTGTTTAGTTATAATGCAATGGCTGATGATCTCATCAGCCATTGTTTTTTCCTGAACTAGCTACAGATCCTAGGATTGCGCAACCGAATATTTAATTTGAGGCAGGTGCTTAAACTAACAATTCAAGTAGTTTTCTACATCGGACAGGTAGTACTTAAAGTAATTTATTTATAGGGAAGTTTTTTGTTTTATAGACGGTAAAATTGGAAAACACACAGCGATACCAGATAGCTTGTAAGCGACTAAATATAAAAAAGTGGGGTAGATTTCACGATGACCTCGGAACAAAGTGAAGATCTACCCCTTCCACATACCAAAGGTACCAAACCAGCACCTTCTTAGTTTAAAGTAAAAGTTTAATATTCTATTTGCAAGTTAATTTTTTGTAACAGAATGTCGGTGCCGAGGGCCGGAGTCGAACCGGCACGGGGTTGCCCCCATCGGTGTTTGAGACCGACGCGTCTACCAATTCCGCCACCCCGGCATTACTACAAAAAAAAGCTGTTCATAAATTAAAAGACTCATTAAACTATTGTCAATATATTTGAATCTGCTTTTAATTAAATGGAGGTAATGGAATGTCATACAATACAATTGCACAGTTATTCCTAGATTCGTGTGCTAAGTATCCGGATAACAAGGTATACCACGATAAAGTTGATGGCCAATGGCAGGCGTTAACGTACAGTGATGTACTTGCCACAGTAGAGAATTTTGCCTATGGGTTAGCATCATTAGGAATCGAACAGGGAGATAAGGTGGCGATCCTCTCAAATAATAATTCAAAATGGGCCATGGCTGATTTCGCCATTATCTGCCTGGGTGGTGTTACTGTCACTGTTTATCCTACGCTGGTAGCGACCCAGATCGAATACATCATCGATAATTCAGAGACCAAACTGATCATTACGGAGGATGATTCCCAGACCGAGAAAATAATGGATTTTATGGCGCACAATCCGACCCTGGATAAGATTGTTTCCATTAAGGAATCAGAGAAATATAGTGATCGGGTGCAAACCTTTGACGCAGTGGCTGCCGCTGGTGAAAAACATAAAGCTGGGGCCGGTTTTGATTTTCTTGAACGAGCCAATGCGATTCAGCCCGGGGATCTACTGACATTGATATATACGAGTGGTACAACGGGCAACCCCAAGGGAGTGATGCTGACTCACGATAACCTAGTGTCCAATATAAAATCGAGTTTAAAAGCTACCCATGTAGATGAAAGCGACATTCGCTTATCGTTCCTGCCCTTGAGCCACGTATTTGAGCGTATGGTCGGCCACTTTACCGGTTTTACTGTTGGCGGTCAGGGCTGGTTTGCGGAAAGTATTGATAAGGTAGCTGAAAATATGGGCGAAGTGCGGCCCACGATCATGGCCTCTGTACCGCGTTTATATGAAAAGATCTATAATCGTATCATTGAGAACGTAAACACGTATCCGGCCTTGCGGAAAAAAATATTCTGGTGGGCTATTGGTGTGGGCAAAAAAGCCATTCCGTTGAAGCAAAAAGGCAAGTCCCCAACCGGCTGGTTGGGGTTCCGTCACGCTGTTGCCGATAAACTGGTCTTTTCCAAGCTGAAAGAGCGTATTGGCGGTCGTTTACGATTCTTCATGTCTGGCGGCGCACCACTGCCGAAAGAGATCGGCGAATTCTTCCTGGCTGCCGATATTAAGATATTGGAGGGTTATGGATTAACGGAGACCAGCCCGGTGATCACCACCAACCGAGAACATAGTTTCAAATTCGGTACGGTTGGTGTTCCCATCGATGGGGTGGAAGTCAAGATCGCTGAAGACGGAGAAATATTGTGCAAGGGACCCAATGTAATGAAAGGCTATTATAAAAATGATGAAGCTACCGCCGAGGCCATTGATGGGGATAACTGGTTTTACACCGGTGACATTGGTGAATTTGATGAGGATGGTTTTCTTAAGATCACAGACCGTAAGAAAAGTTTGATCGTGACCTCCGGCGGAAAAAATATTGCACCAGCCCCGCTGGAGAACGCATTACTGACCTCAGCATTTATCGAGCAGTGCCTAGTGGTTGGTGACCGCAGAAATTTCATTTCTGCCCTGGTAGTACCGGCCTTTGATGCGCTGAAAGCCTGGTGCGCCGATAAGGATATTGAAACGACGGATATGGATACCATACTGGCCCATGCGGACGTTCAGGCTCATTACCAGCAGATCATTGATAAAGCCATGGAAGGCTTCTCCCGCTTTGAGCAGGTGAAAAAATGTGCTCTGGTGAATCGCGAGTGGACCATTGAGGATAATGAGCTGACACCAACGCTTAAAGTAAAACGCAAGGTTGTTACAAGTCACTTTGATAGTTTAATTGATAGTATTTACGAAAGCTAAACTTTAAGTAAGAAAAGTATGAAAGTAACTATCCTTGGCTGCGGAACCTGGGGCAGTGCGGTCGCCCAATTGCTGGCAGAAAAAGGTGTGACCGTTACTGCTTGGCAACGCCATGAGGATAAAGCGGTGGCAATGGCCCGAACGCGCAAACACCCCCACCTTTCCGATCTAGAATTCAATGAGAATATTGTATTTACCGCTGACCTGAACGACGCCTTGAAGAGTGGGGATATTATTGTCCTGGCAACACCGTCCCACAGCATCAGAGAATTGATCCGTCGGGTGGAAAACGGCATGAAAGACCAAAGTATAATTGTTAACTTGGCCAAGGGAATTGACCTTAACAGCTTGATGACCATGAGTCAGTTGATTCAGGCGGAAACTGATATTGGCTGCGATCAGATCGTTTCGCTCTATGGCCCCAGTCACGCGGAAGAGGTGGTCCGCAAATTGCCCACGACACTGGTGGCGGCCTGTCCCAAAATAACTACGTCAAAAACGATCCAAGAACTGATGTCTTCTGAAGTATTGAGGGTGTATCGAAACAAGGATATACTAGGGGTAGAAATAGGCGGTTCGGTGAAAAATGTTATGGCTATCGCCGCCGGAATTTGTGATGGTATCGGATACGGGGATAACAGTAAAGCAGCTATCCTGACCCGCGGTATCACAGAAATGACCCGCCTAGGTGTCATCATGGGGGCCAAGAAGTCCACCTTTGCGGGGCTGAGCGGCATTGGCGACCTGCTGGTGACCGCTTTAAGTCAGCACAGCAGAAATCGCTACTTAGGCGAAGAGATCGGCCGCGGCAAGTCCCTGCAGGAGGTAACGGAGGGTATGGATATGATCGCGGAAGGAGTCAACACCTGCCGAGCCGTTCCGCGTATTGTAGAAAAATATGATATTGAAATGCCCATCGCTGAAGCAGTGTACGGTATCCTTTTCGAAAACAAGGATCCGCTGGCAGCGGTAAAAGAACTCATGACCCGGGACCTTACCGCTGAAAAACGCTGATAAATTTTTCAAACCTGGCTAATTTCGTAGCCGGCCCTTGTAGTTCAATGGATAGAATAGGTCCCTCCTAAGGATTAGATGTAGGTTCGATTCCTACCAAGGGCACAGGAAATTAAGATGGAGAAAACATGTTAAAACCAAGACGAAAGATTATTAAAAAAGAATTAAAAAAAGATCCGTATATAGAATTCCTGGCCAAGGCCAAGAATAATGTAGATAAAAACAGGACACTGTACATGCGCTGGGCGCTGGGTGTAGTGGCCGTGATAGTTGCCGTGGCATTTGTCAGTAACAATTTACAAAAAAGCAAAGACGGGGCGGCGGAGTCCTTGGGCAAGGCCCTGGTCACCTTGGCCAGCGGTGATGTGGATAATGCTACCCTGCAGTTTGAATTTGTAGCGGATGAATACGACAATAATGAATCGGGTAATTTGGCGAAATATTACTTGGCCCGTTCCCATTTCAATGACAAGGATTACTTGGCAGCATCTTCCTACCTGAATGAGATCGCCGACGCAAGTTTCAAGCTCACCCAGTTTCCCTTAAGTATCTACAAGATGCTGGCCTTAATCGCATTGGAAGATGGGGATCAGGCGGCAGCAGTGGATCATTATGAACAGGCCCTGGCCAAGGCGGAGGTCACGCAGCAGGAACAGAATATTATCCTGGATCTGGCCGATGTACTGCTGACTATGGGCGATTTCGGCCGCAGCCTGGAACTGGTGCAGAAGGTACTGGATGAAGCAATGCCGCGTACGCCCGTGCATAACCGGGCCGAAGAATTATTCGGGCGTATTGAATTTGCCCAATCGGCCGGTTAATAGCACTTGTAAAAAACCCAGAAAAAGAATAATTTCGACTGGCGAAAAGTGGGTGCATGCACCCACTTTTCATTTCTTAGAGATGTATATGATACAAGAAGATATTAAAGCAATACTGCCCCAGGGCGTATTCCTGCTGGATGTAAAAGAAGATTTTCACCAGGGTGTGGTGAAGTGTGTCATAGATGCGGAAAAGCCTGTGGACTTGAATTTGACCACAACCGTATCAAGGACCATTAATGATTCTGGAATTCTAGAGGAACAGTACCCTGAGGGCATGGCACTGCATGTTTCGTCGGCCGGTGTGGATACACCGCTGAAGTACGATTACCAGTATCGAAAAAATATCGACAGAGTTATCAGTATTACTGTTGTTAAGGATGGTAAACCCTACAGTACGGAAGCACAAATACTGGCGGTGACCGATGACAGCGTGCAGATACAGCGATCAGGGGTCGCTGAGGAATGGATCCCAATCGCGGATATTATCCATGCCAAGGTATTAATAAAATTTTAGTGGTTGAGGAGGTCGAATTTGATTAATCGAGAATTGATCGATGTATTTTCGGAAATTGCGCGGGAAAAGAATGTGGATCGTTCGGAACTGAGTTCCATTATTGAGCAGCTGTTTCTGCACCTGATAGAGCGGGATCGGGGAGATTCTTCGAACTGCAGTGTGATCGTGAACCTGGAGAAGGGTGAACTGGAAATATACGCGGAGCGGGATATCGTGGATGACCTGATGGATCCGGTACTGGAAATTACGCTGGAAGAAGCCATGAAATTGACGCCGGGGGAAGATTTTCAGATCGGTGACTCTTTCGTCGAAGTGATCGATCCTACCATTTTTGGACGGCGGCTGGTAACAGCGGCCAAACAATTCTTCAGCCAGCGCCTGCAGGATGTGGAAAAACGCTATATTTATGAGGATTATTCGCAGCGAGTCGGCGAAATTGTTATTGGTACGGTGCGGCAGATGCAGAGGGACAACATCTATATCAATATTGACCATGCGGAACTGCTGATGCCAAGAAGGGAACAGATCGTAACGGAACGGTACCGCCGAGGAGAGACGATACGGGCGGTGGTAAAATCGGTGGAAGTTACACCACGGGGGCCGGAGATCGTCATTTCCCGAACCGATAATCATTTTCTCTATAAACTATTTGAATTGGAAGTACCGGAAATCGAGGATGGTATTATTGAAATCCAGGCCATTGCCCGTCAGCCGGGGGACCGGGCCAAGATCATTGTACGGTCCAACGATCGCCGGATCGACCCGGTGGGAGCCTGTGTAGGAATGCGCGGCAGCCGCATCCAGGCCATTGTCCGGGAATTGAATAACGAAAAAATTGATATCGTCAATTTCAGTGAACAGCCGGAAATACTCATATCACGGGCCCTTTCCCCTGCTACACCGCTGGACCTCTATATTGATGAGGATGACAAATATTGCGTAGCCCTTTTCAGTGATGATGAATTGGAATTCGCGATCGGCCGGGGCGGGGTGAATATCAACCTGGCTTCACGGATCACGAATTACCGGATTGACGCGTTCGGTAAGAAAGAATATGATCGCAATCAGAAGCAGCAAGCCACACCACTGGCAGAGATATCCGATTTTACATCAGCAAAAGCTAAATTATTAGATGCCGCCGGAATTGTGACTGTATCCGATCTGTTAAACGGCGATGAAGAGGAAATATTGGCTATTGACGGCATGGGTGAGAAAACACTGGAAGATGCCTATAACCTGGTGGCCGCTTTTATTGAAGCAGACAATGCAGAAGAAATCGAGGAAGAAGTGGACGTAGAAGAATTACTTGATGACCTGGAAGAACAGGAAGCAGCTGAAGAAGAAGCGGAAACAGAAACAGCAGAAGATGATGAGTCCGAAACTACCGCAGAAGAAACACCTCTCGAGGACGAAGAATTAACCCTGGAAGAGGAAAGTAAGTAAGTATACCACTATGGCCGCAAGACAGACACGAATATTTCAGATTGCCAAGGACCTGAATATATCCCATTCGGAGATTCTGACCTTCCTGAAGGGCAAGGGAATTGAAGTGGCCAGCCTTATGTCCTCAGTAGATAAAGAGACGCAAGATATGATCCAGGTGGAATTCCATAAAGAACGGGAAGATATTGAACGATTTCGGAAAGAACAGGTTCGTCGTGAGATACACCAGACGCGCATCGATGAACAGCAAAAGGCGCAGAAAAAACTTAATCTCCTGAGCCTGGATGAACAGCGCGCGCTAGAAAAGCAGGAACAGAAAAAAGCGGAACAGAAAGCAAAAGAAAAGGTAGTAGAAGAAGAACGGAAAAAGGCGGAACAGGTTGAACAGGTTGAACAGAAAAAGCAGGCCGAGAAAGAAAAAAAACAGAAAAAATCAGCGAAATCGAAGCAGCACAAGCTGCGCAAGATCGATCTGACCGAGATCAAGGCTCAAATCGGTACGGTCACGCGAAAACCACCAGTAAAGAAGCAGGTGGAGCCGGCGACCCGGTCGGCCAAGGATGCGGTGAAACAGACCCTGGCCCGCATGGATAAGAAAACCAGGAAAAAAGTATACAAAAAAGAACGCAAGCAAGAAGCAGAAGAAATAATTGCCGAGGAAGATGTCCAAAAGATCCGGATCCCGGAATATTCCAGTGTCGACGAACTGGCGAAGATCATGGAAGTGGATCCCAGTGATATTATCCAGGAATGTATATCCTTAGGAAAGCTGGCCACCATTAACCAGCGCCTGGATTGGGACATTATTGAAATGCTGGCCGAAACATTCGGTTACCAGGCAGTAGCGGTAAAGGATGTTGCGGAAGAATTATTTACCCTGGATGAATCAGAAGAAGATCTGGAGAAGGCCATTCCCCGGGCACCGGTAGTGACGATCATGGGCCACGTGGATCATGGGAAAACATCATTACTGGACTACATTCGGGACGCGAATGTTGTCGCCGGTGAATCAGGAGGCATTACCCAGCACATGGGGGCCTACCAGGTGGATCTACCGAAAGAAGGTAAACGGATCACTTTCCTGGATACACCGGGTCACGAAGCATTTACGGCTATGCGCGCTCGCGGCGCCCAGGTCACGGACATTGTGGTCCTGATGGTAGCGGCCAATGACGGTGTTATGCCCCAGACAATAGAGGCGATCAGTCATGCCAAGGCGGCGGGGGTACCGCTGGTGGTAGCAATCAACAAGATGGACCTGCCGGATATCGATCCGGAACGAGTGAAACGAGAATTATCAGAAAATGAAGTATTACTTGAGGATTGGGGCGGTAAAGTACAGGGTGTAGAAATTTCGGCTAAGGAAGGAACAGGGGTGGACGACCTGCTGCAATCAATCCTGGTGGAAGCGGAAATACTAGAATTGAAAGCGAACAAGGATACGCTGGCTCGCGGTACGGTGATCGATTCAAAACTGGACAAGGGTCATGGACCCATGGCCACTGTGCTGATCCAAAAAGGTACATTGAAGGTGGGCGATCCATTTATCTGTAATAATTATGCCGGCCGGGTCCGGGCCATTATGGATGAGCGGGGACACCGGATCCAGGAAGCATTACCTTCAGAAGCGGTGCAGATCCTTGGTTTTGACCAGGTACCCCAGGCAGCGGATATATTTTCTGTTGTCGATGATGCGCGAGACCTGAAACGACTGGCGGCGGACCGACAACGCACCAAGCGGGAGATTGATCAACGTAAGATCACGGCTACGACACTGGATTCAATTTCGGCGAAGATGAAGGAAGGTTCCATGAAGACACTGCCGCTGGTGATCAAGGGCGATGCAGACGGATCCATTGAAGCATTGAGTGAAACACTGGAAAAGATAAAGAACGAGGAAGTCGGCATTCAGATCATTCACAAGTCTGTTGGCCTGGTGACGGAATCTGACGTACTCCTGGCCGCAGCCTCCGGGGCGGTGATCATCGCTTTCCACGTGCAGGTGGACTCCAATGCGAAACTACAGGCCCAACAGGGAGGAGTGGACATCCGTTCCTACAATGTGATCTATAACGCAGAGGAAGAGGTCAAAATGGCCCTAGAAGGACTGCTGGAACCGGAAATAAAGGAAGAGATAGTTGGCAGGGCCGTGGTCATGGAAATGTTCAAAATACCGAAACAGGGTTTTATTGCTGGTTCACGAGTGGATGAAGGAATCATCCATCGTGGTGCCAAAGCGCGACTGATTCGGGATGATGAAGTGATACATGAAGGTTCTATTACTTCCCTGAAACGATTCAAGGATGATGTAAAAGAGATTAAGGATGGTATGGAATGTGGCATCGGCATTGACGGTGCGGGTAAATTTAAAGAAAACGATGTAATTGTGACCTATGAAATACAAACTATCAAGAGGACGCTTGAAGTATAAACATGCAAGAACTACCATACAAGCGGACCGATCGCGTCGGTCAGCAAATCAGGGAGTTACTTGGTCAAATCGCCCTCAAACATATTGATCTGAGTCACCTGGGATTCATCACTTTTACGGAGGTCAATGTTTCTCCTGATCTGCGCAGCGCCAAAGTATTCTATAGTGTACTCGATCCAAAATACCCCAAGGATGAATTGCAGGCCGCCATGAATGACCTGCGCAAAGCATTCCGGAAATACATCGGCCCGGAATTAAAAATCAAGAATATACCGGAACTGAAATTCTATTTTGATGAATCCCAAGAATACAGTGAAAAGATCGACAAACTGATGAAAGACCTGAAACGGAATACGTGATTATAAATATTAACAAGCCCGCCGGGTGGACCTCCTTTGATGTGGTTAAGAAAGTGCGGGGTATTATCAAGGAAAAAAAGGTTGGCCACGCTGGTACGCTGGATCCCTTTGCTGAGGGTGTGCTGGTGCTGGGTACGGGACCTGATACGAAAAAATTGACGGATATCACAACGGCCAGTAAAATCTACCGGGCGGAACTGACTCTGGGGAAGGCCACCGATACGCAAGACCGGGACGGAAAGATCAGCGCGGAGGCACCGGTGCCGGAATTGACCAGGGAAACTATTGATGCTGTCCTGGCCAGTTTTGTTGGCACACAGGAACAAATACCGCCCATGTATTCAGCGAAACAAGTGAATGGCCAGCGGTTGTATAAACTGGCCCGGAAAAACAAAACGGTGGAACGGGATCCGGTAACGATCACCATTGACCAGATCAGTCTGCTAGATTATACGGAACCGGTAATCACGTTCGAGGTAACCTGCTCCAAAGGTACGTACGTGCGGGCGCTGGGGGCCGATATTGCGGCAAAACTGGGTACGGTGGGTCATTTGACGGCCCTGGTCAGGACCAGCGTGGGAGCCTACCATATCGCTAACGCGACAACGATCGAAGAATTGAGCAAAAGTTGAAGGTATTCAACCAGATAAATGATGTGCGGGATTGTACCGGCAGTGTGGTCACAATCGGTTCCTTTGATGGTCTGCACCGTGGCCATCAGGACATTATCAAGACGCTAACCACTATCGCGGCAGCCAAAGGGAGCCGGGCGGCGGTGATCACATTTGAGCCGCACCCGCGGCACATTCTGGACAAAAAGAACAAACTATCCCTGTTAATGTCCTTGGATAAGAAAGAGGCTCTGCTGGAAGAACTGGGTGTGGATGTGCTGCTGGTTGTGCCCTTTACAGAAGAATTTTCCCGGATCACAGCGGAAGCATTCATGGATGATGTGATCATGAAACATTTTCATCCCGCAGAGATCGTGATCGGTTACGACCACCATTTTGGTCATAAGCGGAAGGGGACACCTGAATTTTTACAGGTTTACGCTAAAAAACGAGGTATCAAGCTTGATACCATCAATCCGGTCGCGGATGACAAGATCGTCCTATCCAGCACCCATATCAGGGAACTGATCGCCAACGGCTTTGTACGGCGGGCCTCTTTTGAACTGGGCTGGGTCTACGGATTCCGTGCCAAAGTGGTCCATGGATCTGGCCGCGGTAAGGGTCTGGATTTTCCTACGGCGAACGTAGTTCCACTGGATGATGATCAGCTAATGCCCAAACCTGGGGTGTATTTGACCCGGGGCAGACTTAATGGTGATTTTATTGCAGGAATGTGTAATTTCGGCACGCGTCCAACGTTTAATGAGACAGAGTTGGTAATGGAAATTAATTTTTTTATATCTAACATGGACGACATCTATAATCGTGAGATATACATTGAATTCCTAGAAAGAATTCGCGATGAAAAGAAATTTGACAATCCTGATCAGCTGGTAGCCCAGTTGCGCCAAGATAAGAAGTATTGCCTTGAATTAAAGAGAAAGTATGAATAAGGAGGAATATGCCTTTAACAACAGATGAAAAAGAAAGTATCGTATCCAAGTTTGGAGAAAATAAGATGGATACGGGATCTGCGGCTGTACAGATCGCCCTGCTAACCAGCAGAATCAGACAGCTGACAGATCATGCAACGAAACATAAAAAAGATAATCATTCTCGCCGCGGGCTAGTATTGCTCGTAGGACAGCGTAAAAGACTGATGAAGTATTTACGGAAAACAGATCTAGAAAAATACGAGAATGTGGTTAATGAACTGAAGATAAGAGGATAAAAAAGATCGAAATGATAAAAAGAGAGATAGAGATAAACGGAAAAACACTACGTATAAGCACCGGCCAGGTAGCGAAACAGGCTGCCGGTTCCGTGTTGGTAAGCTATGGCGAGACAACGATCATAGCGGCTGTGAATGCGGCCAAGGAAATGCGGGAAGATATTGATTACTTTCCCTTGCAGGTAGAATATCGGGAACGGCACTACGCCGGCGGTAAGATACCGGGCGGATTTTTCAAACGGGAAGCACGTCCCGCAGAACGGGAGATACTTACTTGCCGACTAACGGACAGGCCCATACGGCCATTGTTCCCTAAATCATTCAAATATGAGACACAGGTGATTATCACCGTACTGTCTACCGATGGCGAGAACCCGGCAGATGTACTTGCAGGTGTAGGCGCATCGGCAGCACTGATGATTTCCAACATCCCCTGGAACGGCCCCATCGCTACGGTGCGGGTAGCCCGGGTGGATGACAATTTCATTGTCAACCCCACCAAGGAAGAAATGGAAGATTCTTCGCTGGAACTGGTCGTTTCAGGAAATAGCGAGACTATTGTTATGGTGGAGGGCGAAGCGGATGTGATTCCGGAAAATGTATTCGTGGACGCATTGAAATTCGCCCATGAGGATATTAAGAAAATCATCGCGATGCAAGAAGAGATTGTGGCTGAGGTAAAACCCGAAAAACGGGAAATACCGGAAGAAGAGTCCAACAAAGACCTGGCGGTGGCAGTGGAGAAGTCCCTGGGTGCTGAGGTTGAGCGTATTATTCAGATTGGTGATAAACAGGAACGGGAAACGGCTACCAAGGAACTGCATGATAATACAGCAGCCGCAATGGTAGAGGAATTCCCGGAATCGGAAAAAGAAGTCAAAGGACTGGTAAATGACAAATTCAAGGCCGCTTTCCGCGAACGGGTACTGGAAACGGGCGTCCGCAGTGATGGCCGCGGTACCACCGATATCCGCGATATCACCATTGAACCCGCATTTCTGCCCCGGACCCATGGTTCGGTGCTGTTCACCCGCGGGGAGACCCAGGCCCTGGTTGTAACCACCTTGGGCAGCAAGAGGGATGAGCAGATCATCGATAGTATGGATGAAGACTATAAGAAGAACTATTATTTGCACTATAATTTTCCACCCTACTGCGTAGGCGAGGTGGGCCGGGTCGGTTTTACCAGTCGTCGTGAAGTAGGGCACGGTAACCTAGCGGAGCGGTCATTGAAACCGGTCCTGCCGGATTATGAAGAATTCCCGTATACGGTGCGGGTCGTATCAGAAATTATGGAATCGAACGGTTCGTCATCGATGGCCAGTGTCTGCGGGGGTTCACTGGCCCTCATGGATGCGGGCTGCCCCCTGAAAGAGCACGTGGCCGGTATTGCCATGGGCCTGATCCTGGATGGGAAGCGCCACGCTGTCCTTAGTGATATCCTGGGTGCGGAAGATCACCTGGGTGATATGGACTTCAAAGTGGCAGGCACAAAAGATGGTATCTCGGCTATTCAGCTTGATCTGAAGATAGAAGGTATTTCCTTTGAACTGCTGGAAGAAGCACTGGAACAGGCGCGGCTGGGCCGACTGCACATCCTGGAAAAGATGAACGAAGCACTGAGTAAACCAGGAGAAATTTCCGATTACGCACCAAAGATCATTACCCTAAGTATCAATCCGGAAAAAATTGGCGGACTGATCGGACCAGGTGGAAAGATCATCAAGAAAATCATTGCTGATACGGAATGTGATGTAAACGTGGATGACGATGGTACAGTGACCATTGCCGGTGTGGACAAGGTCAGACTGGAAGAAGCGGCCGAGATCGTGAAAGCAGTGACCCTGGAACCGGAAGTGGGTATGGAATTTGACGGTATCGTAACCCGAATGATGACCTTTGGCGCTTTTGTAGAGATTGTGCCAGGTAAAGAAGGTCTGGTGCACATTTCTGAAATGGATTGGAAACGCACCGAACGGGTCGAAGATGTCTGTAAGACTGGTGATGCCATGCGGGTGAAACTGATCAAGGTCGATGACCAAGGCCGTCTAGATCTGAGCCGCAAGGCGCTGCTGGATAAACCGGAAGGATACGTTGAACCACCACCCCGCAGCCGCGACCGCAATCGGGGAGGTCGTGGTGGCGGAAGCCGCTTTGGCGGAGGTGGAGGCCGGCGGGATGGCGGCAGAGGTCGTAGTGATGGCGGACACCGCGACAGACCGGTCCGGAAAAAACGCTTCTAAAACAGGAACCCAACATGACGCGCACTATTCCAGTCAATCAAAACCTGGTTGAGATGGAATATGCCGTCCGAGGGGCTATACCCCGGCGGGCCATAGAAATGCAGCGTACGGGGCGTACGATCTACGCTTGTAACCTGGGCAACCCCCAGGCCTTGGGTCAGAAACCTATAACCTTTTACCGGCAGGTACTAACCCTGCTGGAAGCGGCGGAAAATATTGACCGGGAACGATCCTTGGCCAGGGTTGCCGCCGCTAATCATCAGTTGTTTAACGAGAGCGGTGTAGAACCGCTTTCTAATTATATTATTGATTACAGCGCCAATTTCCTGGAACAGTGCCGGACAGGTATGGGTGCCTATACGGAAAGTAGTGGACCGCTTTTTATCCGTGCTGCGATCGCCCGTTTTATTAACCGGCGGGACGGGGATAGCATAGCAGCAGATCCAGAACAGATCTTTCTCACCGATGGCGCCAGTGACGCCGCGAAACGGATCCTGGAACTACTTATCACTGGACCGCAGGATGGCGTTATGATACCCATACCCCAGTATCCGCTCTATTCAGCTACGGTCAAGCGCTGCGGCGGAGCACAAGTGAATTATTACCCAGATGAAGACAGTGACTGGGCCCTGACACCGGAGATCCTGGGAGAGGCCTACCGGAAAGCAACAGCAGATGGTGTACACGTAAAATGTATCGTGGCGATCAACCCGGGTAACCCTACCGGTGCGATATTGGACAAACCCAGCATTGACGGCGTGGTCCATTTCGCCGAACAGCACGGCCTGGCGATAATTGCCGATGAGGTCTACCAGAACAATTTATACGGCGGTACATTCATTTCCATGGCCAGCGCTGTGGGAGCACGGGAGATACCGCTGTTCAGCCTGCATAGTATATCCAAAGGCTTCGCCGGTGAATGCGGCCACCGAGGCGGTTACATGGAACTGCGCCACATGCCCCAGGTGGAAGGGACGGGCATGAACCTGGCCGAATTGATATTGAAGCAGGCTTCGGTTAGCCTGTGTTCCAACACAGTAGGGCAGGCTATCATCTATATGCTGGTGAATCCACCAGAAAAGGACAGCGCCCCGTATGGCGTCTACCAGGAAGAAAAAAATGCCGTATTGGGGGAATTAGAGGCCAAGGCCGCATTGATCAAGGAAAGCTTTAAACAGATGGAAGGGATGGAGTGTTTCGGCCGGACCGGGGCCATGTATCTCTTTCCACGCCTAAATACATTGCCATCGGGGAGCAATGATTTTGATTATTGTATGGCCCTGCTGGAAGAAACGGGTATCTGCACTGTGAACGGTGCCGGTTTCGGACAACTGCCGGGGACCAAGCACATGCGCATCGCTTTTCTGCCGCCCCGGGAAACGGTGACCGGATTCCTACCAGGATGGATTCGCTTTCACAACCGCTATGTGCACCGGCCGCAAATCTAGCGGCGGGAAAGCGCAGGTACATTAAATTTCCTTTGAATTGACTTATTATATAGGTTAATATAAAGTAACACTTTAAGTAATTCGTTATGAGTTCAGAGCCGAAACAGATCAAGAAACTGTATTATTCAATTGGCGAAGTGAGCAAAATGACGGAACTGAAAGCATACGTATTGCGGTATTGGGAAACGGAGTTCAAGCAGCTAAAGCCGCCGAAAAACCGGGCCGGAAACCGCACCTACCGCCAGAGCGATATTGACCTGATCCTACACATAAAGGACCTGCTCTACACCGAGAAATTCACTATTGAAGGGGCCCGCAATCAGCTGGCGATGGAAAAAGACTGCAAAAAGGAAGATGTTCCCACACCAGTGGAAAGCGTACAGCAGGCCGCACCGGCCAGGAAGGAAACATTACTGAAGATCAAGCAGGAATTGGAAACATTGCTGGAAATATTACGTAGATAGATTTATCGGAGCGTGGCGCAGTCCGGTAGCGCACTGCAATGGGGTTGCAGGGGTCGCAGGTTCAAATCCTGTCGCTCCGACACTGTAAGTACCCTGTTTTCTTGACGGAAAGCGGGGTTTTTTGTTTGTAATAAGCAACGCCTTGTTAATTGTTAAATAACCCCTAAAAGTAGCTGTTTTAGGCCAAATCTGCTACTAATATGCTACCAATGTTCTGAACGAAACTGGCTTTTCAACTAAAGTTTTACCCTACAGCGGACAAAGCATGGGGTAGAGGGACTGGTAAGAAAGGACTGCAGACATTTTAATGCTATTTTTTGAAACTTTGGGTAGATTTGAATATGAATAGATATATCACATTACTACTATTTATTGGGTTGGCTTTTTGGAGTTGTGCAACTGTGCATCACCCGGTTGGTATGTATTTAAGTAAGACAAATAAGTTTAGTATTGGGGAGTTGAATAAATATAGAACAGATGATTCAAAAACTAAGTTCTATTTTCAGTTATCACTTGAACAAGCATTTGATGTCATTACATCAACCTGTTTTGATTTAGATATTCCGTTATATTATCCTCTAAAAGACGATTCTCAACAAATAATAAAAATAAAATCGGGCAAATTCGTTGCGAAATTGGGGCTTGATTGCGGTAAGGATGGTACAGCTGGCGCCTTTGGGCAGGGTTCTGATTTAGCAAGTGGATTATTGGAAATCTATTTGGAAAAGATAGATAATGAAAATATAAGTGTAGAAATAAAAACTATTTTTTCAAGAACTCAATCTACTGGAGGAGAAGGTGGTCATACAACAAATCTATATTTTGATTCAACTGGTAGAAATGAAATTATTGTTCTTGACAATTTATTAAAATATGAAAAGTAAAAATAGAAAGCCCCGCCCAGTAGCGGGGTTTATTGTTTGTAAAATTGCGGTTTGATTTAGGATATAAAAATTAACGTTCGGTTAAAAATGAATTGGTTTCAACATTGAGCAAATCTTCAGAAAGTTTCCTGAGCTATGTCCCGCCAATGGGAATTTACGAGATCCTTTATGCTTTTCAAGACGCTTTTGGTGCAGCCATGGGAGAGAAGGGGACACATCCCTGGAGCCAGGGATTCCCGCTGACTTCCCAGTTACCCGGCGGGCCAGAGATGCCAACAAATGTCCATCTGGATGCTGAAGACCTGAAGTATCCAAAGGCCTGGGGTCTGCCGGCGTTGCGCAAGGCCATTGCTGGCTATTATAACCATTATTACAACGCCGGCATTGATTACGAAAATGTCATGGTCTTTGCCGGAGGGCGTCCTGGCTTGGTGGCGCTGTTGATGTTCCTGCAACCGGATATAAATATTCGCATAGCCGCCACTGAATACACCCCCTACTACGATATGCTGCGCCTGCTCCAGCGCAAATACTCATTGGTGGACAGTCATGTTGAGAATCATTTTTTTCCATCTGTCCAGGATTATGTTAAAACGGATGATTCTGTCCGTAATCTGGTAATGCTGAGCAATCCTTGTAATCCTACCGGTGTCACCAGAAGCGGAAACGAACTCAAAGCCCTGGTTGAGAAAGCATCATATGGTTCATTTGGCCTGCTTATAGATGAAGCGTATGAACTGTTTCACGAGCCTCCTGGAAGTGCGCTCAGCTATATCGAGGATATTAACCATTCCAATTTGTTTATTTCGGGTGCGGCAACCAAGGGACTGCAGGCACCGGGTATCCGCATCGGCTGGG
>CAJXWT010000040.1 GCA_913062595.1 uncultured Fidelibacterota bacterium
CTTTGAAATAAAACCCACTACCAGTACCTCTATTTACAATAGATATGGCACACCAATGTCTGAAACTGCAACCTCAGGCGAAATCCATTTGAATGATAATCTTGATCCCACAATCCTTACAACGAATTTAGAACCAAACAATTTTATTAGTTTCACTGCCAGTGAACGACTATATAAAGATGAAACTGGGGAAAACGAAGTAGATCAAAATAATTTTGAATGTATTATTGATGCTTCAGCTGAAGGCAGCAACGCCGAAACCGTAACCGTAAATTCAGTTATCACGCCTCAGGAGGGGAGTACGCAATATTTATATAACCTGAACCTAACCGTAGATCCTCCGCCAAGTGGCGTAGAGACAGTTTATGTAAGGCCGCGCCAGGATGCTCCGATTTATGATGGCAATGGTAACGTAATGTCAGATTCCACAGCAATATTGCTCTTAAATGATAAATTGCCGCCAATTCTTGTACCTGATAATTCGACACTTGATGAATCAAATAGTTATGTGATCTTAACTTTTTCTGAAGGCCTATACACTGATATCAATGGCAATAACCCTGTTACATCTTCTGATTTTAACGCAGATATAATCACAGCGGATAATACAACAACTGCATCTATTACTAGTGTATTAAACTCAACGGGATCCGCGCTATCAGGTGGTGAAACCTCCATTAGGTTGAATATTAGTTATGATAATCCTGCCAGCGGGGCAGAGACCATGGAAATACAGCCAGAGGATGACCAGGTTTTTGATAGCGCTGGAAATTCCGTAATTGGTGGTAGCAGTACCATAATATTTACGCTGAATGATCTACTTGCACCTTTTGTTTTATTCAATCCTGATTCGGGAGATACTATTTATCCATATGATGTATTTACGCTAGAATTTACTGAGGATATAAGGCGATTGGATAATAATGAGGTTTCCAATGATGATCTAGATGATTTTATCATTGTCGAATATATTGATGGCAGTGCAGAAAACATCTCTTTTAACGCTACCATAACAAATAACGAAATTACCGTAACTCCAGTAAGTGATCTCGGTGAGTTACGTGAGGTGCGGGTCAGTATTCTTGATAGCCTGGAAGACTTATCAGATAATCAAATGGATATACATACAGCAGATTATATCGTGCGAGATATTTCTCCGCCAGAAATAAATACTGAATTCAGTTCAATCATTACTAGTAATGCTTTTGTGAAGTTATCATTCTCTGAAGGAGTATTTACAAATGGAAATGGAACCGGTGCCTTGGAAATCTCCGATTTCATTCTGGAATTTGATGATAATGGCGGAAATGCGTCAGGAGTGTCAATTTCCAACCTACAAAAACCTGGTCCATCTGGTTCGCTATCAGGCGGTGAAGATAGTATTTGGGTTTACCTAAGTATTACTGGGACACCGAGCGGTATTGAAACATTAACCATTGAGTCGATTAACAACGAAGCAATATATGATGGTTCTGGTAACCCCCTATCATCCCCAAATAATAGTACCAGTACTATTACCTTGTTTCCGTACCCATGGTTAGATGAATATTCACTAGATTATTATAATGGTTACGTGTACCTCATCTTTAGCGAAGGGGTGTTCAGCGCCAGCGATCCATTGAGTGCAGTTGATGCGGGAGATTTTAACCTAAGCTTCAGCCAAAATAATGGTAATGCTACTGGTGCGTATATTGATTCACTGAGGAATTCAAACGATCTATCTCTATCGGGCGGGGAAACAACCATCAGGGCCGTAATTTCGCTATACAACTCGCCGGCCAGTGGGGTGGAAACTATTCAGATCACACCTACTAACACCTATTCAGTCTGCAACAATCTTGGCAACAGATTAGCCATAACAGATTGCACAGTTAACTTGACCTTGAATGACCGCCTACCGCCTACCATAACCGCAGCGGATATAGCATCTGATACAATTATTTCGCTCAGTGTCAGTGAAGGGATTTACAATATATTATCTGGAGGAGTCGATATTACCGATTTCCATCTAGAGTTTTATTCTAACAATGGTAATGCATCTACTGCCCAGATAATCAATGTTTCAAACACAAGCCAGGGCGCTCTTAATGGAGGTGAGACCACAATACTAATCGGTTTCGCTACGGATTCATTACCCAGCGGAAGTGAGGAAATAGAATTCCATCCAGCATCTAATACCGCCATTTACGATTCCGCTTATAACCCGATGTTGCAAACTACAATCAGTGAACGAGTGACGCTACCAGACCAATTACCACCAAGAATAATTGCGCCAAGTGCCGATATATCCAGTGATAATTCCTATGTTATTTTTACACTTACAGAAGGCGTATATGGCGTTAGTGAATTAACTGCTCCGGTAGAACCAAATGACTTTACCGTTGAATTTATCCAGAATGGTGGCAATGCCACAGGTGCGGCAGTTAACTATATTACGAACTACAGACAATTTCCTCTGATTGGCGGTGAAGATATTTTGCGCTGCTATCTAACAATTCAGGGTACACCTAGCGGACATGAAAGACTATACATAAGAGCTACAGACGATCTTTCTGTATTTGATCTCAATAATAACGGTATGGATACTAGCCAGGTTACCGATACACTGCAATTGTACGATCAATTGGTCCCGACGGTAGATTCTGTATCTATACCCCACGGTTCACCCATCGGTTCCGCCGTAGAATCACCTATAAATATTACCTTTTCAGAACCGATTCAATCATTCGGTTATTCTGTATCAGCAAGGCATTATAGTTATTTAACCTATTCAACTGATACTACCGCGACCAGTTTTAAGGTCACCTTGCAGCCTCCAATGGCAAGTTTGGACACAATTACCTTATCTATCTTTAATCTTACGGATAATTCAGGATTGGAAGCGGTGGATTTCAGTTATGAATTTTATACACCACCTCTGGGCGATTACGAGCCATACGATGGCAAAGTCAATGTTCTGGATTTGGCGCAGTTTGTCTCTTTCTGGATGGCAGATTCACAACCAGCGATCTTAGGCTTGGGCCCAACAAGTGGTACTTTCCCCCATCTGGTGCCATTGCTGGATGAAGAATACAACTTGGATGACGGTATGACTTTTATCCGCATGTGGTCCTGGTCGCTGGATAGATTCGGATTAGAACCGCTGACCTCACCAACCATCGGAATAGCCATGAATTGGGATAAACTGGTGGTTGATATCCCTATGGAGGCTATTGCGGGGCAAGTTTATTTACGATACAACCCGCTGCAAGGCAAGGTTGATCTGAACCACACTGCCTTTGGTAATAATAATCTGACCTTGAAACGGGAAGCGGTTGAGAATGGTGAGATACTCCTTGAATTTGGACTGGTTGAGCCCGATGATAATGCCCGGGTGATTTCGATCAAACCAGAAATTAATGAACCGGCAGAAGCAACGGTAATATATAAATTCTTCGCTGCAGACCAATCCCTGATCGCAGCTGGAACACAGAAGATCGCCTTGGTAATCCCTACTGAATTCCGATTAATGCAAAACTATCCAAACCCCTTTAATAATACAACTACCATTCGCTATGCTGTGCCTGAAGAAACATTTGTTCAGTTGGAAATTTTTGATATCAAGGGTCGTTTGGTGGAAACGCTAACATCCCAATCACACCAACCTGGATTTTATGCGCTACAATGGTCCGGTCGAAGGGCTGCTTCAGGCGTTTATTTCATCAAACTTGAAGCAGATAAAACAGTATTAACCCAAAAAATGATCCTGTTGAAATAAGCAACCTTACCAAGACCGATTATTAAACTAGCCAAGCTTGATTCTTAGGCAATATCACCTTACATTAAACTGCAGTTAACATAAGGTGGAATAGGTTGGAATCCATATCAAAGTACACTAGAACCAGTAAATCTTTTCAATTATTCATTCTTGTTGCCGTCACCTTTTCATTAGTACAATCACTTTCCGCTCAAAAAAGTATCGCGTTTCTAACCGGAACCGGCCTACCTGTCTCCGGCCTTAATGATTGGTATGGTGCGACGCCGGTCATAGGATTACAATATGTTATTAGTACTGACGAGATCACCAAGGTCGTCATGGAGTTTCATTATCAGAATTACAGCGGTGGATCCATCGCGGATAGGAAATTTAGATGGGTAGTTGATTACGATAATTATAAAAGTCCTGCCGCAGATGCCAATATGAATTGGAATGATTTTATCATAAAAACACGTAAATATTTTCCAAACAACACTCGTTCTTTCGCAGGTAAAATATTGCAACCATTTGCATCATACGGATTGGGATTGTACAATTATACGCATCAGGTGAGCGGACTGATCTACCCTGGGCAATCAAAAAAACCACTGGATACAGAATTTCTACTTGATCCTATCACGGATCGCCGGGTTGCATGGGGTGCCAATATCGGGATTGGTTTCGAATCATCTCTTGGGAAAAATTTAAGTCTGGCTCTAGACTTGACTTACAATGCTGCCATTGGTTACCTGCGTTCATTCGAAGATTGGGGATTAAAAGAAGTTATGCCATTACAATTCTTGACAATTGGAATCGGATTTAATTATAATTACTAGTAAAACATAAACCAAAGGAGAACAAAAAGATGAATAAAACGATAATAGCTAGTTTGGTCCTGGCCTTAAGCATTAGCAGTGTAAATGCTGGCTGGCACGAGACCTTTGACACACCAGCGACGCCATCGGCAGCGCTTACTTTTACAAGCGATATGACCTGGGCCTGGTGGGGCTGGGGGACTGCTGAAGTTGATTCTGGATATTTAACTTTAATTGGAGCGATTGACCCGTTCACTAATATTACCAGCTGGATACAAATCGATCAAAGTATTGATGCCAATGCAGTAATAACACCCGATTCTGTAACCATGTATTTGAAAGTTAAATTTACCACAACTGGTACCCCTACAAATGGAGATCAATTACATGTTACAGTAGCAACAGATCCTGATTTCTTATCCAACCTGAATGTATATACGGTTGTATCATCACCTGTTGGTCTTATTGGTGATTTCTATTTTCAAACAAATGAATCAGCTGGCTCTCTACATCCCGCTATTGTATATGATTCATGGTTTTGGGAAAAAATAGTCGTAAACGGTGATACAGTATCCATGTGGGCGTTTGCCGATGGGGAAGCCCCAGCAGATACGGCAACCTGGACTTACACAACAGATAATGTTGCTGTAGGTGCTGGTGCTCCTACTTTTATCATCGTTGGAGTAACCGATGATGATTCATCAGCCGTTCATATTGATGAAATCTGGTATAACGAAACACCCACAGGAATGAGTATTTCCGATGATGCCCCTATTGCATCCAGTTATGAACTGGGTCAGAATTACCCTAACCCTTTCAACCCCACAACCCATATTCGTTTCAATATTCCAGAAACGGCTGGCGCAAAATTGACTGTTTTCAACATTATGGGTGAAGCAGTAGCTAACCTGGTTGACGGTGTTGTTTCAGCTGGCGGTCATACCGTGAGCTGGAATGCGGCAAACATGCCTACGGGTGTGTATTTCTATCGTCTGGAATCTGGTAACTTTTCCCAGACCAGGAAATTATTGCTCGTTAAATAGACCTTCTAAAGAGACCGTCGGACATCCGGCGGTCTCTTTTTTTACGCTCATCAATTGTAGAAGCGTGAACAGGATTGACCGAAATATCTAAAAATGCTCTAGCAGCCCTCCTGCTTGCAGGATCAACCCTGATCTATGCCGGTGTGACTGGTAAGATCCAGGGTAGCGTTAGTGACCAGAATGGTCTGCCCCTACCGGGGGCAAATATCATGCTGGCTGGCACCAATCGTGGTGCGGCAGCAGATGTAAATGGATTTTATATAATCTTGAATATTCCCCCTGGAAAATACAGTCTCACCGCTCAGATGATTGGCTTCAAAGGTATTACCAAAACAGATGTTACTGTGAATTCCGACCGCACCACGAAAGTAAACTTCGCTTTGTATGAAGAAGCTATCGGTATGGAAGAGGTCAGGGTAACAGCTGAAAAACCCAAGGTCGAGGTAGATCGCACTTACAGTGAATATATTGTAACAGCGGATGATATTGAACGTTCGGTAATGGTAAAATCAGTAGCAGACCTTATATCTCTACAACCGGGAATGGATGTGAATGGTCAAGGCATGATCCGCGGCGGCGATATGAATTCAATTGCTGCCGATGTTGTGTACTATGTGGATGGTGTAAAAATGACCAGCAACGATGGGCTTACTTTGAACAATTTCATCGGCGTAGGCAAATACGATATCGAAACCATCTCAATCATTACTGGGGGCCTCAGTGCAGAATATGGTAATGCCCAAGCCGGCGTTATTAACATCGTTACAAAAGAAGGTACTGATTCCTTTCACGGTAATTTTGAATACACGAACGACCTGGGCGGTGCCAACCATTGGGGCCCCAACTATTATGATGCTGCTATTCATCGTGGTAAAATGAAATGGGATAATCCGGAATGGGTAAATGAAATTGATAGCACAACGGGTCAATTAGTACACCAAAAAATCGATTATACAAAGTATGCCGGTTACGCTCTCCAAGGGAATATAACCGGCCCTTTGATGAAGGGTGTATCATTTTCCCTGGGCGGTCGAACCAATAATAATGCTGTAAATAGCATTAGTCCATTATCTCACTCTGCAGATAATTTCGAAGGTACCTGGAAATTATCCCTTAACCTACATCCGAAAATATCTTTGAAGTTCGGAGGAGTATATTCACAAAATTGGAATTATCACTCTGTGGCCGGAGTTGGCGGAATTAAAGGAATGGGAGATGACGGAAAAAACATCTTTTTACCAATGGACAACGCCTCTTCCGGAAAGATCATTAATACTAATCAAATGAGTTATATGGCCATCAGCCATATGCTTTCAGAAAGAACTTATTACGAATTACGGGTTTCAAATAGTGTCAATACACAGACACCTGAAGATTTCCCTGATTCAACAATGGAGATCACAAAGGACGAGGATGGCTGGTTCAATCTACATCGAGATGTCTATGCGTTCAACGAAGGGGAACGAACACGTTTCCAGGTAAAGTTTGATTTTACCAGTCAATTCAATAAAAATAATCTCTTAAAAACTGGTATTGATTATATAGATTACAGTGTTTGGGCGCGAAATTATTCTGATGTGCTAAACAGCCGCCAACTACACTACATTGGGTATCACCACCGCACAGGAAACCCTGTACGGCCAAAACAGTTTGCCTGGTACATTCAAGATAAAATGGAATATAAGGGACTGGTGCTCAATGCTGGTATTCGCATGGATCATTTTGATCCTTCCGTGAAGCACCCGCTCACAACAGCTATGGCTGCCTCAGACTATTTCTTTGATACCTTTACCCGCTTTAACTACGATTCATTAGAATCATTTGGCCTGCTTGAAAAAACGAAACCAATTACGGCATGGAGTCCCCGAATTGGTGTAGCACACCCAATCACCGATCGTTCCATGATCCATTTTTTCTACGGACATATTTACCAATTAGCCAGTTTTTATACCATGTATGGCGAACGCTGGGTCAATGATGGAACTCGTGACACAGACATAAACAGTAATAACCTAAATGATGATACAGAATTGTATAATACTCTTGAAGAGAGCTTTTTTGGCAATCCGCGTCTCACCTATGAAAAGACCATCAGTTTTGAGCTTGGTTTTGATTGGAATTTTTACTCCGATTACATTTTGGCCTTATCCACTTTTTACAAGAGTTCAAGCAACCAGGTATCCAGTCCAGGAACAGTGCAATTAAACTGGTGGGACCCTGCCAAACAATTGTTTGATTTCCAATTTACTCACATGGCTGGTAATGGTATTCATGAAGATATCCAGGGTTTTGAATTATCACTCAAAAAGAATTTTAACAATTATTTTGGCTTTAATATCGCCTACAATATACAGTGGGCAGTGAAAGGTGAAGCCGGTGTAGGCAGCCAGTTTTGGATACCAGATTCTGCATTCGTTGCTGATGGGAAATTCTGGATGTTCCATAGTGAAAATGATGACGGTTCCGAGTCAGGAAATCCATTAGGGTTTTTTGGCACAGCTATAGCAACTAAAGCAAATATATTTCTTGATTCGTTGAGGGCGCTGGGAATGGAGATCCATGATGCTGGGAACACTGGCCTACATTGGGTCGAATTTTGGGGCGGTACAGAAGAAGAACCTAAACCAGACGCAGATATCAGGAATTATGGCAAAGCCCAGATATTTATTGCCACACCAGACAAATTTGGGCCAATGGGCTTGTTTGGCAATATCACTGCTAACATTGTCTACCGTATGTCTACGGGGAATCCATTTGAATACTCACCAATTGGTGGGGCCTCAGAGTGGCGTAATGGACCACTGACGACTCGTACCGATTTATCTTTTGAAAAAGTGATCTACCAGAAAAATACTGCCAAGGGAACGCTCTATATTCAGGTTTCCAATTTATTTGACCAGCGTGATGTGCGCGGTGACGGCGGTTTCAGTTCTATCTATGGGCCCGGTGAATTCATTCGTTGGGGTATGGAAACACCACGACCGGATAATAAACAATACCAGGATTATGGTGATTTTTACGGTAATTCCCGTTACCACGGCTCACCCCGTGAAATCCAGATTGGCATTAGAACTTCATTTTAATTGTTGGTCAATAATTTGCAGGATCAGAAAAAAGAAAAAAACTTCATTTTGGCATTCCTTTTGATCTTGGGCATTCCCACTGCCAGTTCAATTTTATATGCCCAAGCGGATCCAGTAAGCGGGTTTGCACCACGGCTGCTAACCCGAGGAAAACTGTGGGGTACATTCCGGAATAATGGCCTGCAGGGTGGCGGGAATACGCCACGCTATCAAAGCCATGATCAAACCACACTAGAATACCCTGGCAACGCCGGCCGGGCACAGGATTTTATGGCATACTGGCTAGACATTGCGGCTGTATTAGCCGAAGCACCTAATATATTAGATGTTGCGCGGGTCTGTAATCCGCAAAATGCCCGCGGTGTTGGTTTATGGTTTCTTGGTATTGGGGATGGCACCGATACGTTAGTTTCATACTCAGGGCCACGAGATGTCACCAATGATGTTGTTGCAAAAAGATATCCCGTTTCTAGTTCAATTGAGGCCAGTCTTGGTGATTCGACCGGCCCAAATTTTGAGCGCTCAAATTATTCTCCTTACCACAATGATATCAGCGGGAATGAGCCGGTTGAAATCCATAATTACCGCCACAACGATTATATTATTAATGATGAATTTCCGGAGGAGATCATCCTTAGCCAATGGGAAAATAAACTAGGTCTCACTGTAACACGAAAAGCCTACGCCTGGAGCTATCAGGATTTTGATGATTTTATTATCGAGGAAATAATTTTTGAAAATACCGGCTCAAAAGTTTTAACAGAAACCTTCATTACGTTCATGAATAGTTTTAGTGTTGCCAGTGGTGCTCATCAATGGGCCCGCGGCAATGGTATGAGCTGGAGTGATTGGCGCGTGAATCGTGAATCAGCACAGGATGACTGGTTTTATTACACCAAAGCAACAAATTATACAGCCGATAATCCGGAAAGTACTGCGGAATACAGCAATCTGGTATTCTGCTATCAAAGAGACGATGACTGGATCGGTACATCCTACGATGACACGGGACAACCATTTGTATCCACGTTCGCACAATTGACAAATTATAACGAATACCAGGGACAGGTCGAAGGTCAATTAATGGGCTACCAGTATATTGGTTTTGGACCACTTGATGTTCAACCACCATTTATAAATGATCCCGATGAAAATTATGTTAGTCCTGAAGCTGCAGAACAACCATTTAATTTTAGGTGGTGGAAAAACGGTGACTCAAATCAGGAGGATTACGAAGAACCTACTTACAGGCGCCAAACAGATGCAGAAATGTACCGTATGGTTTTGGGCACATCTGCAGAGAACAACACTGATAATCCTGACTCATCCATGTTGGTTACACACTCGCTAGCGTTCGGTCCCTATACATTAAATCCAGGAGAAAAAGGAAAGGTTGTGATCGCTTTTGCTGCTGGTTCCGGTGCTGATTGGCACAATCTAGATGAACTCACCTGGTCTAAAACACAAGGTGCTAAAGATCAACTGAGGGATGGAGAACATTCTATTATACGAAATTTTAAGCAGGCGCAATTTGCCTATGACATGGGCTTTGATCTACCTGATCCTCCTCCTGATGTTAGAGTGAACTTTAATAATAGTCCTTTCGGACAAATGGTTATTACATGGGGGGATGATGCGGACGACGCCACTGACCCTGATTACACTGGTGCGGAAGCTACGGATGTAGACGGGTACCGGGTCTATCGAGCCTGGCCGCCATCCTTTGATTGGCATTACGGACCCTGGGAACTGATTGCTGACATTCCTCTTAAGAATGAGGATTATTATGACCAAAATACTGGGAAATATACCTTTACTGATAACGAATCCTTCGCCGGTTATAATTATTATTATAATGTACGCACGTATGACACCGGGCATGACAGCTGGATCGATATTTTTGGGAATGATCATGGTTCAGTACCATCATTAGAAAGTGGTTATGCAGCACCTGAACAGAAAAATATGATTGCTGTAACCCCCTTCCAGCCGTCCGGACAGATTTATGATGAAATGGCAGAACAGATCCGGATTGTTCCAAACCCATACCGCCTTGATTTTAGCGACCCGTTGCATATGTACCCAGATGTAGCAGATCCTTATAAGATACGATTCATCAATTTACCAAAGCACTGTATGATTAGAATTTATTCCGTATCCGGAGATCTGGTTTATGAATCAGAACACCAAAAAAATACAGCGGCAGAAACTGCATGGAGACAAAATACAATAACATTTTCAGGTAGAGTTGTAAGTGGTATTTATTTCTGGGTTGTGGAATCTCTTGATCCAGCAAGTAATGGAATTATACAAAAAGGTACTTTAGCAGTTGTAAAATAAAAACATGGTAAGACTAACCAGATTAATTATCACCCTGCTATTTATTACAACCTCGGTTATTGGTCAAAATGAATTCAAACGTGTGGGAAAATCAGGTTTTGGATTCCTAAAGATTAGTCCATCAGCCCGTGCAGCAGGCATGGGCGATGCGTTCACTGCAGTAGCCAATGATGTTACTGCAATATTTTATAATCCTGCGGGGTTGATCAATATTGAAAGTTTTGATTTCAGTTTTAACCACACCGATTGGATTGTCAACTCGAGCATCATTTCTGGAGTGATTGCCATGCCCTTTGGACGAAGAGGAAACCTGGGCCTTGGTTTTATAAAATTTGATACAGAAGATTTTGAAGAAACGACTGTGTTGGAACCGGAAGGAACTGGCCGCATGATTCAGGCTGGCGATATTGCCCTTTCTCTAGCCTATGCAATTCGGTTAACCGATAATTTATCTTTTGGATTCAAGACACAATATATTGAAGAAACAATTGATAAGGATAAAGCAAAAGCTATTACGGCTGATTTTTCCACATATTACCGAACTGGTTTTCGGGATTTAACTCTGGCTATGATCATGAAAAATTTCGGACCAGAAGCCAAGTTCTTATCTGATAAATTTAAACTCCCACTTTATTTTAATATCAATACTGCCATGAGCATTATTGGAGAACAAGGTAGTGGCTTCCAGTGGTTGGTATCAGCTGAGAGCGCTTTCGCTACTGATTACCGTGACCGGTACCATGTGGGGACTGAGATTTGGATCGCCGATTTGGTGGCTGTAAGGAGTGGGTACAAATTTTTCTACGATACAGAAGATTGGACAGTTGGTGCTGGATTAAAACTCGGAGTAGGTAGCCGAAAAATTATTATTGATGTGGCTTACTCAAATTTCGTCGAATACTTTGATCCGCCTTTGCGTTTTTCAATCGGCGGCTCATTCTAGATTAACCATGTTCAATATTATTATTTATTCCTGATGGGCCCAATCAGGGATAGTTCAGATCATAACCAATGTTAAAATACTTCCATAAGGTAGTAAGGCAGATCCTATTTGTTTCGCTGGTCAGCGTCCTGTTATCATGCGGGTTATTTTACCCGCCAACACTAGACATCCAGGGACATCGCGGCGCCAGAGGTCTTTTCCCAGAAAATACATTAGTAGGCTTTCGCAAAGCAATTGAACTGGGTGTAACAACACTGGAACTTGATCTGGGTCTTACGAAAGACCTGGTGCCTATTGTCTACCACGACCCCTATATAAACCAAAATTTGTGTCTGGATGCTAATGGAGATTCCATTGCAACAGATACATTTAATTATGGTCCATTAATCTCTAATCTTGCATTAAAAGAAATAAAAACATTTGATTGTGGTTCACTAAATCCAGATGTACTGCGATTTCCCCAGCCCCCCAGAATCAATATTCCAGGCGAAAAAATTCCGACATTGCAAGAAGTGTTCGATGTGTTAGCTGAATACCCGGAAAGGAACATATGGTTGAATATTGAGATAAAGATCAGTCCAGAATACCTAGTAACTGCACCTGTTGATGTATTCGTTAAAGCCGTAGTGCAAGTGATAAACCAGAATGATGCTGCCGGTAAAGTAAATATACAATCTTTTGATTGGCAAGTTCTTGAATCTGTTAAAATTCAAGCACCATATATAAAAACAGCTGCACTTTTGGGACAAGCCACTTTTAAGTCAATAAATGATTCCGTCCCATCACCATGGCTCAATGGAATTCATTTTGAAAATAGTGGCGGTACAGCACTCGCCATGTTGCAGGAAGCAGAAAATTACGTTGATATTTTTTCCCCATCCTGGAGACTGATCATGCCGGAAGATTCCCTTTTTTTGGGCAACACTGTAAACGAATTGAAAAACAATGGTTTTCCTGTTATCCCCTGGACGATTAACCGTACCAAAACAATGGAAAAAGTAATTCTACAAGGTGTTGATGGAATCATTACTGATTACCCGGATAGTTTGTTAATGGTCATGGAAAAGATGGGGATAAAAAGAAGGTAAGATTTATGATTTTTATCAATCAACTTAGCAATTAATGAAATTCTTGCGCCGGCTTATTATGACTTTTGGTCTAGGAATAATTTTTTGCTTGATTGCAACGATCGCTCCGGTAGATAAAACACCGCTAAATGAAAGCCGACATTACCAACTTGCCCAGCAAAAACTGGATAGCTTGAATTCAAGCTACACATCACAAGAAAGTAAATATTTCAAAGCAGGTTGGGCCAAGACAAACATAACACCACATTATCCCCTTCCCTTAGCAGGCTATGGCGCCAGGAAAGGTACCCTTGTCGCAACAGTTCACGATTCTGTCTGGGCAAGAGGGTTTGTTTTTGACGATGGTTTCAACAACTCAGCAATCATTACTTTAGACGCATTGATCATACCGCCTGCGGTCACAGAAGCACTGCGAATAAGGCTACCGGAAATTGGTTACAGCCTTGATCAAATATTCATGAGCGCTACCCATACCCACTGTTCAGTTGGCGGTTGGGCCAATAGCTGGATTGGTACACAATTCGCCGGTGAATATCAAAGTGAAATTGTAAGCGACCTGGCCGATGCAATTATAGCAACGATAAAAAAAGCAGAAGCAAAATTGATTAGCGCTAAAGTCGGGTATGCCCGCTATGATGCTAGCCCATTTACCCGAAATCGCCTGGTTGGTGAAAAGGGCTCTCGGGATCCATGGCTGCGGGTCGTAAAAATTCAACAAGAAAGTGGCGCAGTTGCTTTAATTACCACATTTGCAGCTCATGCAACAGTACTATCACACCGTCAAATGAATTATTCCCGAGATTACCCTGGAGCATTAGTAGACTCGTTAGAAAATCTCACAAATGTTGATTTTGCGGCTTTTTGTGCTGGTGCCGTAGGCAGCCACTCTCCAGTCGCAAAGGGTGAAAATAGTTTCGATAGAATCTCTCTTTTAGCATCCAATTTAACAGCAATCATAAGTGCAAATGTAAGTGGCATTGCAATGGATGAAGTTCAACAGACTAGTACTATTCAATTTGACATACCTTTACGTAAACCACATATGCGGGTGGCTACTAATTGGCGTGTGAGACCATGGATATTTAAAAAAATAACGGATGCCTCTCCAGCCTATATATCCCTGTTACGAATTGGAAATATTGCATTCATAGGAACACCGTGTGATTTTTCAGGCGAATTAACGGCTGCAATTGACGAAAGGGCTAACGCTCTTGATCTTGATGTATTGGTTACCAGTTTTAACGGCGGTTATATTGGATATATCACCAAAGATGAATGGTATAATTTGAAAGAATATGAAACATTCGTTATGAATTGGTATGGACCCTACAATGGTGCCTATTTTGTCGGTTTGATTCAGAGATTACTTGAAGTGATAACCTAGCAATGAAATATATTTTTACATCCTTGTTCATTTTAATTAATATGTTATTTGCCCAGCAGGATATGACTGAAGGGTACCGGCCACGAAATCTTACAAGAGGAAAAATGTGGTCCAGTTATCGAAATAATGGCTTGGATGGTGGTGGCAATCGATCTAAATCTGATAGTCATTCTCAAGAAAGTCTGACCTACCCAGGTAATATGTCCCGAGTCGGTCTTGATTTTATTGAATACTTCATAGATGTAAGTGCATACCTGGCTGGAGAACCAAATGTTATTGAAATACCTCGAGTTACAATACCACAAAGCTCTAAAGGGCAGGGTGTTTGGATTCTTGCAGTTGATGACCAGGGAGACACATTAGTATCGTATTCCGGGCCAAGAAACGTGACCTATGATGTACAGCCAGCTCCGTATAATATTAACAATTCACCTGAAGCCGTATTGGGTGACACCACCTATCATAATCTTGAGCGCAGTAATTTTTCTACTTATCACAATTCTATTACTGGAAATGAGCCCATTGAAATTCATAATTATCGTTATCATCATTACACAGCACATAATAATTCACCGGAAGAAATAATTATCAGTCAATGGAATACAAAAACTGGAATCAGAGTAACCAGAAAAGCCTATGCCTGGGGTTATCCGAATTTTGATGATTTTATAATACAGGAGTTGGTTTTTGAAAACATCGGCACAAAAATATTGGATCCTGCCTATCTGACATTGATGAATTCATTCAGTTTGAACTCTATGGCCCACGGTTGGGCAGATAAATTTGGTATGAACTGGAGTGATTGGCGTCATAACCGTCAGCAAACACAAGATGATTTATTTTTTTACACCAAAGCGGATACCTTTACAGCAGATGACTCGGAGAATACTGATCTCTATAAAAACTATATCATGTTTTACCAGCGTGATGATGATTGGTTCGGCACGAACTGGGATGACACAGGTCAGCCCTATAAATTAGAAGCGGCCAGCGCACATGCTGATGAAATGCAGGGACAACTAGAAAATCAACTATTAGCCTATCAGTACATCGGGATGGGGGTCCTTGATTATCTCCCTGATAATACTAATTTTGTTCATCCATCTAGTGCAATTCAACCAGTTTATGCCAAATGGTGGCATGGTGGTGAAAATAATCAGTTTGATTATGAAGACCCCAACAGTGGGATGCATACAGATCAAGAAATGTTCACCATGGTCATTGGCAATAATGATCAGGACATTACAAAAACACCGCAGGATCCTGGTTTAGGAACACATGCACTTGTATTTGGACCTTACCGTTTAGAACCGGGACAAAAAACAAAGTTGGTTATCGCATTTGTTGGTGGTTCTGGTGCCGATTGGCTGGGAGAAGATGAGCTAACCTGGTCAACCACTGAGGATGCCACAGCAGAAAGAATATTAGGTGAACGATCCATGTTCAGAAATTTTGATCGAGCCAAATTTGCCTATGAAAATAATTATAATGTTCCCGATCCTCCGCCAGACGTTAAAATATCTTTTGCCAATACCCAATTAGGGCAAATAAAGATCAAATGGTCTGACGATGTAGAAGATGCTCAGGATCCTGACTATGAAAATGAAGAAGCACGGGATGTACGCGGATACAGAGTTTATAAATCCTGGCCGCCATCCCATTATTGGCATTATGGTCCCTGGGAGTTTCTGATCGATATTCCGATTGGTTCACCAAAGTATTATGAAGAATCAAACGGCACCTATTCTTATATCGACTCAACTTCATACTCAGGCTATAATTATTACTATAGTGTACATACATATGATTCTGGTCATGATCACTGGATCGATGTAAATGGAAATGATGTCGGACCTATACTGCCCCTTGAAAGCGGGATAACATCAGTAGAACAAAAAAATCCAATTGCTATTACACCATACCAAGGTTCCATGGCTTCTTTTGACAGCATGAACGTACCAATTCGGGTCGTGCCCAACCCTTATCGTTTGGATTTCAATGACCCCCTGCATATGTACCCCGATGTTGCTGATCCGTATAAATTACGTTTTATCAATTTGCCAAAAGCATGCATAATCAGACTTTACAGCGTAAATGGTGATTTGGTATATGAAAGAAAACATACCAATGAAAATTCCGCTGAAGAATCATGGCGACAGGATACTATTTCGCTTTCAGGAAGAGTGGACAGCGGAATTTATTTCTGGGTAGTAGAATCGCTTGATCCAGCCAGTAATGGTCAAATCCAAAAGGGTACGCTAGCAATAGTAAAATAAACTCTTAATTGAGCGGTTATATCAACTAAAAGTCGTTACTTCTTGTGCTGATATTTTGCGACAGATCCACAAGTACCAGATTATATTTAAATAAACTACAATCTTCTGAGTTGCTGCAACAATCGGAGACCACAAACCTGTAACACCTTGACCAATGTGAATAAATAATGCAATTGCTAACGCACAGGTAATGAATAAAAAATTGTCATAAATACCGTTAATCACACCATAAATAATAAATAAAAGCAAGACAGAAAATAAAGGCAAAGCCCACATCCAAACACCAAGCATATGATAATCGGATAATTTATCATCAGGTGTAAATCCAATAATTACAGTTCCTGTTCCAGAAATTATCCCACCAATAAGAATAAGAAGCATTAACCAATAGGACCGTAAAAAGTTCTTTCCCATACTAAGGTAAATTACAATTATACAAATTCCAAAAAAGCTCAATGCAATGTTAAACATGGGACTTGAAACTGTATTAGGTACTCCAGAATATGAAACAGTGCGGCCCAAGTCGCTCAGAACATTGTGCCAAAAGGTATATCCTTCAGCGGACTTATTCCAGGATGTGCCGCCGCCATAGAAAAACATCGCAATAGTTGAAAATAATACGAACTCTATACAACCAATACTGCCGATTATTGCGCCTGTTCTTCTCCAGTTTTTCACTATATGATTATTAAAAATCTTCTAATAGTTCGCTGAGTGATTCATGGACGATCGGCCCCGCTTCCGGACCAATTGAATTTACTTCCCCATATGGTGATTGATGATGATTATATAAATATGGTGGAATTTCATCCCATTCACTCTTAGGAATGATATATCCGATCTCGTCATTTGCTAAACCGAATACGAACTTAAATTTTCCGGACATCATTGAGCGTAAGGGCGGTATTTCAACTGGATCCAGATTATAATCCTGACCCGGAGGTGAAACAACGCCACCATTGATAATTTCTGGATAAATTTCGCCAGGTATTGTGATGATCGATATGGGCCCAATACGTAATGCTGCTACTTCCGTTTTTACATCTAACCAACCTGTCGTACCATGATCAATAACACCAAGAAGAAAACCGAGTAAAAAATTTCGATTATCGAGAGGAATTGAGATTGTTTTGGCACGAATTGCAATTGCTGCCCGTTCAATCTCCATAACATCAGCAGAACGGATTGCCTTCAAGGCCAATAAACCAAGCTGCTGACCCTGGGCCTGCGCTTTTTCAAATGTAGCACCTTTATGCATTTCTCCATCAAATGGATCGGGGATTGGATGGCTGGGATTTGTGGTCATCAAACCACCCACCGCACCATTGACGAATACTGTTATGCCACCTAATCCTTGTGCTAATAAGCGATCACCTTTATGCACACCGTTTTCTACAGACTCCCGAAAATAGTGGGGGAAATCTGAGGATATTAATAAGTTTTTACTCCAAAGGGTCTCGGGGTGATTACTCCAGCTTACCAAAGATCCTAGCGTTTTACCGGAACTAATTTCTATTGCCTGGATAATTCTGATTCCGGGATCCATTTCCTGCGGATCTCGCGAATCAACAACATAAGGAATGGCGCCTTCCAGATCCTGTCCGATCCTTAGTTTCACCGGTACCAGATTTTTTACAGCTGTTTCAATTGCTGCAACGGTTTGGCGCTTTACGTAGCGCATGTGGTCTGTATTTACACCACTTTTATAGAAACTCTCACCCCATATACCAATTAAGTCTGGTGCTTGATGAACATGGGTACTCGATATAATTGTATAGTCACAATTAATTTTATCATGCGCTGATTTACGTATATCAACCGCATCATCGTAAATAAAGCCCACCGCATCAATACTTGCAATAGCAACACGTGTAGCACCATCATCTATCACCATAACTCTGGCCCAAAGATCATCATGAACACCTTGCGCGGGGCGACGGTTATGAAACCCGGCGATCCAAATTGGGTCAAACTTATTATTACCATTTACATCATTGTAGGTTTCACCTTGTTCAGGCTCATATCTTGCATTACCATTAAAGTCATTCCAGGTATCAGTGACTTGCGGTGTGATCGGCATTTTTGCGAACCCTACAGATAATTCACCTGGTTCAGCTGGCGGATCGATTACCAAATCTATATTAAAATCAGGGTGCCTATCTCGAAGATTGTAGGTAAACCGTGTTAAAATTAAAATTAATAATACAGCTACAATTACCAGACCATATTTCAACAGCTTCATTTAGTAGTTCTTTCCTTAAACCGGACCATCATTTCCTTCCAGTTAGTAAAGATTATCCCTTCATTCTTCAAAAATTGAATGACTTCAGGATCGGAAAACATTTTTGCTTCCCACACGCGCTGCTGCCAGGAATTCGTGATTTTTTTTAAGCCTTCTGTCTCAATAGAAGGATGAAAAATAATTTCAGTTATACCAGGTTCTAGATTTTGAACCAGATCGAAAAAAAGTTCTTTTTTCTCCTGATAGCTCTTCCCATTAGGCACTGAAGTAAAATCATCAAGTTTTGGTAACGTATATTTTCTTCCGCTTTGGATTAACCGGGCCGTAATTGGATAACCTTGCTTCCTAAATTTTTGCACTCGATCAGGGGTAAACTCGATAACGTTTGCTGGAATACCATATTCCATTGCCACCTTAAAAAATGCTTCCGCGTACTCTACCTTACTATAAAGAGTACCCATATGGGTATCAATGTGACCAGGTTTTATCCCTCTTTCATAGGCACGTTCAATTTGTGCCCTAACCTCCTTCTCAACTGTAGTTACAGGTGCCCGGGAAGCAACATCGATCACCCCACGCCACATGTACCCTTCCGGATCAATTAATTCAGGTACATTACTGGGATTTGACACCGGTCCCCAGCGATAATTTTTCCATTCACTTGTTAATGTTAAATGTAATCCAATGTCCTCTTCAGGGTGTTTCTTATACCAATCTGCTATGTCATTGAACCAGGGACAAGGTACCATAGCTGCTGCTGATTGAATTTGATCATTTAATAGATAGGGGATTACTGCTTCATTCGCTTCTGAGCACATACCAATATCATCCGCATGAAGCATGACTACTTTACTATTAACAGGGTAACCCAGTTTTTCTGCCCAATTTTCCCCTTCCAATTGCGGAAAATTTACACTATTGTTTTTATTACCGCAGGATGCCAGTAGTAACAGACTAAATAAAATATGCGAAATCTTGCCTATAATCTTATTTTACCTTTCGCAAATGTTCGGTAAAAAACTCATCCATGTGATACTGCGCATACTCATTTACAGCAACCGCTGCATCCATTGTATGAGGCCAACCTTTTAATCTGTGATAATTATGAGGTACATCTGCAGCAGTTAACGTTTCATTCAATACATCAGTTTGATATACGGGTACTAATTCATCCAGCGTGCCAATAAAAGTCATGGTAGGTGGATCATCCGGTGTCACAAAATGTACGGGTGATGCCATAAGAAATCTATCTGGATCATTTTTATACTCTATTCCTAAAAAATATTTTGTTTCATCCCGGCTGATGGCATATTCAGTGGTCAGATCAGTCGGACCATAAAAATTCACCACAGCATTTACCCGAGGACTGGCATGATCACTATTACAATTGCCTGAGTCATATGGCCCACCTATCGTATAAGCAGTCATCAAAGCTAAATGACCTCCTGCTGAACCGCCCACCAAGGCCACATTACTGGAATCAATACCATATTCAGCCCCATTAGCCTTGAGCCATTCGACACCACAGATCACATCTTCCAGGGCCGCAGGAAATTTTGCTTCTTGAGCGAACCGATACGATAAGGATGCAGTGATATAGCCTTTTTCAGCATAGGATAATAAGTATATTAGATAATCCATCTTATCGCCCTTGGTCCAGCTGCCACCATGTATAAAAATTATTAGTGGAGCAGGAACTAGAATATTTTTCTTTCGATAAATATCCAGAAAAAGCATTCTTTCTTCTGTTTCCTTAAAACCAATATCTCCGAATACTTCAATATGCTCAGGTATATCTGGTTTGGTATCTACCAGTTCTACCCAACCAAGCATTAAGGCCCATTTTAAAAAAGTATTATTTAAATAACCACGCGGAGGTTTGGGACCTTTACCAGCTGATTCACCGCCACAGGAGCAAACCATCAAGACCATAACAGAAACGATAAATATTCTATTTTTCATACTTTAGTTGAGTGGTATATATATTTTTAATGACAATTGCGGAAATGGCACAATACCGTTATCACTTAATCGATTTTGGTAAGCCAATGCAAAACCCCGACCCACTGCTGTTCCTAACCCCGCACCAAATAGAACATCACTTAAATAATGTTTATTATCATTGATTCTACTGGCTGCAACCAATACAGCCAAACAATATGCAGCGATACCCATTTCGTTACCATATAGTTCATTTACAATGGTAGCGATTGTAAAACTATGCGAAGTGTGTCCCGATGGAAACGACTTACAACAACTACCATTTGGACGTTTACGACCAAACCCTCTTTTCATTCCCTCAGTTAAAATTCCATTTGTAACCATAGCCAATGTTGAAAATTCCATTTTTTCAGTTAATCCAGTTTTTCCCCCATCATTTAATGATGTGGCTAATATTGATGACCATAATAACCAGTGTCCCCAGCGACCACCATACATATCACCAAAATGGGAAATATCATCGCGTAATAACCCTTTTGTCTGCGCATACGACTTCACTTGATGATCCACTTTTGTTGCAGCTAACGCTGCGAGGGCAGCTGACCCCAAAATTATTTGATTAGACTGAGTGGATAATATTTTACTGCTAGATTCTGTAAAATAACCCAAGACACTATCACCATTCCCCCCATGGATTACGCTAAAGATAATAAAAAGGGAAATAAATCTGTGCTTGTTCATATACAATTAAAAAATTAGATAAATGATAATCATGGCCCCCATGGCAACTAAGGCAAACGGCCTGAGATTAATTTCTTTCCCATTTTTCTTGTCATCCATAGTTACTTCTGATTTGGGCAAATTATATACCCAGTATGCAATCGCAAGAAAATAAAGAATGAACAATAATTTTGCTATGGTCAGATCAATGCTCATTAGTAT
>CAJXWT010000041.1 GCA_913062595.1 uncultured Fidelibacterota bacterium
TGGGAAAGTTATTGTAAAGGTAAGTGACGTAATCCAACAACAGCTATATAAATTGAAGGGTTTTACTGCAGTTGGGTACCTTGATTATCAAAAACAGAATAGAGCTTTCCATCCCAAAATTTGAACTCGCGCTCATCAATCAATAATTCGTCTTGATTAGTCAATATACTATAGCGAACTCGCTGTAAATGGAAATTACCCCTGATATATGGATCATACCATTTTATATACTTTATAGAACCAGAATTTGAAATATTTTCTCGCATCCAAGGATCAACTACACCAAACATGGGTAAGGATTCTAATGGTTCGCTGAGCGCTGGAATCAATTCCTGTTCTACCGCTTCATCTCCCCGGAAATTATCCACCCAGGAATTTGCATTCATCTTTTCATTTATTTCACCAGCGGCAGCCCTGGCTATATCTATGGATGTATATTTTCCTGCCCGCACACGATACCACAATGTACCGCTGTTATCTACGTAACCTCGTTGGATATAGGCATCTATAGCGGCATTTTTAGCATTCCGGACCAATTCTTCCGCTGCTGCAAGGTTTTTACCGGATGTAATCTGTACAGTGTACAACCTTCCTGATGATGATACAATGGAGGAACTTGCACTACCGGGTCCAATACCTTGAACTACATTACGCTGGTCTGCAGTCAATACATCCGTATCCTGAGTAATTTCTTCATCCTTATAATATTCATCGTAATCAAAAGTTTCATCGGTTTCATAATCTTCATCATAATCCTCATAATCAGTACTCTCATCGGCACCTGACAGACTGCGATTGGTAAGTTTTCTCATATCCTCTATAGTGGCATTTGAATCAACTGTTACAAAAAACATATTGATCCACCCTATGGTATCTTCGTAAGGCACCTGGAACCAGGTCGTGTTGAACAAGCCTTTCTTTACATCCTTTATTTTTAGTACTTCTAATTCGGTGCCAATTGGTATAAAAGTTATGGGAGATTTTGTTCTAGGATTATCAACAAGTCTGGCAGAATTATCCTTTACAATGACCTTTTTTATAGCTGGTGAATTATCAGAACAACCGACCAGGATTAGCAACACAATAAAATAATAAATAGACTTACTGCGCATAGTAAAAATTACCACCGCTCATATTGAAATGTGGTCTTTTCTATGGGTATTTCATGTACCTTGCCGAACATAAATTTCACATAAAATTTAACAGACTCAATCAATCGTCCATCTTTACCATATTGAAATATTTCCTTTTTCACTACACTGCCTCGATCATCCTTCAGTTCTATGTTAATGACATCACTATTCCTATTATATTGATATAACTTTTTGGCGATGCCTTGGTAATTATTGACCAATTTACCATCTTTATCGATTAGCACCCATTCTTTGAGATTGTCTTTTCGATCATATTTATATTGATCTTTCAGGGTAAGCTTTTTGTAGTAATCATAAAACTTTTCTTCGACCAGTTTGCCATCAAAATCATACGTATAAATGAAATCACTGCTGCGTTTGCCGTCAGGGTAAAAAGAAGTCTCTTTTACTAATTGATTTTGTGAATCATACCGAAAAGTCCGGCTGACATATTCGTTTTCTTCCTCTATGAGATATGAAACCTTCTCTTTAAGATGATCATTCTTATCATATTTGTACTTGTCTTCCCAAGCCAGTGACCCATCAGGATTATAGGATGCTTCATGGGTTATTTTGTTATGATCACCATATGCAAATATGTTTTTCCATAGAAGTAACCCATCAGGGCCATAACTAGATAATTCCACCAGATAACCGACATTGTTATAATAGTAAATATCTTTGCTCTGCAAATTGCCTTCTCCATCATAATGTATCACCGAGGACAATTTGCCAAACTTATCATAGTTGGTTTTTATTTGGTATTGCAGGATCTCAAGATATTCCCCAAAGCGATTATGGAACTCATATTTCGATTCAACCTTTAATTTGACTATGATATCTGTACTAGTCTCATCACCCCGTGCATAATTAAAGCACAGCGGTAATAAGATCAATATTTTAATCAACGAATTGATATAATTATACGATCGCAAATGGTATTACTCTTTCAAAACGCTATAAGTTGTAAACGAATTTTAGGAAGAAGACCAGCAATTATCCATTACATTAAAAACAATTAAACCTTTGCCTCACCTAAATCCATAAATGATCTCATTATATCTATTGCTTCTTGCCCATGGGTTCTTGAATTGATTTCGAGATCAATATACTGTACATCCTTCATTTCTTTAACAATCAACTCAACATTCAGCGGGTTATGCATCACATCACTAGAGCCACCTAATATCAACGCTGGACAATCAATATCGCTCAAGCGCTGCCACACTGTGTAGTCAAAATTGGCTAAAGCAGATCTTTTTACTCTTCTTGGTTCTATGTCATTCAACAGATCACTGTAATTTTTATATTGGTCTGGATCCGCACCTACATCCAGATAATTTTTTTTCATGTACCATTTGATAAATGGTTTTGCAAATTGATATAAAGATACCGGACATACCCTTATGATAATTTTCGCCAAGAAGGTAAAACCAAATGCAGCATTCGGTCCGATCATAATTAAACACTTAGGTCGTGAGTCAAATAAATGATACCCTTCAATAATACCAGTAGCACCGAGGGAACTGCCGAGTAAAATATATTCGGTTTCTAATAGATTATTTTTGTGAATGACCGCAGCAATATCTTCCCCAATTTTTTCCACACCTAGATCTGAATATTTGGATATTTTCGCTGATGGTTTTTCCCTAGTCTCCATGTAAATAACTGTATGGTCTCTGGTAAAATCAGAAAGCATCGTTTTACACCCCTCAACAGTTGATATCCAGCCAGGTATAATAAAGATAATAGGGTTTTTATAATCAACTGCAGGTGAAAAAGTAATTACGCGTAATGACACATCCTCAGCCACCGGCATGAACTTATCCACTATGATCGTGCCGGGGGCACAACAATCAGCCAATGAAGCCATTACAGTGTATTAATTGTCAATGTAATTAATAGATTAAATTTTTTCAGAAACCTGTACTTTGTAATCTTTTTCAGCAAGACGAAGGGCAGCTACAGAGCCCTCAAATCCTGATTCAATTACAATATACTCGTAAACCTGCATAAAATTAAACTAGACTGTAATAACGATCTTGCCCATGCTTTTTCGTGATTCCATTAATTCATGGGCCTTATGGATCTCGTCAAAGGAAAAAGTCTGTCCTACTACAGGACGCAAATTATGCTTAATAACAAATTCAGATAATCGCTGAATAATGCGATCCATGATAGCCTCATCCTTCATGAGGTAACCCAAATGGAAAGACATCATGCTATATACACGTTTGGACATATCCATAAGGTTTGCTTTTGGTACACCCTGCCAGGTTTTATACCATGATAATGGATTCCACTTCTTTAGGTCCATACTGGCATAACCCATTACAATGATCCGACCCAAAGGCTTAAGCACCCGTACACTCTTTTTGAACACATCGCCTCCAACCATTTCCTGGACTACATCTACGCCCTGACCATCCGTTAATTTCTTTACCAAATCTTCAAAGTCCTCCTCCAAATAGTTAATCGCATAGTCAATTCCCAAATCCTGGAGTAATTTTACTTTTGCCGGGTTACTTACCGTGCCGTAGACAGTACAGTTCAAGGCTTTGGCCATTTGTAGTGCAGCGGTCCCAACACCACCGGCAGCAGCCTGAATCAAGACAGATTCACCTGCTTCAAGTTTTGCCATTTCGAATAATCCGACCCATGCGGTGGAGAAATTGACGAAAAATGCTGCATTTTCTTCAGGCGTAAATTGTTCGATCGCAGGGGCCGTAGCCTGCCAGTGACCGACAAATTTTTCTGCGTAGCAACCGTACTGAGTACCAATGATCACCTTGTCCCCTACAGCTCTAGCTGACACATTGTCACCGATGGCCTCAATTTTCCCATAAGCTTCCATACCCAAAGTATAGGGCATTTGGGGTGCCCAGCCGTAGAAACCTTTCCGGGCCATAATTTCTGCATAGTTCAAACCAATGCATTCAATATTCACCCTGACCTGTTCTGACTCCAGTGCAGGAATAGGAATATCTGTTGGTTGCAAAACTGTTGGTTTACCGTGTTTGCGTAATACGTAGGCTTTCATACTATTCATTCCTTCAAAATTTCAGTATTCCGAGCCAAACCTCGCCTTAGCTTCTTCCAGTATTTCAACGGTTGCCGTTGCCCCGACCCTGGTGCAGCCAAGCTCACGAACCCGCAAAAGGTCATCAAGATTCTTTACACCGCCAGCTGCCTTTACCTGAACACTGGGATCAGCTGCTTTACGCATTAATCTCAAATCGTGGTCAGTTGCTCCCGTATAGGAATATTTACTATCATCCCCTTTCACAAATCCATATCCTGTAGATGTTTTGATATAATCAACCTGGACTTCACTGCATAGTTTGGAAAGTTTTATCTTGTGACGATCCTGATTCAGGTAATCGTTTTCAAAAATAACCTTTAAAATAACACGGTGTTTTTTGGTTACTTCCCTAATGGACGCTAATTCATTGCGGATATAATCCCAGTCTTCATCTAATACTTTACCAACATTGACAACCATATCAATTTCAACTGCACCTGCTTGTATAGCTTGTTCTGTTTCGAATACCTTGATGTTGACTGGAGTAGCCCCATGAGGAAAGCCAATAACTGAACCGACCAGCACATCTGAACCCTGTAAAATTTCCACCGCAATAGGAATTGCATATGGTTTTATAACTACAGCCGCAACACCATATTTTTTCGCTATTTCACAACCATTCCGTAAATCCTGCTCGGTCATGGTAGGGTGCAAAAGCGAATGATCAATCATTTTGGCTAAATCCCGTACCTTCATTATAAGCGTCATTCCTTAATTTTCTGCTTTTCTATTGTTTAGTAACCAATCATACAGTGCAGGGTTATCATACGTTTCTGTCCACGAATCATGGTACGCTTCTGGATATAATGTATAACGGACCTTGCCCCCTTCTTTTTCCAGCGCTCTAACCATTTTTTCCGATTCTTCGGGCAATACTACCTCATCGAGACCTCCATGAAAAACCCAGATTGGCAAATTTTTCAATACATTAACAGTTGCCGGATCACCGCCGCCACATATGGGCACAGCCGCGGCAAAGAGATCAGGACGGCGGGCAGCTAGCGCCCAAGTACCGTACCCCCCCATACTTAATCCGGTAATATAGACCCGCATTTTATCTACCCGGTAATTTTTTATTATTTTCAACAAGATGCCCTCTACTGCTTGCTGCATGTCATCGTCCTGCCACACATATTCAATTGGACATTGGGGTGATACAGTAATAAACGGAAAATCTGTTTGAGCCTCTACTATCTTGGGAATGCCGTGTATTTTTACCAATTCTAGGTCAGCACCTCTTTCGCCCATGCCGTGAAGAAACAATATCAGCGGCCAGCGTGTATTTTTATCGCTATAAAAGTCCTTGGGCAGGAAAAATAGATATTTCAAATCAATTTCATTTTCATTTGGTTCATCAAGTCCCATTTTACGCTGCTGTGAAAAGCCAATAGTAAGTGTAACCGGTAAAATAAATAGTAATAATTTTTTAACCATTAATTTTTCAGGATGCCCAATCCATCATTTTCGGTTGCCTAAAATTGGAATGCACATCAACAGTTTGTTTGGTGGCAATCGATGTATCAATGGCTTCCATGATCTCAATAGTATGTGCCGCATGGTCCCCAGTCGCTCGGTGGGGCTTATTTTGCAGGATAGCTTCGGCAAGATCTTCCAGGCCGCGTGCATATTCAGTGCCATCGTAGGGCTCGCGAAGCGGTGGTATGAGCGATGGTTCACCGCCAAATTCAATGAATTCTACCGGTGCGCTGTATTTGTAAGCGCTGCCAAGGTAAAGCATACCACCATCCCCATGTATCTCGATAGCATGATCCTGTTTGGAATCATTGGCGTAAAAATTGCAGGTTAACCGGAGCAACCCGCCATTTTGCATTTCAATCAAAGAGAGAATGAAATCCGGTGTAGTGACCTGAAAAGTTTCTCCGTCCAATGTTCTGCGTGTCGGTACAATTATTTTGCCATAACCAGTGACGCGCTTTACGGGTCCCATCAGTGCGGTACAAACGGTCAAGGCATAAATGCCCACATCCCATAGCACCCCTACATCAAAAAACGGCACTGGGTTTGGATGCCATGTTTCAATTCTGTCGTGGTTTATTTCCGCATAGATTAGCCTGATCTGGCCCAATACACCATCGGCTATTTGCTTGCCTGCCGTTTGCTGGGCTTCCCCCATATACGTTATGGGAGCACTGCTTAAGCGAAGTTTCTTTTTTTCGGCTAGAGCTACGAGACGTTGGGCTTCTTTATAACTCATAGCTAAGGGTTTTTCTGTATACACATGTTTGCCGGCATGAAGAATTTTTTCAATTACTTCGACATGGGCATGGTGAATTGTAAGATTAACCACTAAATCAATTTTTTCATCGGCGACCATTGTTTCAAGGTCTGGGTACACCGCACAGTTATGTGCATCAGCAAGTTTCTGGGCTCGCGCAGTAATTATATCTGTCAGCCCAATTAAATGCACATTATCATAATCTGCGATCTGCTCTAAGTATGTTTCAGCGATGTTTCCACAACCCACAATACCAATGGTTACTTTTTTATCTATCAATTACTACGTTCCTTATTTCTAAAGTTGATTCAAAATTCAGGGTCAAGTTTATCATACCAGTTTTTTTTGAGAATGAGTGTTGTGCCGATTGCCAGTCCTAATGAAACAGTAAAAGCAGTGTATTCATAGACAAGCAGATAAATGGGCACCAGGACCATATTAATTTGCCAAACCATACCGATAAAAATATTCAACATATCCCTAGAAAAATTATCATTTTTTCTAATATGACCTTCATTGGATTGTATTTTTTCCAAGATCGGCTTCCAAAGCCCCCAGGGTCGTACTTTTTTATAAAATTCCTGCAGAGTAGCTTCATTATCCGGTGCTGTCACAAGACTGCCGCCAATGCCGGCAATACCCGATATAATTAGGATGAAAGGAAAAGCGCTCAGGGGAGACAGTTCTGGAAAAGCCATAGGCATGATCAGCGCGGCCAGGACACCAGCGATCATGCCCCAAAAATAGCCGAAACCATTAAAACGCCACCAGTGCCATTTAAGAATATTTGGAGCCGTGTAACCCCCAAATAATCCGGAAACGATCCATTGAGTGACACTGTTAACAGATTCAGACATGAAGCCGAAGGCAATTCCTACACCAACGATTAGAAAGGAAGCGATATAACTGGCTTTAATGTATACATCCATGGGTGCATCAGGGTTAAAATAGCGTTTGTAGAGGTCGTTGACCAGATAAGCTGCGCCGGCGTTGACCGTAGAATCAAATGTTGACATAAAGGCAGCAAGCATTCCAGCTAAAACAAAACCCACTAATCCAACAGGTAAAAATTCACTGATCACCCAGGGTAATACCAGTTCAAAATCCACACCATCACCAAGAGCTACAAGATCATTGCTAAAAAACACGAGGGCCAGTGTGGTAATACCCACGATCATAAACCAGCGTGGAATCTGGCAAACAGATACAATAGCGCTCATAAGACCTGCTTCACGGGGTGTTTTGGCCGCTAAAATTCTCTGCATATCATACCCCGGTGTTGGGCCCGCTAAACTGATTAAAATACCTTTGAATATCATCATCATGAAAAAGATGGTAAATAGATTCCAGCTATCGGCCATAATCTGGTCATTGGCCGCTGGGATCAAGGCGCTCCAATCAAGATCCAATTCCCAGCCGAAAGCCAGATCCAGCCAGCCATTGGGTATGACAGCATGGAGCGCTTCCGGCGTAACTCTGGTAAAAGCAATAAAGCCAATTACAAACGATACGATGGTTAATAGCGTGAATTGAATCAGATCTGTAAAGACAACACTGTACATACCGCCAAGCACTACATAAATCGTAGAGATGCTCATAAAAGTTATCGCATATAGCTCAGGGGATAAATCAAATGGAAAAAAGACACTGGCAAACTTGCCTATCCCTTGAAATGCATAGGCCAGAAAACCGATCACACTGACCATAGCGAATACCAATACACTTATCCTTGATAGTTCCGCACCCTGGCCATCTCCAAAGCGGGTGGTTATCCATTCAGATCCAGTGAGTACGTTGGAGCGACGGATCCATATGGAAAGGTAGACCATTAGGAATATCTGGTTAAAGGTGGGCCATATCCACGGTATCCAGGCACCCTTTACCCCATATACCAAGAACATTAGTACGAGCCACATGGTCCCGGTAATATCAAACATCGATGAGGAGTTTGACACGCCGAGGATATACCATGGAACTGATCTACCAGCAAGAAAATAAGTGTCGAGGTTCTGGGAAGCGCGCGTGGTTAAGTAAAGCCCGATCGATACGACCGCGATCAGGTATAGAACAACAATTGTTATGTCTAGGGGATGGATGGACATTTATGCAGGCTATTAATACAATATATGAGCATGATAGAATATATTTATTATTATTGCAGCCTCCCCAAATCAACAAGCCAATTTATATTCAATTAATCTAATTTTGTATTTAATATAGTCGGAGTGAAATAAATTAATTCAAGATTTATAGAGAATTTGAATTATTAATGAAGAAGGCAATATTCATCCTAATCATTTTTGGAGGAGTGCTTATGTTGCAACAGTCACAGGAGCAAGGTCCAGGTTTTATTAATGTAAATGGTAAACAATTTATTCGGGATGGCAAACCGTATTACTTCCTGGGTACAAATTTTTGGTACGGCATGAACCTTGGATCCAGTGGGCAAGGCGGTGATAGGGATCGATTGCTGCGTGAACTTGATCATCTAAAAAAAATCGGAGTTAAAAACCTGCGTGTTATGGGGGCCAGCGAAGGCCCGGATACAGAACCATGGCGAATGCGGCCCGCTCTACAGGTAGCGCCTGGAGAATATAATGAAGAAGTGCTGGATGGCCTGGATTTTCTTTTGGCAGAAATGGGCAAGCGGGATATGGTGGCCATCATGTGTATGAATAATTTCTGGCCCTGGTCTGGCGGCATGGCCCAATATGTATCCTGGCAGGACGATTCAGAAATTCCTTACCCGCCTATCTGTGGCGAAGGTGACTGGCAAACCTATCAGGAATACACCGCATCTTTTTATTCCAATGAAAATGCCGTTACTGATTTTTTCAACCATTTACGTTTCACCGTTTTACGAGAGAATCCATATACAGGTACATTATACCGGGATGACCCAACGATCATGGCCTGGCAGCTTGGGAATGAACCGCGCGGTATCAATAATCGCGAAGATTTCACGCAGTGGATCGAAAATACAGCAAAATATATCAAATCGATGGATTCCAACCACTTGGTCACCATTGGCAGTGAAGGCGCCACTGCCCATCCTTCCTCAGGCAATGATTTTTTTGCGGATCACCAAAGCAGTTATATCGATTATACAACTATCCACGTATGGGTACAAAACTGGGGCTGGTTTGACCCCTATGATGAAGTATCACTATCCTCTGCAGTCGAAAAAGCCACTGCTTATATAAATCAACATGAAGTGTTAGCTGAAAAATTGAATAAACCCGTTGTCCTCGAAGAATTCGGTATATCCCGAGATGATAATGACCATGCTGTCACAGCAAGTGTTACACTACGTGATGAATACTACAGTCAAATATTTACTCATATTCTGGATAAAGCAGCAGCCGGGTCGCCGCTGGCAGGGTTGAATTTCTGGGCCTGGGGCGGTGCGGGCCGGCCTCGTGAACCACAAGCTATCTGGTATGTAGGTGATGATTTCACTGGTGACCCTCCCCACGAGCATCAAGGCTGGTATTCGGTGTATAACACTGATTTAACTACGTTGGAAATTATTGGCCGATACACCAGAAAATTTAATTCACTCTAGCAATCGTATATCCTATGATCCATGCATCAGCATACATTCTCATTGGTGGCCAAAGCCAACGCTTTGGATCCCGAAAATGGAAGGTTCAAATTGATGGGAAATCTGTTTTAGATCACCTTTGGGAAAAATGCAGCGATTTTGGCTCGAGGTGGGTGGTTGGTAAGAATCAGCCTATAGACCTGGATAAACCTTTTATCGTAGACAAATTGATTTTGCGGGCGCCATTTAATGGTTTATACACAGCGCTACAACACACTCAAAGTGAATGGAATTTGATACTGTCTTGTGATTTACCTCTGATGACCGAAACAGTAATTGAAAAACTATGGCGAAAAAAACATAAAAATAGTTATGGTGTTATACCCAAAACCAGGAAAGGATTAGAACCCTTAGCAGGGTTTTACAACCGTCGATTAATGTCGCTACTCAATTCTAGACTTGAAAATGAAGATTTTAGTTTGCAGAGCTTAATTGAAAATGAAAATTTTACTATAGTCACCATGGACTCGGATAAGGGTGCTTTTTTCAATATGAATACACCGGATGATTATAAAACTGTTGTTTCTTTGAAAACCCGATCCAGTTAAATACGAAAAGATCCAACTAATTACTGTACACAGGCGTAATGTTTATTGCCGTGGATTTAAAACTGGGTGTTTTACTGCGTTCATCAATGACTGTGGATATTAATTTATTTCCTTCGGGGAAAAAGGTCGCTACATTTCCTTCAGCAATATTAAATGACTGTATTTTGACTGCTTCCATTTTTCCTGTTGCACTATGCAGGTCCACTGCATCCCCCTGGCTTAATCCGAGTTTCTGAATGTCAGATGCATTCATCAGCACTACCCAACGTTCATTAATCTTCCGAAAAGTATCAGCTTCCTCATAAACAATGGTATTAAACTGTCCCTCACTGCGGATACTGGTCATTTTGAATTGTCCATTTTTTCCCTTTGCTGGCGGAATCGTTATTCTCTTGAAAATAGCCCTTCCATCTACTGTAGCAAACTCTGGCTTATGAAAGGTCCTATTAGCAATTTGAAATTCCTCCTTCGTTCGATCAATATCCTTAATATTCTCAAATCCCGGAATGATCTGCCCAATTGCATCGCGAATATTGGCGTGTTTCTTGAAGGTCAAAAAATCAATCTTGTTGTTGCCCAGAGTTCCCGCTGCAATATCTGCAATAATATCTATTTCTGATCTAACGTTATTTAGCCTGACGATACCACCATCGCTCATACGCACAAAATTAAACATGGATTCCTGGGTGGTTGGTTGTTTCTCTTCATCCCGTGCTGCTACAGGTAATATGATTGTTTCCTCACCAACACCGAAAAAATGGCTTTGGTTTAAGGTAGTGGTCAGAAAGACCTTAAATGGAACATTGCTTAGGGCTTGCTCAGAATACTGTGTATTAGGTGTAGCAGCATATAGGTTACCGCCCATTAGAAAGGCAAAATCCATCTCACCGTTATAAGCTGATTCAATACATCCCATTGTATCTAAACCATTTGCCTGGGGCACCAAAATTCCCATCTTTTTTTCGAGTTTTTTCAACACAGTATCCTTCAGGGCTGGGGTAACCCCCATAGAACCAACTCCCTGTACATTTGAGTGACCCCTTAGCGGTAGAAGACCGGCATTTTCCTTCCCAACCATACCCCTGAGTAGAGCAAGATTTACAATTGATTCGACATTATCCACCCCATGATCGTGATGCGTGATTCCCATAGCCCAGCTAAAGATAACATTCTCAGCAGATAAATATAGATCAGCAAGGTGGTTGAACTTGGCCCTGTCAATAGCAGACGATGTTGTTATATCTGTCCATGAAGTTTCCATGATATCTTGTGCGTAACCTTGGTACCCTGACGTATGGTCCTCGATGAATGCCATATCAATATTTCCACTTTCGATCAGTACCTTCGCAATACCCTTAAATAATGCAATGTCACCACCTATATTCGGCTGTACGAAATCTGTGGCAATTTCATTATCCCCAAGAAGCATCGATCTCCAATCACTGGGGACGTTAAATCGAACCAGACCGGGCTCTTTTATAGGATTAACAATGATTACTTTACCACCCCGCCTGCGGCAGCGGAGCAGTTCCGTGAGTAAGCGTGGATGATTTGACGATGGATTAGCTCCGATAACCCAAATCATATCCGACTGTCGTAAATCTTCTAAAACAACAGTGGCAGTCCCGCTGCCGATGGTAGCGCTTAGGCCGACCCCGGAAGCCTGGTGGCAATAGTATGAGCAATTGTTGATGTTATTTGTGCCATAGACTCTTACGAATAATTGTAATAGAAATGCTGCCTCATTGGATGATCTGCCGGAACTATAGAAAAATGTTCTCTCTGGATCTGTTTGCTGCAGTGTAGCAAATATCTTTTTCAGGGCTTTGTTCCAGCTAATTGGTATATATTGGTTACTCTCTCTTTTTTTGTACAATGGTGTATTCAGTCGGCCCAATCTTTCCAGTTTTCTCGGAGTGATCTGTTTGAAATCAGCGATAGTGTTATCTTGAAAGAAGGATTCAGGTATCGCTTGCTGAATGTCAGTCAGTTGGGCCTGGATACTTTTCTTGCATATTTCAGGAAAACTGGAGATTTCATTGGTCATTCCGCCTTTTTGCCCGCCCATGCCCAGTGCGCAGGTTTTACAGGTGTTTCTTGAAGTGATGGACCGATAGAAATTCCCAAATCCAACTTTTGAGGCGATCTTTAAGGAATCAGTGATAGAACTAAAACCTGAGACAGCTTTTTTCAAAGTTAGATCACCATGATATTAATTATGTCTATTCCATTATCATTATTAAAAATGAAATCGACTAATATTTAAGAACGTAAATTTTCTGGTTTTATTGGAAGTTTCCGCACGCGTATACCAGTAGCAGCAAAAACTGCATTTGTAACTGCTGGTGCTATAGGAGGCAAGCCTGGCTCTCCGACACCACTTGGTGCTTCAGAGCTATTTATTATATGTACATCAATTTTTGGCATTTGATCCATTCTAAGGACCTCAAATTCGTGGAAATTACTCTGTTTTACCGCTCCATTTTCAATCGTAATCTCTCCATTCAATGTTGCTGATAATCCATATACAATAGATCCCTCCATCTGTGCTTTGATTGTAGTAGGGCTCACCGGCTGACCGCAATCGACTGCACAGACGACCCGGTGAACATGAACAACGCCTTCATTATCAACAGAAACTTCAGCTACCTGAGCCACATAAGTCCCAAACGATGCATGGCAAGAGACACCCTGATAATGGTCCTTTTCAATATCTTTACCCCAGCCTGCTTCTTTAGCTGACAGTTGCAAAACTTTAGTATGACGTGGTGATTTTTTCAGCAGTTGCAGACGATATTGAACAGGATCAACGTTTAGGGTTTGAGCAAGCTCATCAACAAAGCATTCATTTGCATAAGCATTTTGAGAATCATAGACCGAACGCCACCATCCAACCGGGATATTTGTGTTTGCTGACTTGTAATCCACATTAATATTGGGTATTTCATAAGCTACTTCCTTTGCTCCTGCTAGCGCCACTACATCCAACTTATCTTTAAATGGAATTGGGTATTTAAACATTTGTCCGAAAAGTATAGATGGAGCTACGACACTATGAGACCAAGCAATCGTTTGGCCGTCTTTCATAAGGCCTGCTTTTAATACATGCCGGCTGGCTGGACGATAGAAATCGTGTTGCATGTCATCTTCTCGTGTCCAGATTAATTTGACAGGTTTTTTCATGTACATGGAAACCTCAACACCTTCATCAACAAAATCATTAAAAGCGCGCCGGCCGAAGCCTCCACCAAGAAAAGTGACATTGATTTTTACTTTATCAATTGGAAATCCAGTCATTTTACCAACTCGTTTTTGAGCATCCTTCGGTGACTGTGTTGGCGCCCAGACCTGACAATGATCTGACCGGTAGTCTACCACACAATTCATGGGTTCCATGGTTGCATGAGCCTGAAAAGGAACTTCATAAACAGCATCAACGACTGTGTCTGCATTCTTTAAGGCTCTCTTTACATTTCCATCGCTTCTACCCTTAGCGCCTCTTTTCTTACTTCGATTTTTGAAAAACTTATAAATCGAACCACTATCTGGATATTTATTTGATCCTTTATCCCAGGTGATTCTTAAATTTTTTCTTCCCTGCAGAGCTGCCCAGGTGGATAATCCGACAACAGCAATACCGGTTTCAATTTCAAAAATGTCTAATACACCATTTACGTTACGCGCATCTCTATCATCTACGGCTTTTATCTTCCCTCCAAAATATGGACAGCGCTCAATGAACGCATAAACCATATCTGGCAGGTCTACATCCATGGCATATTGGGCAGTGCCATTTACTTTTAGCGGAGTGTCCGTTCTTGGTAGATCTGTCCCAATAATGCGAAACTCATTGGGATCTTTCAGCTTAACACTTTCAGGTATTTCAATACTTGCAGCCTTCCGTGTAAGCTCACCATAGCTGAGCTTTTTTCCCGTTGGTTGATGAGTGATATATCCGCTGTCTGCATTACATTCATTCTTGGCTACTGACCATTCACTGGCAGCCGCTTCAAGTAACATATCTTTAGCCACCGCTCCAGCGTTTCTCAACTTTTCCCAAGATGTTCGTACCGAAGCACTCCCACCTGTGCCCATATCAAATCTTCCAAAGTAATATTCATCTACCGGCGCTTGAACCACCTTCACCTTTGTCCAATCCAGTTCCATTTCCTCAGCTATAATCATAGGCAGAGATGTCCAAACACCCTGTCCCATTTCTGACTCACTGACAGTTAATGTAACCTGGTTATCTGGGTTCACACTCACCCAAATATTTGGTATAAATTCAATGGTGGATTTTGATTCTGCTGCTTGAAGATTATTTTTAAATGGTAAATAAAAACCAATGACTAACCCCGTTCCAGCTGTTGAGATGGTTTTAATAAAATCCCGACGATTGATGAATACTTTATTAGGCATTTTTCATTTCTTTTGCGGCCTTAATGATCCCTTTACGAATACGATTGTAGGTACCGCAACGACAAATATTCATTTTCATGGCAGAATTGATATCATCCTCATCCGGATCCGGGTTTCTGGATAATAATGCAACAGCGGTCATGATCTGACCAGACTGGCAATAACCGCACTGTGGAACATCTTCAGCAACCCAGGCTTTTTGCACCGGATGATTGCCATCTTTTGATAATCCCTCGATAGTTGTGATATCACTTCCTGCAACATTTTCAATGGCAGTGATACAAGAGCGTTTTGCTTCGCCATCGATATGCACGGTGCAGGCACCACAAAGTCCGCGTCCACAGCCATATTTCGTTCCAGTTAGTTTGAGGTTATCACGTAAAACCCAAAGAAGTGGTGTATTACCGTCTACTTTAACCTGCCGTTTTTCCCCATTTATATATATTAAAAAACTAGCCATAATATCAGCTGCAAGTTAAAAGACGGATTAAAGAACAACAATCAATTCTCTAAAGGTAATTACTTTTTTTCTGCTTAGCAGCAGTAGCTGCATTAATTATCATTTTACCTGCGGCAGCTATTTCATCTGCATTATTAAATCTACCCAGGCTAAAGCGTATGGCTGTATGGGCTAGTTCTGTATCATACCCCAATGCTTTAATTACATGAGAAGGTTCCAAGGATGCGCTGGTGCAGGCAGACCCGGTAGAACAGGCAATATTTTTCATATTCATAATCATTGTTTCAGCTTCTATGCCTGGAAAACAAAGATTCAAATTATTCGATAGCCTTTGCTCCCTGCTGCCATTTAAAATAACATCGGTATGTGCGGTCATAATATCATCAATGAGTTGATCGCGATATTGTTTTAGGCGTTTATTTTCAGCATCTCGATCCCGTGAACAAAGTTCAACAGCTTTCCCAAATCCAACGATAAGAGCCACAGGAAGGGTTCCGGATCGAAATCCACGTTCGTGTCCCCCGCCATCCATTTGCAGTTCTAGCTCCACTGGAGGGTTTTTCTTTTTAATGAAAAGTGCACCAATACCTTTCGGCCCATAGATCTTGTGTGCGGTAAATGCTAATAGGTCAATATTAATCTCTTTGGCATCGACCGATATCTTAGCAAATGATTGGGATGCATCAACCAGGAAATAAACACCATGTCGTTTACAAATATCACCAATTTCTCGAACGGGCTGAATTACCCCGATCTCATTATTTGCATGCATGATTGTCACTAAAACAGTATCTTTACGAATTGCATCTTCGATCATCCTCGGATCTATCCGGCCATCCTGTTTGACGGGTAGTTTGGTAATCTCCCAGCCCCGTCTCTCCAATGCTGAGCAAGTATCCAACACAGCATTATGTTCTGTGACCTGTGTTATAATGTGCCTGCCTTTCTCTTTCAATTTCTCGGAGACACCTTTTATAGCAAGATTGATTGATTCCGTGGCACCACTGGTAAATACAATTTCGCTTGCGCTGGTGTTTAACTCTTTGGATATAATTTCCCTGGATTTTTCCACTGCCTCCTTCGCTTCGTGTCCAAAAGAATGATGTGTACTGGCTGCATTACCAAACTTATTATTGAAATAAGGCAGCATGGATTCAAGGACTGCTGGGTCCAAAGGGGTCGTAGCCTGGTTATCCAGATAAATTGGTTTGGACATTACTAAGGAATTAGATGGATTACGCTAGGTATAACTAATCGTTGATTAACCCTCGCCATTGGATTGGTCAGAATTATTCAAGTCGCGCATAGGCTCACCTGTACCACCATTTTTCAACATGATGATTTCAGATAATATACTTAATGCAATCTCTTCTGCCGATTTTGATTTCAAATCCAGACCGGTTGGTGCATGAAATCGTTTAAGGTCAGCTGCAGATATACCGTTTTTCAACAAATATTCAGTAATAATTCCAGTTTTCTTTTTGCTGGCAACAACACCTACATAAGAGATTCCCTTTTTTAAGGCTTCATAGGAAATTTTATCATCATTGCGGTGGTGCGTAGCTAAAATAAAATAATCCACTTTAAAATCAATGTCATCCATTTCCAGCGGTTCGCATATAATTCTTTCTGCTTCAGGATATCGGTCTTTTTCATCTTCTGATGTTTGTACCACTACTTTGAATTTTAATACGTTGGCCAGCTGACATAATACTTCTACAACCCGGCCCATTCCTCTAATTAATAGGGTAGGATTAATCATTTGTGGTTCAACAATTACAGACATATAACCTCCACATGGAATACCCATATCCATTTGATCACTGTCTAGATCAATTTCAACAGTCCTGGGTACTCCATCAATTAAAGTTTCTTTCGCTGTTGCGGCGATTCGATTTTCAATACACCCACCGCCGATATAGCCAACAATTCGCCTACCATTTTCATCAAACAATGCCTTATCGCCTACCTTTCCAGACGATGAGCCATGGACCTTGAAAACAGATGCGATTGCAAATGGCGTTTCTGATGCATCAAGGTCCGTAATTGTTTTAAAGATATTTCTATGTTTTGACATCAAATTCCTACATCTCTCCTAATAATCTAAAATAATCAATCTCATTATCGCAATCAAGGACCACCTCCTGTAAATCAATCGATACACCCACAGCATCATCTGGATATTTTTTTAATACTCTTTTGCAACCGCGATCTCCTGTTGATGCCAATATTTCTTGGAAATACTTTTTGGGAAAAATCACCGGATTCGCCTGACGTCCCTCGTAAATCGGATATATAATATGTTGTCCGCTTTGTGCAATAAACTCATCCATCAACAAGATTAAAGTATCCTTGGATATCATTGGCATATCGCCTAAAACAATCATATTGCCGGCCACATTTTGGGGCAAAGCAGACAGCCCCTCATAAATGGAACTGGCCATACCTGATCGCCAATACGAATTATAAATAATTTCATTAATTACTGTAGGGATTGCTTGTGTCACAAGATCACTTTCAAACCCTGTTACAACTACAACTGGATCGAGTCCTGCAGCCAAAACCGTTTTACAGACATGGCTGATCATTGGTGCTTCATTAATGGGTAGTAGAAGTTTATTATCATCTTCCATTCGGGAAGACTGGCCCGCTGCCAGGATAGTCGCTGAAATTTTCATGCCATTGCCCTGAAAGTTTGTCTTTTATCCAGTTGTTTTAATACGCGGCCCAATTCAATTAAACTATTCAGATTATGAATTGGCAAAAAGTCATCCACATTGGGCAGAATTGTTTGTACGCCCTGTGTCAATGGTTCATAATCCTTATAACCCAGGTTGGGATTCAACCAAATCAAGCGGTGGCAGCTGCGGTGCAACCGTTCTGATTCTTTTTTTAACAGTTCGATATTTCCTGTATCCCAACCGTCGCTGATGATTAGTACCACCGCACCGCCATTGAGTACTCTGCGAGCCCAAGTACGATTAAATGCTTCCAATGTTTCTCCTATTTTTGTACCACCTGACCAATCTTTCACTGAATCATTAGTTAAATCCAGGGCATCATTGATATTCTTTTGCCGTAAATAATGTGTAATCCGAGTTAAACGGGTACCAAAAGTAAATGCCTCAATATGCTTATTGACTGAGTGAATGGTAAAAATGAAATGGAGTAAAATCCGTGTATAATGATCCATTGAACCACTGATATCTGTTAACACTACCAATGGCCTTACTTTTGTTTTTCTTTCTTTCCACTGCAATTCTATAAAATCTTGTGCAGGGAATATATTTTTACGAATCGTACCACGAATATCCAAGCGGTGAGGGGTTCGTCCGGCATGCAAACGACGCAGTTTTCTTTCCCCGAACTCCCATTTCCAGCGACTGATGAATTTTTTTGCTTCTTCCAGTTCTTCTGCGGTATAGGCATCAAAACGTTTTTCCCGTAAAATTTCTTCTGGGCTGTAAAGGAAAACATCAAGTGTTTTATCCTCGCTATCTTCTTTAGCGTTTTTTTCCCTTTCTTTCAAACTTTCCAGCCGCTTATGATAAAGTTCTTTTATTTGGTCTTTCATGCTTTGCAGTTCTGCCTGGGACAAACGGGATTCATATAATTTGCGCAGAATATCAGATACATTTTCGATCCGATCAGGATTGCGCCAGTAAAGATCAAATAATTGATCAAACAAGGGGATGAACTTATGATCCGTAATGAGACAGGCTTTCAGTGCATGGCGAAAGTCTTCTCGATTTAACAGGTCTATTTTCGAACTAGCAGCAATGGCGGTCATAATTTCTCCAGTACCTACACTATAACCAGCCTGACGAAGGAACCGTCCAAATACAGTTATGGCATCATGGAGTTGGGATTGGACTACTGTATTCACAGCAAGTGTATTATACGGAAATCAGATTGGCTTCTGCGAATGCGCGCTGGACCAAGCCATGGGTAGTCTCGTTATCCATTTTTTCAATATCATCCTGGTATTTGAGGAGTGTGCCTAATGTATCGGAGGTTATTTCGGTTGATAGCTCCGTTGTGCCCAGTTTTATCAGCGCATTGGCCCAGTCAATCGTTTCGGCAATACCAGGTAGTTTATAAAAATCCTGCTGGCGTATAGCCTGGACAAAAGCGACAACCTGCTTGCCAAGAGAATCCTGGACATCGGGAATTTTACGTTTGATAATTTCAAACTCTTGCACCGCTGACGGATAACCAATCCAATGGTAAAGGCAGCGCCGCTTCAATGCATCATGGATCTCTCTGGTACGATTAGAAGTGACAACTACCACCGGCGGATTTGTCGCTTTTACAGTTCCGATTTCAGGTATCGAGATTTGAAATTCCGAAAGTACTTCTAGTAAATAGGCCTCGAACTCTTCATCCGCCCGATCTAATTCATCGATCAATAGTACAGGTGGATTATCGCCGCTATAATCAATTGCCTGGTATAGGGGCCGTTTAATCAAAAATTCTGGGCCAAAAATTTCTTTAGAAATGTCATCTTTACTCGTTTGTCCCTCCGCTTCCATCATTCGGATTTGCAAAATCTGCCGCGAATAATTCCACTCATAGATAGCATTATGCACATCCAAACCTTCATAACATTGGAGTCTAATCAGGTCCGTATCTAGAATTTGGGCCAATACTTTACCCACTTCTGTTTTGCCCACACCTGGTTCACCTTCAAGAAAAATGGGTTTCTCCATTACTAAAGATAAGTAGATCGATGTAGCCAAAGGTCGATCGGCTATATAATTATGCTTTTCCAGCCAATCCTGAACATTTTCGATAGACTGGATGTCCTTCAATTTCATAAAGGCAAAGCTAGGGCTTTATCACTTAAATGTCAATGGAAGGGCCAATAAATTTATCGGGTATTCCTTGATTATTATTTGGATTATAACTACACTTCAGAGCCCTATTGGAGGGGCCGCCACACGTTATAGTACGAGAAGGTAAATAGAAAAGGAGGCGTACTATGATCCCAGGGTCATTTGACTATCATGCACCTGCAACCTTGAATGAGGCCATCAAACTGCTTGGTGAACTTGGCGAAGACGCCAAAATCCTTGCCGGCGGACATAGCCTGATCCCAATGATGAAACTACGGCTTGCAGAACCAACCAACCTTATCGATATAAATGGACTTTCCGATCTCAACTATATTAAAGAAGAGAATGGATACCTTTGTATCGGCGCTATGACACGCGAAGCTACGCTGGAAACATCAGATCTGATTGCAGAAAAATATCCTATTTTAAAAGACACATCTGAGGTCATCGCTGATCCATTGGTCCGCAATATGGCAACTGTGGGCGGCAATATTGCCCACGGCGATCCAGCCAATGATCATCCGGCAACCATGGTCGCTCTTGGCGCAGAGGTCGTCATAAAAGGACCAGGAGGAATTTTAGGCGGTCGAGAGCGTACAATCGCAATTGATGACTTTTTCAAAGGCCCACTAATGACAGCCCTTGAACAAAATGAAATTCTGACCGAAATAAAAATACCAAATCCCAATGGAAAATCAGGCGCTACATATAAAAAGCTGGAGCGAAAAGTAGGTGACTACGCCATTGCTGGTGCAGCAGCCGCACTCCAATTTGATGGCGATAACTGCTCTAGTGCCGGAATTGCCTTAACCAATGTAGGACCTACACCTATCCGGGCCACAGAAGCACAGGATGCATTGGTTGGAACATCCGTATCCAGTGATGACATTGATAAAGCGTCAGAATTGGCCGCCGCTGTTGCCCAACCTGTTGGCGATCATCGTGGCTCAGAAGAATACAAAAGGGCTGTTGTTAAAATCTTGACAGCCAGAGCAATACAAACCGCAAAAGACAGAGCGGAAGGAGGCTCCTGATGGCAACCCAATCAATTACAGTCAATATCAATGGAGAAGCAAAATCGGCGGAAGTAGAAGATCGCCTGTTGCTGGTTCATTTCATCCGGGATAACCATGGACTAACCGGGACCCATATTGGCTGTGACACCACTCATTGCGGTGCCTGCACCGTTCTGCTGGATGGAACAGCGGTCAAATCCTGTACTGTATTTGCCGTACAGGCCAATGGCCGTGAGGTGACTACCATTGAAGGCATGGAAGGAGAAGCACTTCATCCATTGCAGGAAGGCTTCATGGAAGAACACGGCCTGCAGTGCGGATTCTGCACCCCAGGAATGATCATGTCATCCAAGCACCTTTTGGATAAGAATCCCAACCCCACGGAAGAAGAAATCCGCTGGGGGATTTCAGG